>DATFWO010000414.1:0-4624 GCA_035259205.1 Burkholderiales bacterium | reverse complement strand
GGTGGACCAGGTCATTGCGGCGGTGCGGAGCCTCTGCCGCGGTCGCAATAGTAAGGCGATCCGCACGCATCGCGAATATCTTATCAAGAACCAGAGTCGTATGGCCTATGCGAAGCTGATGGCCCTGAAGCTGCCGATCGGCAGCGGCGCCATCGAAAGTACCGTGCGCCGTGTTGTCAACCTGCGCTTGAAAGGAGCGAGCATTTTCTGGTGTCGTGCCAGTGCCGAGGCTATCTTGCTCTTGCGCTCGTACTACAAGGCGGGGCGGTGGAACCTGTTGAAACATATGGCCACTTCACACCGGGCTCTGCTAGAAGCCTGACCGGAAAAATGGGAACACGCCCCAGTAGGTTTAGGGTATTACACGCAAAATATGGCAGGGGCAAGCTGGTGTGAATTATGCGGGTAATACGTTAGCGATAACTTTTGCATGATTGTGGCGTGTACCCCAAAACGGCGCGTTTTCGAGCGGTGCAAGCCGGTCTTTATGGATCAACTGCAACCATCTACAAATTATGATAAATTGAGCGAAGAAGGTTGGGCAACAGTATCCGTTCCTGCGGGAACATCAGGCACTGTTCCTTTCAAACGCGATCGTTCACCGCGGCGGAGAGGCCAAGGACCTCCCGGACGGAAAACCGAGGACGGTTACGACGGCCGTCGTGCCCATCCGGAACGGGCGCTGCGGGTCATGCTCCTCGAGTCGCACGCGGACCTGGAACCTGTTGGCGAGGCGCACCCAGTTCAGCGTTTGCTGTACTTCCGGCAGCACGCCCACCGTCGCCCCATCCTGAGGCTTGTTGGCCCAGCCAATTCCCTGCACAACTCCGCGGAACCGCCGGCCCGGATAGCTGAGAAGGTACACGTCCGCCTGCATGCCCGGCTGGATGGACGACATGTAGGTCTCACGGAAGTTGGCGAGGACGTACCAGGCGCGGTTGTCCACAAGCGCGAAGATCTGCTGCCCCTGTCGCGCGTACTCGCCGACGGCGATGTTGAGATTCGTCACGTAGGCATCGAAGGGGGCAGTGACTCGGCAGTAGCCCACGTCGAGTTCGGCGGCACGCACGCTCGCCTCGGCCGCCTGGATGCGGGCGTTGAGATCGCCGAACTGGGCCAGGAGGTCTTGTGCGCGGGATACATCGTAGCGGGATTGCTCCACGGCGCGAGCCGCCCCCTGGCGCGTGGCCACGCCTTGTTTGACCGCGGCCTCAGCGGCGCGAACGCGGCGTCGCGCTTCCTGCACCGCCGCCGCGGTCGCATCTCGGCGACTGCGGGCCTCCGCCACTTTATCGGTGGTCACGAACTGGCGGTCCACTAGGCGCTCGACACGCTGCAGGTAGTCTTCCGCGTACGCTGCCTCCGCCTGGAGCTTGGCCATCGCCGCTGCTGCGGCCTCGCGCTCTTCCTCAGCGCGGCTGATTTCGGCTGTCGACGCGGCCAGGCTTGCCTCGCGGCGTCCGGTCTCGGAAGCGGTAGAGGCAATCAGCTTTCGTTGCGCCTCAACTTCTTTCACTGCGAGCGCCTGGTCGGCACGAGCGCGGGCAAGTCGCGCCTCGTACGGGCGACAGTCGATCGTAAAGAGCAGGTCTCCTTCCTTTACTTGCTGATTATCTGTCACGCGCAGATCGACGATGGGGCCGCTCACCTGCGGCGCGATGCCGACGACGTTTGCGCGGACCGCAGCGTCATCGGTGCGCGGATTCACGAAATTTACGCGGAATGCGTAAATGGTTGCCGCCACCGCGCCTATGACTATCACGACGCCAATGGTGCGGCCAATGATATGGAGTCTCGAATAATCATGTTCATTATCCATCGGTCAACTCCGATACAGGATAAGCCAGCTCACGATACTCAGGAGCAGCCCGAGGCTGGTGTAGATCAGCGCTAACGGACCCACATGTCCTTCCAGCCGGGTGAAAACGAAGACATAGCGAATTGCGACGGTGAGAGCACTGCCGATAAGGATGGCAACCATCCAGCCCGGGAAGAAGGTCCCTCCGAGGTTCACTATGGGATCACAGCCCGCAACAACGAAAACCAACGCGGCAATGCTCACGCAGTGAAAAATTTGGCACATCGAAGCTCGCGCACCCTGATCGGACGCGGCCGACGGACCGGAGTTCAAACCGTTCAAATCATCAGAACGACAACCATCCGGACCTCCTCCCCCGTGCACACGGGGGAGGACAAAGGAGGGGGTTGAACGGCTGGAACACCACTTATAGTGTGTACTCGCTTTTCCTCGTCGCATGACTAATCCCGACTAACACTCCGTAGAATCAATCGCCGGCGGCGAATGTCAAGGCGGCGGCGGCGGTCAGCAGCTCAGCGCGGCTCTGGATATCGGTGGTCCGGGCGCGGGCCAGGTCGCGTTGGGCCGCCAGCAGATCGATCACTGTCGACAGACCCGCTGAGCGGTAAGACTCCAGCGTGGACTCGTACGCCTCCTGGGAAGCGACGAGCAGAGCGAGCGCGTACTCGTGCTTGCGAAGCGCCGTCTTCACGTCCGAGTAGGCCTTCCACACTTCGCGAATCGCCTTCAGCTCGAGCGCAGCCAGTTCGGCCTCCGCAGCCTCGCGCAACGCGCTCGCCTCGCGGAGCGCGTTGTTGCGCTCTAAGCCATCGAAGAGCTTCCACTCCAAGTTGAGACCAGCCCGGTACTCCGTCTCATTCAGATTGAATGTGCCGAAGGGCGGCCCGGCACGATAGCGCTGAACCGCCTGGCCAGCCGACCCCGCAAACGACAATCGTGGCCAGAACTCCGCTACCGCGCGCCGCTCTTCCGCTTCACGGGCACGCAAGGCAGCGAGCTGCGAGGCCAGGTCAGGCCGGCGACTGAGCGTCCGGTCGATGATCTGCTCGACGGAGTCCGCGAGCCCGGTGGGAAGGGCCAAAGCCGAGAGATCGGCGACGCGCATGAGCGCGGTGGGCGCAATGCCGAGGCTGTCGGCGAGGGCGGCTTGCGCATCGTCTACGGCACCCCGTGCATCTTCCAACTCGAATGCTGCGCGCGCCCGCTCCTGTCGGGCGAGCAGGAAGTCGGGGCGCGTGGCCAACCCTTCCTCCACGCGCGCGCCTACCGCCTCCTCCACCGCAACCGCTGATTCCAGCGTCGCGCGCGCCGCTGTCACGCGTGCCCGACTGGCGTCGAGGCTGAAGTAGTTCCGTGACACAGCGTAGGCGACTTCCTGGAGCTTGCGGTTGAACGCGAAATTGGCTTGAAAGAGTTCCTGGGCACGGCGCTCAACACTGGAGCGGCGGCGGCCGAAATCGAGCAGGATCCACTCGAGCTGTAGTTGCGGGTTAACGCCCGGCCCCTCGACCGTGATCGTGCCCTTAGATGTCTGGTCGGCGACGCGCGAGGTGCCGCCGACAGCCATAAAAAAAAGCGTGGGGTAGTATGCTGCCTCGGCGCGCGCCACCTGCGCGGCGGCAGCCCGCGCCTCTTCCCACGCCCGCCGGGTCTCCGGGTTCGTACGGTGGGCGAAATCGATGAGATCGGCGAGGCCGTAGACAGCGTCGGGATCCACCGGGACCGCTATCCTGCGGTTGGCCACCATTGGGAGGCGGTTAACCGTGACTGTGGGCGGAGGCTGCCAAGAAGCCGAGTATAAAGGTGAGGCCGCGCTGTACGGCGCCCGCATCGACACCGGCATTTCCGCGCATCCAGCCAGTAAGACGATCGAAAGAAAGAGCTCGAGAAGTAGATTGCCGAAACTCGGATATTGGCGTTCGCGCTGCCTTTCCGGGATGTTATTGAGTGTGCTCGCTGTTATGATCAATTTTTCCGAAGGCGTACGTCTCTTGAAGTTCCCGCGCGGCAGCGATGGTGACGACCTTTGCCGATATATCGCTTCGGTTTCTGTCGCCATTTTCAGGTCTCCTTTGTTGAGTTCCTTACCGCATCCTTCTGCCGCGACGTCGTCCAGTCCCGTGCGGCGACGCAATCACATGCTTGCAATAGCAAGGCTTCAGCGTGCCGCCGCCGGAATCTCCGCCAATTGTTGATTCAACTCGGTCATCAGTACCACGAGCCGGCGATAAGACTCAATTTCCGCGAGAAGGGCGCTCCGTGCCCCCGTCGGCCAGGAAGCGAGTTCCCGTAACCCCGACGTGGAGAGATGCTCGCGCAGTTTTTCCAGAGGGAGTGTCAGATGATCCGGCGTGAAACGGGCCGCTACTTCGGTGATGCGGAGGCGGTCAGGACCAGGCGCATCTTGTAGCACCTCGAGCCACGATTGCAGAGACTGATGCAGCGCGGTTTCGCACGCCACGCGCGCTGCTTGGAATTCCGCCGGAAGCGCAGGCTGCGGATGTAGCAGACGCGCGGTAACGATCCCACTCAAACGATACACGAGGCGCCGGAGTGTTGCGGCGGCGTCAATCACCCGGTCGGGATTGACGCGGCTATGTCGTCCTTCCATGCGTGCGTCCTCGGCAACCCCAAGCAGCTCCGTCACATGCAGCGTCGTTTGCATGTCGATCTCCTGCACGTGCTCCTCGCTCACTCCCGCCGCCGGGCGGACCAACTCAAGCGCGCTGCGAAGAAGACCTGCGAGGCGCGGCGCAATTGCCTTGGCAGCGTACTCGGGCGCGATGAGCAAGAATACTAAAGTCA
>DATFWO010000413.1:0-46890 GCA_035259205.1 Burkholderiales bacterium | reverse complement strand
ACGTAAGGAATCGGTCCATAGCTCACCCGCGCAACACCGAGCTTCGCGAGTTTGTCGTTCGAAGGCACCCCTTCCATCACCATCACGTTCACAGGGAGAGTCGCTTCTATGGCAATGCGACGGATTTCGGTGGGCTCGGTGAGTCCAGGAATGAAGAAGCCCGAGGCACCTGCAGTGGCGTACGCCTTTGCGCGCCTCAGCGCATCCCCAACGTCATTGCCGTGGCCTAGGAACACATCCGTGCGCGCGTTGATAAAGAGCGGTACGTTCTTCTGCTTCGCTACTTCGCGGATCGCGGCGATGCGCGCTGCTTGGCGATCGATGGCATAGAGGCCCTTGCCCTTGACCACTCGATCCTCAAAGTTGATGCCAATGACGCCGAGATCGAGCAACCTCCCCACGTTTGCCGCGAGTTGTCCGTCATCGTCGCTATAGCCGCCTTCGAAGTCCACGGTTACGGGTATAGCGACGCTCGCCGTGATTCGACCTATGATCTGTTCAACCAAGGACAACGGAATTGCTTCGCCATCGCTGTATCCTTGGGCTGCCGCGACCGACCAACTGCTCGTTGCCACAGCTCGTGCACCTGCGGCAACGAGGGCTTTGGCGCTTCCCGGGTCCCAAGCGTTGTACAGAATGACTGGAGTGCCTTTGACGTGAAGATTGGCAAACTGCTTCGCTTTTTCGACCTGATTCATGATCTAAAACCTCGGCTAGACGTTCCTCAACCGCGTTTTCAGAGCCCGAGATCTTTCTGAAGCGACGGTACATATCGTTTAGAGGACGATTTACACACCGTCGCGTCGAAGATGTAGACGCGGGCCGCGCGACGCAAGACAGATTCGATTAGAGTAGACGACAGCTACGGGCACGCGCTATCGAAATCTTTAGCAACTAGTAAGTGCCGGCGTGCGTCGTAACGGACTAGAAATGATCGCGTCGACTTGCTCGATTGATACCGTCTACCACCTTCTCGATGCGGGCAATCTGGCGTCGGTGCGGTGATGAGGGCTACTCAGTACACATCGGTTACTCGAACTGTCCGGAAGGGGCTCGTCGTGGATGCTGTCGCCCCGCGTCACTCAAGGCGAGGGCGCAGCGAGCGAACACACATCTATCCTCTGACCGTTGACGAGCACACGCAACGATCCACCTTGAAGCGGCGACTCGCAGGCCGCACAAGTACTCATGATTCGCTTCTCTCTTCACTCTGCGTCCAGTCCAACGTAATAGGAGCGCAAAAATCCTAGTCGTTCTACCAAGATCTTTAGCGCGTCTGTGCAGAGCGCTGAAACTCCGCCGGCGTCTGCGCGTAGGCTCGCTTGAACGCGGCGCTGAAATGGCTATAGCTCGAAAAGCCGAGATCAAGCCCCAGCCTGGTCAAGTCAGCGGACTTCGCCAGCAGGTCGAGTGCGCGTGCAAGACGCAGTTGCAACTGGTAGCGATAAAGCGGGAGTCCCTCGACTTGTTGGAACATCTGGGTCAGATACACTGGCGAGACTCCGCCAATCTCAGCGGCAATCTCCGCAAGAGTCCATCGTCGATCGAGGTCCGAGGCAAGGGCGAGCTTCGCCCGGTCCACGAGTTTCTGACGCCCGGTCGTCGCGGACGACGCGTGCGACGTGTGCTCCCCTAGTGCACGCCGAACAAGTGTGAGGGTGAGCGTTTCCGCTTCAAGGGTCTCGATCACCCCGTGCTCCAGTTGATGGCGGACTAGGGCCGCGAGCGCCTGCGCGCGAGCATCCACGCGTAGGCTCGCTCGATTGAAACACACGCGACTGTCGCCTTGAAGGTACCCTGCGGGTGCCAATTCCTGGAGCGCGGTGCTGGTTACACGCACAGACAAATTCGAGTCGCCGCCCGCAATTGGATGACTTACCCGATAGGGCTCATCCTTGTTAAAGAAGATGACATGGTTGGCCTCGGCGATCGTCTCTGTGCGGCCGACATGACGGACATACACGCCGCGGTACGGAAAAACGATAGACGTTTCGCAAGCGCACTCTTCTGCGCTCTTGTGCCGGCACGCCCCGGCGCACATGACATCCCACACCGCTAAGGTGTCGGTGATCAGCAGCGGATGTGTATGGAGGTCGGACATGAACTCTATTTCGCTCTACTAGCGCGCGTGTCGGCGGCTGGACATCCACATTGCCGCTGCATCAAGTGCGTCGTCACCGGTTAAGGCCAGTTGCCGGAACATCGGCTTCGCACCAAAAGTCCTCACCGCATTTAGGGCTGTCGATCAATAGGTAGAGGTTGACAGCAAGCGTTATCCATTGACATGCCCCTATCTATCGATAGAGTGGATAGTACCGCAAGAATGTCGCGACGACATTGGACACAGGCGCCAGCGGGTCTGCTTCGTCGAGCTGTCGTGTAGCAACGCATCGGATTCAGCAACCATACCTATTCTTGCACCTCGCGGCCGGCCCAGCCCGCATAGTAGGTGGTCGATTCATAAAGATTCTGGTAGCGGGACTCGTGCTCCTCGCCGTTTAATTGCAGACCGCTTCTTTGGGCGGGTGTATCTGCGGGCGCCGGTCTCGTGTCAGCAGTACTTTTACATCTTCCTCGCGGAGTGGCGTCACCCGATGACGAAGGCTTCGATTGGCATGAGCGCATTGACGTTACAGGTGTCACTCGGACAACAAGACGACCTGTTTACGTCAGGGGTGTCCTCGCTCGGGCTGGATGCATGCTTCCGCACAGCGAAGCGAGTTGCTCTTGACGAATACTCCTGGGTCGAAGTCGTACCCAATTGGCTGTCCGGCGCCCACGTTCTGCTTAGCCAAATGACGGTGTCAGTACCTTGGCTACAACATGAGCGGCGCATGTTCGATAAAGTCCTTCGCGAGCCAAGGCTGACCGCGCAATACCACGACGTGCGCGATGTCCCGGAGCCGATGCTTTTCGAGGCCGCGCGAGCCTTGTCGCATCACTACGGTGTTACATACGACAGCTTGTGGCTGAACCTTTACCGCGACGGACACGACAGCACCGGCTGGCATCGTGATCACTTTTCTTGTCGACGACCTGAATGCATTGTTCCGGTCCTCACCCTGGGAGCGCAACGCCGATTCCTGATCAAGCCTCGGGCGGGAGGTCGTTCGGTCGTTTTCAAACCCGCTTCGGGCGATCTCGTTGTGATGGGCGGCCGATCTCAACAAGACTGGATACACAGCGTGCCGAAGGACCCCACCATCGCGAGTCCTCGCATTAGCATCAACTTCCAGAGTTCGGCGCAAGCTCAGCGCAACGGCTAGGTGGGGTCTCACGCGGGTCAAGCACTCCTCACTTCGAAGATGCGGGCGTCGGTGGCGTTCCGGTGACCGCGATAACCTAAAAGATGGCGCGCCACAATTTCAGTTCTACCTCAACGGCTTGTGGTGCGTGACACCGCAAGCCGTTTTTCTTTGCTGCGAAACATTCCGTTATTCAAGCCGCGATCCTCGGCAGCGTTATCGCCGGTGTGGCGAGGTGCGCCGGCAGTCGCACCACCCGGCATTCAGTGCATCACCGTCCCCCCATCGACGTTCCAGGCTTGACCTGTGATGTGGTCGCTTGCCTCTGACGCGAAGAACAGCGCCAGGCGGGCGATGTCGTCAGGACGCGCGACGCGGCCCGTGGGAGGAAGAGACAGCACCGCGGCGTTGGGGTCGCGCTCGGCGAGGGCCCGCTCGCGCCGGGAGGTTGATTCGCGTCGGCTCGTGTCGACGCTGCCAGGGCAGATCGCATTGACCGTGATGCCGTGGGCTCCCAGCTCCTGGGCCATGACCTGGGTCAGGCCGATCACGCCGAACTTCGACGCTGTGTAGGCGCCGCGGCGGGCAGTCCCCCGCTTACCCGACACCGAGGCCATGCTGATGATCCGCCCGCTGCCGCGCTCGAGCATATGAGGGATCACGGCGCGGCTCATCAGGAACGTGCCCTTGAGATTGACGTCGATCACCAGATCCCACGCTTCCTCGGGGATTTCCCAGAGCAGGCGACGATCGGCACCGTGGGGGGCGGCGGCGTTGTTGACGAGCACGTCGATCCGGCCGAGCTGCGCGAGCGCGTCCGCGACAAAGCGCTCGGCGTCAGCAGCGCGGCTCACGTCTCCGACCAGCGTAAGAACGCGACGCCCGAGGCTCTTGATCTCCCCGGCGAGGCTATCGAGGCCCTTCCACACGAGGCGTATTTCCTCGAGGCCCTCCTCGTTCTCGTTGCGTGTCCCGCCTGCCGCCACGTCCGTCACGACGACGTCGGCACCCGCGCGGGCAAAGGCGACCGCGATCGCGCGGCCAATCCCGCGCGCTCGCGCACAGCCAGTGACCAGCACGACCCTGCCAGCGAATTCGCTCATCGGATCCTCCCTTTCGCAATGGGGCTATGCTACCCCCGTAATTGCAAGTCGACAGGCAGACACATCTTCAGCGAATGCTATCTGCGGGGATCGGCAAGAATACTGTTACCCGTCCCGCAAAGATGGGACGTCTGGGGTCAGGCTCGTGCCAGGCTCGATTTCCCGAGGCTATAAACGGGCGTTTGAAATTCCTATCCACTGCAAAATCGCGTTTATCATTCTTGATTCTGTCGGCAGGATTTCGCATGAAACAACATATCTTCGAGCGTCCTATCGTTGTATTCATGCTTGCGTGCACTTGCGCGATCGGAGGCGTTTCCGGAGCCTATGCCCAAGTCGTGGCTTTTGGTGCGAGCATTACGCAGGGCAAAGGTGTTTCTGCCCAGGAAGCCTATCCGGCACGCCTGGAAGCCCTGCTCCGCTCAAAGGGGATCAACGTCACTGTTGTCAATCAGGGTATCAATGGTGACACGTTGCAGAACATGCAAAACCGCATGGAGAGCGCGGTACCGCAGGGAACGCGAGTGGTTATTCTCCAGGTGGGCGCCCCGAATGCCCGCCAGGGAAAAGAGGAGGGGGGAAGTTTTGAAAACCAGGTTGCGAGCTTGCGCAGCCGTCTGGAGGCAAGAGGAATCCGAGTTATCGTTGTCGGTGGTATCAGGAGAATTCCCGGAATGTCCGCCGACCTGATTCAAAGGGACGGGACTCACCCGACAGCCGACGGGCATGCAGTTCTCGCCGATTGGCTGTTGCCGCAGGTGATGGATGCTCTCAAATAAAAGAACCCGAAATGGGGCCGGGCTAGGCCGGGCTCAAGTTTAGGCCCCGTCTTTCCTGGTCAGTCGAGAATCAAGACCTCTCGCCAGTGCCCAGATTCATCCTGTCCGGCGCGCCATTTTGCTTTCTGGGGATGAGGGATGAGTTGAATGTCTTTTCCGTCCAGGCGGCAAGAACGGTGGTCCGTCCCTGGTTTGCTATCAAAGAAAGGAATCGCGCATGCGTACCAACAGGACGAAAGCGAAGCTCGCCGCCAACCAATGTGCCATCGGCGTGAGCGTCGCCTTCCCATCCCCGGACCTGGTCGAGCTCTGTGCCGCCGTCGGATTCGACTTTGTCAGCTTCGACTGCGAGCACGAGCCGATGAACAACGAGCAGGTCGTCCATTGTATCCGCGCGGCAGAGGCGTTCGACATCACTCCGATCGTGCGCCTGCCGCGCAATGCGGATTTCGTCCTGCGGTTCCTGAACGCGGGCGCGCAGGGCATTCACATGCCGCGATGCGGCACCCCGGACGATCTGAAGGAGATTGTGAAGTGGACCCGCTTCCACCCGCTCGGCGAGCGCACTTTCTATAACCGCGGGCGCTCCGGCAACTACACCGTGGGCCTGCCCGGGCACGCCGAGTGGGCTCACGAGGCCAATCGGGAGCTTCTGGTCATCGCCATGATCGAGGAGGTCGGGGCGATCAGGAACCTGGAGGCGATGTGCGCCGTTCCGGGCGTCGACGTGATCCATGTCGGTCACATGGATCTCTGGCAGTCGATGGGAATGCCGGCCGGCTTCAAGGGCGTGTTCGAGACGATCGACGAGATCGCAGCCCGTGGCGTCGCGGCCGGAAAGTACATGAGCCACACGATCCGCCTGACCGAAGACGCGGTCGATCGCATGGGTAACTACATGCGCATCGGATCGAGGATGTTCACGGTTTCTCCAATGGATTTTCTGCGCGAAGGCGGTGTCAAGCTGACCGCCGCTTTCCGTGCGATGGAGAAACGGGTCGGCGCCGAGCGTTCATGAATCGAAGGTCAATACTCCACATAGTAGCCAGCCTCTGCGTCGCGGGGAGCATGCCGGCCGGTGCACAGGGTTTCCCCGACAAGCCGGTGCGGGTGATCGTGCCCTTCGCGCCGGGGGGTAGCACGGACATCGTTGCGCGGATCACTGCGCAGAGGCTCTCGGAGCGTCTGAGGACGCAGGTCGTCATCGACAACCGCGGAGGGGGCGGCGGTAACATCGGCTCGGACCTCGTGGCCAAGGCGCCGCCCGATGGACACACGCTCCTCGTAGGGACGGTGGGCAGCCTGACGATCAATCCCAGCCTTTACAAGCGCATGCCGTACGATCCGCTCAAGGATCTCACGCCCATTGCCTATTACGGGTCCACGCCCAACATCCTCGTGGTGCATCCGTCGCTGCCGGTCAAGTCGGTCCGCGAGCTCATCTCGTTTGCCCGGTCCAAGCCCGGCCAGCTCAATTACGCATCGGCCGGGGCCGGTGGATCCGTGCACCTTGCAGCGGAGCTCTTCAAGAGCATGGCGCAGGTGAATATGATTCACGTTCCATACAAAGGCGCGGGCCCGGCCCTGATAGATTTGCTTGGAGGACACACTCAGCTCATGTTCTCGACGATGCCGCCGGCGCTGCCGTTCGTGGTGGGCAGCCGGCTGCGCGCGCTGGGCGTGACAGGGGCGCGCCGCTCGCCGCTCATTCCGGATCTGCCTACCATTGCCGAATCCGGGTTGCGGGGATACGAGATTACCCAGTGGTGGGGGCTCCTCGGACCCGCCGGCATGTCCTCGGCGATGGTCGCGCGCTTGAACTCGGAAATGAATGCGATACTGCAGCAGCCGGACGTCAAGGAACGCTTCGGGGCCGAAGGTGCCGAACCGGCCCCGAACACATCACAGTGGTTCGCATCCTTCATGAAGAGCGAAACGGCGAAGTGGGCGACGGTGGTCAAGGCATCGGGCGCGACCGCGGACTAGGAGTGCAAATGCCGGAACTGAACGTGAACGCGGCGCGCATTTTGCTGCTTCTCACCGCCGTCGCGACGAGCGCGACCGCCCAAACGTATCCAGCAAAGCCCGTGCGTGTCATCGTTGCCTTCGCGCCCGGCGGGACGACTGATATCCTCGGCCGCATCTACTCGCAAAGGCTCTCGGCTGCCACCGGGCAGCAGTTCGTCGTGGATAACCGCGCCGGCGCCGGAGGAACGATCGGTACTGAAGCCGTCGTCAGGGCGGCGCCCGACGGCTACACCATCAACTTCGGCTCGACCAGCTCGCTCGCGGTGAGCCCGAACCTCTATCCGAAGCTTCCTTACGAACTCATGCGCGATGTCGCACCGGTGATCCAGGTCGCGACCGCCGCGTTCATGTTGGCCGTGCACCCGTCGGTGCCGGCAAGGACTATGCGCGAGCTGATCGCGCTCGCCCGGGCACGTCCCGGACAGCTCAACTACGCGTCCTCGGGCAGCGGTTCGTCGCTCCACCTGTGCGGCGAATACCTGAAGTACCTGGCGAAGATCGATCTCGTTCACGTCCCGTACAAAGGCGCCGGCGCGGCACTGCCGGACCTGATCGCTGGCCAGGTCCAGATCCTGTTCTCCGACATGGCGCCTTTTGTCCCTTACGTCCAAACGGGCAGGCTGCGGGTGCTCGCGGCTTCGACCGCTACCCGCTCGAGGGTCTATCCGGAGTATCCGACGATCGCCGAGTCCGGCGTCCCGGGCTATGACCTCGCGGGCTGGTATGGCGTCGTCGTGCCGGCGGCGACGCCGCGGCCGATCGTCGATCGCCTGCACGCAGAATTCGGCAAAGCGATGCGCGCCTCCGACATGGGCGAGCGCTACGCCACGCTCGGCGTCGAAGCCGTCGAATCGACACCCGAGCAGTTCGCCGCGTATATGCGCGCCGAGCTTGCCAAGTGGGGCGACATCATCAAGCGCTCGGGCACGAAGCTCGAATAACTACGAGCGCATATCGAAATTAACGACAGGCGCCCTGATGCGGGGGACATGAAGGGCAGCATTCCCCTATTTTGTTAGGTACTGTTACGGAGGATTTCATGCAGGCGATGGACTACGGCCCGTTCCCGTACGTGCCAATCAACCGCAGGCCGAAATGGAACTGGCCGAACGGTGCCCGCATCGCTGTCTGGGTGATCCCGAATCTGGAGTTTTTTTCGCTCAAGACGGCGCTTGCCGGGCACCCGTGGGAGAAAGCGCATGAGCAGAAGGCTCCGTCGGTGCGGGCTTGGGGACAGCGCGATTACGGCAATCGCGTCGGCGTGTTCAGGATGATGGATGTGCTCACGAAGCACGGCATACGCGCAACGGCTACCACGAACGCCGACATCTGCGACCACCATCCGCAGATCATCGAGGACGCAGTGAGGCTCGGCTGGGAGTTCATGGGACACAACAAGTCGAACAGCACGCGGCTGACGGCGCTCGAGCCGGAGCAGGAGCGCGAGCTGATCCGCTACTGCACCAAGCGCCTCACCGAAGCGACCGGCAGGCGGCCGGTGGGGTGGCTCGGGTCGGGTCTGGCCGAGACGTGGAACACACTCGATTACCTCGCGGAGGAGGACTACCTCTACGTTTCCGACTGGGTGAACGACGATCAGCCGTATCGCATGAAGGCCGGCGGCAGGGAACTCGTCTATCTGCCGTACTCGTACGAGATCAACGACTCAGGGCAGGTCTACTATCGCTTCGCGACCGGCGAGGATTTCGGCCAGATGATCCGGAATACGTTCGACGTGCTTCATGCCGAAGGCGCGGAATCGGCGCGCGTGATGGCGATCTGCCTGCATCCCTTCATGACCGGCGTGCCGCACCGCATTGGCGCCCTCGACAAAGCACTCGCCTACATCAAGGGTCACGACGGGGTATGGTTTGCGACGGGCGAGGAGATAGTGCGCGCGTACCTCGCTTCGAAAGCGTCGATCTGACTGTTAGTCGATTGCACCTGACCATGCCCTGGCTTTGCATTGGCCGGGGGCTCAGACAGGCTTCCCAACGCCTGCCGGACCAGGGTTGCGGCAAAGTAGCTCCAGGCATGTCGGAAGTCATGCCGGCGGAGATCAACGGCGGTTCTGCTTGCGTTCTTCCTCGCGCAGTCGCAGCACCCGGCGCTGCACCTTGCCGGTCGTCGTCATCGGCAGCGCGTCGAGGAATTCGATTTCTTTCGGATACTCGTACGGGGCGAGCTTGCCGCGCACGTGTTCCTGAATTTCGATTTCGAGTTCTTTCGACGGCGTAACGCCCGCCGTAAGCACGATGAACGCCTTGACGAGGTTGCCGCGCTCGACATCCGGAGTCGGCACCACCGCAGCGTTGGCGACCGCGGCGTGCTTGACAAGGCAGTTTTCGATCTCCGAGGGCCCGATGCGGTAGCCTGCACTCTTGAACACGTCGTCCGCCCGTCCTTGGTACCACAGGTAGCCCTCAGGGTCGATTTTGGCGAGGTCGCCGGTGCGGCACCAGTCGCCGCTGTATTTGTTCCTCGTTGCGTCGGGGTTCTTCCAGTATTCGATAAAGAACACCGCGTCCTTCTCGCCATCCCGCCAGTAACGGTTGACCGACACGTCACCGATCTCTCCCGGCGGTAGCTCCGCGCCGTCATCGCTCAGCACCGCGACGCGATGCCCCGGATACGGCCGTCCCATCGATCCCGGCTTCGCCGGCCATTGTGTATGCGAGTTGCCGACGATGTAGTTGATTTCGGTCTGGCCGAACATCTCGTTGATCGTGATGCCGAGCGCGTCGCGACTCCACGCGAACACCGTTTCGCCGACCGCTTCGCCCGCGCTCATGATGGCGCGCAACGCAAGTTCGTACCGGTCGAGCGGCTCGGCGACCGATTTCATCATCATCTTGAGCGCGGTCGGAAAAAGAAAGGTATTGGTGACCGCGTATTTCTGCATCAGATAAAACGCCTTCTCGGGATCGAAGCGGCCGCGATAGCCGAGGATCGGGTAGCCGTAGTAAAGCGTCGGCAGGAGCGCGTCCATCAGGCCCCCGGTCCACGCCCAGTCGGCCGGCGACCAGAACAGATCACCTTCGCGCGGAAACAGGTCCTGGGAATGCCGGAAGCCGGACAGGTTACCGAGCAGCACGCGCTGCGGTTTCAACGCACCCTTCGGCGGCCCTGTGGTGCCGCTGGTGTAAATCAGCAGCGCCGGGTCCTCGGATGAAGTATCCACGCGCTCGAAATGGGACGATGATTTTTCGAGAAGCGGCTCCCACGCACGCACGTCTCTCTCCTGCGCGCCGGCCGCTCCGATCACGTGCTTGAGCAGTGGCAAGCGGTCGCGTATCTGCGTGAGATTCGGCAGCGATGAGGCGTCGACGAGCGCAGCGACCGCTTCGCTGTCCTGGAGCCGGTACTCGAGAGCATCCGGACCGAACAGGACGGATAGCGGCATTGCGATAGCGCCCATCTGGTAGCAGGCTATGTGCGCGATCGCAGTCTCGGGCCGCTGTGGCAGAATGATGGCGACGCGGTCGCCGCGCTTGACGCCGAGTGCGTTGAGCGCGTTCGACAATCGGTTCGCCTTCTGCTGCAGGTCCCAGTACGTCCATGCAGCGGTGACGCCAGCGTCGTCTTCGTAATACAGCGCAAGCCGATGGCGCTCGCGCGCCCAGCGCCCGCAGCATTCCCACGCCATGTTGAAGCGCTGTGGAACCTGCCAGTGAAAAGCGTCGCAAATCTCGCGGTAGCGATCCTGCACCTGCAGGTCTCCGGCCGGAAGGCGAGTTTCTATCGATTAGGATAACCGCTCCAGCCACACCGGGGAAAGCAATGATCGGGCTTGTGTCGCTTCACTCTCTCCGGTCTGGGAGCGGAAACGCCTCGGATCGAAACGAGTTCGCACCAGTGCCCAGATCCATCCTGCCGGGCGCGCCAGTCACGAGTTCATGCAAGCGGTGATCTAGATCCGGTCGGGAAAGCGCGTGATGAAATTGTCGACGTTCGGCATCCTCACCTTCGGAAGCGTTTGCGCGTCCATCACGTCGGTTTCGGCTATCAGCTTATTGCCCGCGAGCAGATAGGCAGTGAGCGCGTACACCTCGTCGCTGGTAAGCGACCGGGGCGCCTGGTACGGCATCGCGCGGCGGATGACGTCGAACAGCGTCGTGGCATAGGGCCAGAAATTCGGGATGGTCTTGCCGCCGTCGAGGCTCGCCTTGGGCGGGCCGCCGATCAGCAACACGGCGAGTCCGCCGCGGCCGCCCTCGCCATGGCAGGCGACGCATTTCTGCGCGTAGATCGTGGCGCCCTGCGCAGCCGTGCCGGAGCCGGGCGGCAGCCCGGTGCCGTCGGGCATGACGGTGATGTTCCACGCTGCGAGCTCGGCGGGCGTGATCGGCTTGCCGAGATTGGGCGTATCCGCCGAAGCCACGCATTGCGCATAGGCCAGTAACGCGGCAGCGAAGATCAGCTTATGCGTAGACATGCTTGACCTCCCCGCTGCTGCTCACCGCCCAGCTCGTGATCGAATTGAAATGCTGGCTCGGGAATGCGGTGACCGCTGGCGGTCGTGAAGTCTGGCCGCGCACCGCCACGAAATCCGCGCGCAGAGGCTGCACGTTGCCGCCTTCGTCCCACGCGCGGCTTTGCAGGATCGCGGGGTTGCCGTCCCATTTCCACGCCAGCCGAAAGCGCGTAAATGCTTTCGGTAGCACCGGGTCCTGCAAATCCGCCTGCGTCCAGTTTCTGCCGCCGTCGGCGGAGACCATCACCTTGGTGATGCGCCCGGTGCCGGAATACGCGACGCCCATGATCTCGTGGACGCCGGGTTCCTTCAAGACCATGCCGTGCGACGGACTCGAGATGAAGGATTTGACCTCCTGCAGGAAGTAAAATCGGAACGCCTTGCCGTTCGGCAGGATCTGCGAGTAGACCTTCGACTCGTACACGCTCATCGCCGGTTCTTCGGTGAGCATGATGCGGCGCAGGTATTTGACGTTCATATTGCCTTCGTAGCCGGGCAGCCACAGCCGCATCGGATAGCCCTGGCCCGGCTGGATGCGCTCGCCGTTCTGGTAGAGCGCGACCATCGCGTCATCCATGCCTTTGGTCAGCGGGACGCTGCGATGCAGGCGCGGCGAGTCGGCGCCTTCGCAGATCATCCATTTTGCTTTTGCGTCGACGCCGGCCTCCTGCAGCAGCGTCGACAGCAGCACGCCGGTCCATTCCGAGCACGAAGCAAGTCCGTGCAGCGCCTGCACGCTCTCTTGCAGCGCGACATTCGAGAACAGCGGCGCGCTGTTGCCGCCGCATTCGACGAAGCCGATGCGCGACACCATCGGGTAGCGCTCCAGCGCGGCCAGCGTGAACACGAGCGGTCGTTTGACCAGGCCGTGGATGACGAGGCGATGCTGGTCCGGATCGATGTCGGGCACGCCGCCGTGGCAGATGGTGAAGTGCAGCCCGTTCGGCACAATGATGCCTTTGAGCAGGTGGTGCGGCGTGCGCGCGCGCGAATTGCGCGGCACGTTGTCCGGATTGTCCACCGTGCGCACGACGTTGCTCTCGAACCGCGACGGCACCTGGTAGGGCGGGATGACGGCGCCGGGTTGATTGCTCCATGGCCCGTCGGCCAAAGTTTCCGCCGCGGCATCATTCAGCGCTGCGGCGGCGCCGGTGCCGAGCGCGCCGGCGCCCAGCGACAGTAGAACTCGACGACGTGTAACCATGTTATCCCCCTAAGTCGCACAGATCCCCGGTTATGTCCGGTCCAACGACGCGGTCTGGATACGCCGCTTACGCCCATAGGATAGGCCGGACTTTGCGGGGTCGCAACGCGTTCGCGCAATCGCAGCGGTGGCCAACCTATCGGCACCAAACAGAGCCTCCAGCCAGCGCGCCACCCTTTCAGAGGCTTGCAGCGTGCCTCCTTCATTTCTGGCGCTCTGCCGGATTTCTATGCCACCGGTACGACTGTCCATGGCGCGCCGGACCCAGAGACGATCCGCGTACGGGCGAGATGCTCGGCCGCGACGTGCGCATGGCCCGCACTCCGGATTCCAATTTAACTGCTGGAGCCGCCCGCGCTATAGTGACCGTTACTCGAAGGGGGTTGAGCTTCTGGTAGGCACAGGGGACGAGGTTTCTGCATGAACTTGCCGTCGCCGAAGTTTGGGATGCTCATCGCATTTGGTCTGTTGTGGACCACATGCACGTTCGCCCAGACGTACCCCACCAAGCCAATCCGGCTGATCGTGACGGGTCCTGCCGGGAGCGTGTCCGATATACGCGCGCGCTGGGTGTCAGAGCGCCTCACTGCAGCGCTCGGTAAGTCGATCGTGGTCGATAACCGGGGTGGGGCGGGCGGCAACATCGGCGCAGAGGCCGCTGCCAAGAGCCCGAAGGACGGCTATACGCTCGTGATCATCCACCAAGGCATCGCCGCGTTGAACCCGCACATGTACGCACGCCCGGGCTATGACCCGATCACCGATTTCGCGCCAATCACGCGCTTCGTCATCAGTCCGCTGCTGCTCGCCGTGCATCCGGCAACGCCTGCGAAAACGGTCGGCGAGCTCATCGACATGGTGAAAAAGAAACCCGGGCAGTTCAATTACGGATCGCCCGGAAGCGGCACGCCGCCGCACATGGCAGCTGAACTTTTCAAGCGCATGGCCAAAATCGATGCGACGCATGTCCCGTACAAGGGTGGCGCGGCGGCGGTGCTCGATCTCATGGCCGGACGGCTCACCTGGACCTTCGATTCTCCGGTCCTGCAGGTGCCGCATGTCAAAGCGGGGAGGATCCGCGCGCTGGCCGTGACGGGCATGAAGCGTGTTCCGAGCGTCCCGGACGTGCCGACCGTCGCTGAGTCCGGCCTGCCTCAATACGAGTACTTGAGCTGGATGGGGCTCGCTGCCCCCGCGGGCACCCCGCGCGAAATCGTCGCGCAGTTGAACGCCGTGCTGGCGAAGATATTGAAAACGCCCGAGGCGCGCGACTGGTTTGCCGAGCAAGGCGGGGAGCCCGTGGGCGATACGCCGGAGGAATTCGCCGCGTTCATCAAGCTCGAGCACGCGCGCTGGGGACCCATCATCCGCGAAGCCGGGATCAGAGCGGACTGATCCCGGCGCTTCGTTACAATTGGCGGTGGCGTGCGAAATGCGTCGCGCCTGTCGTCACCCGCTGAAGGCCGCGAAGCACTTGTTCGAATTGAAGATGTAGGTCTCGACGAAGCGCGACGCGTCCGGCTGACGCTCGAGCTCGGCCATCGCGCCTGCCAGGCACATCCAGTTCAACATCTCCTGCTGTCCGCTTTCCTCGATCGCGGCAAGGGGCGTCGCGCGCCATCCCTGGTAATCGCCGGCGCGCAGCTTCTCGTAGAGCGCCCGGTCGGCATCCGTGTCCGGGTAAAGCATCTGGTGCTTCGGGGTCAGGAACGCGTGCGACCAGCTCGAAGAAGCGATCAGGGCAACGCGCCACGGACTTTCCGAGAGCACGCGCGCGACCATGCGACCGAGGTCGAAGCAGCGCCACGGCGCCGGCGACGGGGGGTCGAATCGATCCTCATCCGGCATGTCGGCGAAGTTCGCCGCAGTGGCGCGCTGGGAGATGGTCCTGCGCCCGTAACAATTGATCGAGAAAGGGACTACCGGGTAGGGGAAACCCCGGCGATCGTAGTCGAGATAGAGCAGGGTGTTCATGAAAGCGTGAGCGAGCGGGTGATGCAGCGGGCGGTACGCATAGGCCACGTCGAAGCCGCGGTCGATAAGCCCCCCCGCCAGGTGCTTCGCAGCGGCGCGGTGTCCTTTGTACGCGAAAGTCGTGTCGCTCGACTCGCCCCATACGTTCCTGTACTGCTTCCAGCGTGCTTCCGCCCAGGGCCGATGCTCGATCGCATCGTACGCAAGCACCGAGAAAGGGGGAATGACGTCTTCCTTGAAATTCTCGTACTGGTCGTCCCCCCAGATCAAAACGCAATCGGGAGCAAACTCGTCGAGCCGCCGGCGCGCGTCGCGGAAGCCTTCGAGCAGCGCGGCGCGGTGACGACCTGCCGCGGCCAGCCCATCGTCTGTGCCGTACTCTTCGCGCATGGGCCCTGGCCAGCCTTCCGGGCGCCGGTAACGCTCGGGCAGACCCGGATCCTGCAGAACTCGTCTCAGGATGCGCGCCATATCTTCGTCACGCCCGCACAGCGGCGGATAGTGTGTCACGCCGAGACCCAGGATCGCGCCCATTGCCCGTCCTCCGTGGCTGGATGGTATACCAGCCATGCCCCGAAGGGTGGTTCAGGGCACTGGCCAGTGCTCCTCCCAGTGCCCGGATTCATCTGCCGGGCGCGCCAGTCAAACGAAACGGCTCAAATCCTCCCAATGGAAATCCTCCCAATGAGGTCAGACTCGAACTGGCGCTCAGTCGGCGCGCAGCCCCGCCTGCTTCACGACTTTGCTCCAGCGCGCGAGCTCGTTCTGCACGTGCGTGCCGAGCTGGGCGGGCAGTGACGCGATAACCTCGGTGCCGTCTTTCCCGAAGCGCTCGAGCATGTCGGGCGCGCGCACCACCTTCGCGAAATGCTCGTTCAGCACAGCGATAGCCTCCGACGGTGTGCCCGAGGGGACGAACACGCCATACCACGTCGTAAAGTCGTAGCCCGGTACGCCCGCCTCGGCGATGGTCGGGAGTTCCGGCAGGATCGGCGAGCGCCGGGTGCTGGTGATTCCCAGCGGGCGCGCCCGGCCGCTGCGCAGGTGCGCGATGAGCGGCTCGACGCCAAGGAAGGTCAGCTGCGTCTCGCCGCCCAGGAACCCAATCAGCGCCGGGCCGCCGCCCTTGTACGGCACGTGTACGATATCGGTGGATGTCAGATATTTAAGCAGCTCCGCGGCGATATGTGAGTTGGTGCCGGCCCCGCCGGAGCCGTAGTTCAACTTGCCCGGCTGCTTCCTCGCGAGCGCCAGGAGCTCCTTCACCGTACGCACCGGCAGCGAAGGGTGGGACGCGAGTACGAACGGAGAGGCGGCGAGCAGCGATACCGGGGCGAAGTCGCGGACCGCGTCGTACGGCACCCTCGAGTACAGGCTCGGGTTCACCACCAGCGGAATCGTCACCAGCAGGATGGTGTAGCCGTCCGCCGGGGCGCGCGCGGCAAGCTCGGTGCCGATGTTGCCGGCGGCGCCAGGCCGGTTGTCCACCACGACCTGCTGGCCGATGCTCTCCGCGAGGCGCGGGCTGATGACGCGCGCGATGACGTCGACGCTACCGCCGGGCGCGTACGGCAGGATCATCCGGATCGTTTTCGACGGATAGGCCTGCGCGAGCACTGGCGCCGAGCCGAGGGCGGCAAGGGACGCGACCGCCGACAGTAACAGCGCGAGCCGCGGACGCGAAATCGCTGAGCGCATGCTGCTCGAGCCAGTCGAACACCCGTTCAACATACGCTGCTCACACCTTCTTCCCGACGGGCCAGCCCAGCCACTCGCACAGGCCGCGTCCCATGATCCAGTCCTTGTCCTCGGCGGTAAGCCACGGCAGCTCCTCGGTGAACAGCGTGATCGCCTGGCGATAGCTGCACGGCAGTCGCGAGAAGTCCGTACCCCAGAACATGCGCCGCGGGCCGAACGCGTCGTATGCGCGGCGGATGTAGGGGTGCAGCGGGCGGTACGGGTAAGGCGCCTTGCTGAAGCATGGCAGCGCGCTCGCCTTGACCGCCACGTTGGGCCGGCGCGCTAGGGCGACAAACTGCTCGAAATCGCGGAACGCGTCATCGTCATATACGCCGTGACCGACCCCGAAATGGTCGAGCACGACCTTCAGTCCCGGCCGGCGCTCGGCGATGCGGTCGACGAGCGGCGCCATCGTATGCCTGATCGACATCATGACGGGCACGCCGGCCTTCTCGGCGGCGTCCCACAGCCAGTCGAGGCTGCCCTCCTGGAGCACGGCCAACGACTGCGGCCGGTTGAGGGTGTAGCGCAGGCCGAGCATGCCGGGCTGCTTGCGCCAGACTGCGACCTGCGCGGCGGAGCCTGCCGCTTGCGGGTCGAGCCGCCCCATGACGGCGAAACGGCTGGGATAGCGCCGCGCCGCGTCCAGGGAGAGATCGTTGCGATCGGCGTCGAGCGAAGGCGGCACGAGGATCGCGCGGTTGACGCCTGCGGCGTCCATCTCGCGCACGAGGTCGTCGGCCTCCAGCGGCACCGGGCGGTGCACGTTCTGCCCTTCGCGCCACGGCCGTTGCGGCGTGTTGTGGGTCCAGATATGGACCTGAGAATCAGCGATCAGCATCTCACTGGATCGCCGGCCAGAGGCGCGTTGCGAGGGTCGACGAGCCGGGAGCGTGAGTGAGACGCTTCGTCACTTTGTCGCCCCACGCTTTCATGTCGGGGTGCGCGTCCTCGTGGCCGATGAAATGCTGGTTGCGCGCCTCGAGCGAGATGAACTCGTAGAGGATGCCGTGCTTCGCCCAGCCCGCCACGGATGCGAGCTTCCTGATCCGCACGCAACCCGTCGTTCGCCCCATCGCCGGCATGCGCCACTGCGAATAGAAGGCCAGCATCTCCTCCTCGTCCTGCCACGGGCAGTTGTAGGCGCCGACCTGGATGCAGGGCGCGAGCAGCATCCCCTCGCGATAATCCTTCGCCTCGGGCCCTTCCACGCGTCCCGCCTCGACGAATATGTTCATGCGCTCGCCGCTGCGCAGCGCGAGCATCTTCCTGCCCTGCGCCGGCTGCTGCGCCTGCAACGCAGTGGGCGTCGGGTTGCCAAACACGTCCGCGTTGTCCGCCCCGACCAGGAGCAGGAAGCGGTCGCCGCGCGGCACCGTGGGATCGTCCGTGTTGTTGCGGGTGTCGCGCGCGTTGGTGCGGCGCACCCCCTTGTCCACCGTGGCGTAGTGAGCCGCCCAGCGGTAGCCGGGGCGCGCCAGGAGCTGCGGCATGAAAGCCCCGTGCAGCCAGGCGCAGTACTCGTCGCGGCCGCTTTCAGCGAGGTCGTACCAGGTGACCCAGACGCCGGTGTCCATGGCGTCAGATCCTAGCGTCCGTGACCGGCTCGAAGTGCTCGGTGAAGTTCGGCTCCGCCCAGAACTTGCCGAGGATGTTGCGAAACTCGTCGCGCTTCGGCGATTGACGGAAATTCACCATGTGCGCTTCGATGCTTTCCCACCGGATCATGTAGAAGTACTTGCCCTTGGTCTCGACACAGCGCTGCAGCTCGTGCGAGATGTAGCCTTGCACGCTGGCGGAGATCGCCGCGGCCCTGGGAAACACCGCTTCGAACTCCGCGATCAGCTCCGGTTTGATCTTCATGATGGCCACTTCCAGTATCATCGTTCGCTCCTGAAATAGAGTTTCGCAGGGATATTGAACGGTGCGAGTTTAGCCGCATTCGCTCGGCGACCGTCTCGCCAGTCCATAAACTGAACATCAGGGCGGAAGCGCCGGTGCGGCCGCCAGCGCCGCGACACCAATGAATCGGTGCTCCCGGAACCAGCAGGCGCGTGGTAGATCACGCTCGCCAGCGCGAACGGCACCGAGAAGCGCGCGCCGAAATCAAGCAGAAGAAATACTCCACTGGGTTGCTATTAAAATGATAATACGGTGACGGAGGGTGCATGAATCGCTGCCTGTGGCATGTGTGTCTGATTGCTTTACTCGCTCCGCCGGTCGTGGCGGCGGATTTCCCGACGAAACCCATCCGCGTGATCGTGCCCTGGCCGGCCGGCGGCAGCACGGACACGATCGGCCGCATCGTCGCCCAGCGGCTGACGATAATCTCGGGTCAGCAGGTTGTCATCGACAACCGGCCGGGGGCGGGCGGGGCCATCGGCGCGGCCATTGCGTCCAAGGCGAGTCCCGATGGCTATACGCTGACCATTGTCGAGGCCTCGCACGTCGTCATGCCCGCGACGACCGCGGGGCTGGGGTACGATCTCGCGCGCGATTTCGCGCCGCTGACCTTGGTGGGCATCTCCCCGCAAATTCTCTTCATCCACGCCTCGTTGCCGGCAAAATCGGTCGCCGACTTCGTCGCGGCCGCCAAGGCGAAGCCTGGCCTGGTTCCGGCCGCCCACACCGGGATAGGTTCGTTCACCCACCTGATGACCGAGATGTTCCAGATGCGCATCGGGGTGAAGTTCAACCAGGTGAGCTACAAGGGCGCAGCGCCCGCCTTCATCGACCTGGGGAGCGGGCAGGTCCACATCTACATGGCTACGCTTGCGAGCGGCGCCGGCATGTTGCGCACCGGGCGGGTGAGGGCGATCGCCGTCGCCAGCGAGAAGCGCATCGCGGCGCTGCCCGAGGTGCCTACGCTCGCCGAGGTTGGCATCCCGGACATGGTCGTCCTCCAGTGGTGGGGCTACGTTGCCCCGGCCAGGGTGCCGGGTGCGATCCAGTCGCGGCTGCACAAGGATCTCGTCGCCGCAATCGACGATGCCTCGGTGCGCGAGCGGGTCACCGAGCTCGCCGTGGACGTGTCCACCAGCACTCCCGCGCACTTGAAGGCGCACATCGCGGACGAGCTGCAGCGTTGGGCGGTCGTCGCGCGCAGCGCCGGGCTGAAGCCCGAGTAGGGGCTTACCGACGCAGCACACCCAGGGACGAAGACTTTGTCCCGCGGCTTAGTCGAGCGGCTCCACCTTCACGAGGCGGTGATCGTGATTGCTGCCGACCCAGAACGTCACCGGCGTCGTCGAGTTGTCGACAAAAACCGTGCGCATGTTGGTGTCGGAGGGCATCAGGTACTGCATCGTGGCTCCCGTCTTGGGATCGACGCGCACGACCCGGTCGGTATGCATCGTCGAGGCCCAGATCTCCCCGTTCTTGTCGACGTTGGCGCGGTACGGATACGTGCGGGGCGGCAGCTCGTGTTCGGTGAACTCCATCGTCCGGGTGTCGACCACCGCGACCCTGTTGCCACGATATTGGGTCACCGTGATGCGGTCCTGATCGTCGATGTTCATGCGGCGGCCGCGCGCATTCGCCGTGGGGAACGGCCACCATGTCACCTGCGTCGTCTTCGCGTCGATCTTGCCGATATGGCCATGGGTGAATTCGGCCATCCACAGGTTGTTCTGTGAATCCGCAATGACCTGGTAGATGGTGCCGTGCACGCCCTGCGGCAGAGAGTCGGTCGGATGAAAGCGCTCCCATTTGCCGCTCGCGAGGTCGAGCCGGAAGATGTGTTGCGTGCCTACGCTCTTGGTCCAGACCTTGCCATCGACGTCGTGGCGCAGTCCCGTGAAGTTGAGCTGCACCGTGTCGTCGTTGTATTCCGGAGGCAGGGGGAAATAGGCGATCTTGCTCGTCTTGGGATCCAGGCGGCCAAGCGCACCTTGATACATCGTGTCGAACCAGATTTTGCCTTCCTGATCGAACTCTATGCTCAGCAGTCCGGTCGGCGCCTTCTCCTTGAACTTCTTGATTGGGTACTCGACGAGCTTCAACGTCTTCGGGTCGAACTTGCCGATGAACATCTCGCCAAAATCCGTGTACCAGACCTTGCCTTCCTTATCCACCAGTACGTCGTGCGGCTCGGTCGTCGGCCGCACCATGTCGTACTGGGTGACGATGGCGCGGGTGTCGCGGCCCTTGGGACGCGGGAGCGTCTTAAGATCGTATGGCCAACGGTCGACTGCGCTCAGGTTGATGGTCGCGAGATAATCGGCGAGCTTGCGATATTGCTCGGGCGTTCCCGAGCGATTCGCATCCAGCATGCGCTGCGGCTTGATCGGCTGGCTCACCGCGCCGTAGCCCCTCATGCGCGTGATCACTTTTGTCCACTCGTCGGAATCGTGCGTCGAGCGCATGACGCGCTCCAGCGTGTGGCAGCTCACGCAATTGAGAAGCTGCGCCTTCTGGTCTTCGGTGCCGGGAACGCTCATCATCCACTCGGCGTTAGTGAGCTGGCCGGCGAGATTTTTCGTCTTCTTGAGCTTGATGTCGGCCGTCGCCCCTTTCCCGTTCACAGTCGCCTTGGCCGGGGAGTCGATGTCGTAGCCGACCGCTCGAATGCTGAGCGTGTATTGGCCCGGCTCCAGGTGGGTCCGCGGGAAGCTGTAGCGGCCGTCCGCACCCGTGGTCACGCTGACCTGTACGATAGATCCAGGACGGCTCGCCGTGACCACAACGCCTTCCATCTTCCCTTCGGCCTCGGAGCTGACGATGCCGGTGAGCGCCGATTGCCCTTGAGCCCAGATAGTCTCGATGGCTGGAGGAGAGATCATCGCGGCAGTCGAAGCCGCAAGTGCCAATATCAGTTTGCCTCGCATAGGGTGCTCCCGATGAAAGCTCGTTGGGACTGTACCTATTATGCTCCCGGGGTAGGCGTTCCGCCACGCTCTGGTACACTGCGCAGCCGGGGAGGATAATCGTGATGTTCAAGTCCGTGTTTTCGATGGTCTTCGGAGCGGGGGTCGCCCTGCTCGCCGCCATCCCGGCGGCGCAAGCTGCAGATGAGATCGAAGCGAAAGCGGAGGCCTGCGCCGCATGCCACGGCAACAAGGGCGTACCTACCGACCCCAAGACGATTCCGGTGATCTGGGGCCAGGATCAGAGCTACCTCATGAAACAGCTGCGCGACTTTCGCAATGGCGAGCGCAGCAACGCGATCATGTCACCGATCGCGAAGGACCTGGCCGAAGGCGATCTGCGCAAGATGGCAGCCTATTTTGCGGCCAAGACCTGGCCGCAGCGGAGCACATCCGTAAAGTCGCCGGCGCCGCCGCAGGGCATTGCCCAGTGCCAGTCCTGTCATCAGCCGGACTTTCAGGGCGGCATGCCGGCGCCGCGGCTGGCCGGGCTCAGTTATGAATACCTGGTCGCGTCAATGCGCGCCTTTGCGACCGAGCAGCGAACGAACAATCTCGACATGCCGAAATTCATGCAAGCGCTGAGCGAAGGTCAACGTAACGCGATCGCGCGCTACCTCTCGGCGCTGTGACCCTCCACAGAGATGTTACTGGGTAGGCGAGAGGCAAGATTTCTTCCCAGTACCCTGATTCATCCTGTCTGGCGCGCCAGTTGCATCAACGGCTTGGGTAAGTTCCTGCGCGGACCGTTTTCTTTGCGTAAGGACATGGCGCCACTACATCATGTTTTCTTCTCCGGTGAGTGACTTATCAAACTGATCTGGTGCACTGCTGGGACGCGCCAGAAATGCACCAAGTACTCGGAAGCGCGCAGTCAAATCCTGCCGCAGTGGCAAGCTCGAAACGATGGCGCAGGAATCCTCGGCCACCACGGCCGCCATCTGCCCAACGCGGTCGACATCGAGTATCTCCGGCTGGGATTCGTCCGCATCGACGCATTACTTCAACGACGGCTTGACGCATGTCAATCCACGGGTACAAGCTGTAATTCCTATCCGTTCCCGCCTCGCGCGCGCGGTGCGGCCCGGCGTGCTCCTTCATGAAGGAGATGTGCCATGGCGTCAGCCATCAGGAGGATTGAAAAGCGGAGAGCGGGTGCGGAATCACTCGGCGCAGATGAGTTGCGTCGCATGCACGCCTGGTGGCGCGCCTGCAACTATCTGGCCGTCGGCATGATCTACCTGCGCGACAATCCGCTGTTGCGCAAGCCGCTCGGCGTCGACCACATCAAGCATCGGCTGCTCGGCCATTGGGGGGCGAGCCCGGCGCTGTCGTTCGTCTGGACGCATCTGAACCGCGTCATCAGGCGCGATGACCTGGATGTGATCTTCATGGCCGGACCGGGCCATGGCGCGCCGGGCGTGCTCGCGCCCGCCTACCTCGAAGGAACCTACTCGGAGGTCTACCCCGACAAAAGCGAGGACGCCGAAGGCATGCAGAAGTTCCTCAAGCAGTTCTCCTTCCCGGGCCACATAGGTAGCCACGTGACGCCGGAGACCCCGGGCTCGATTCACGAGGGTGGCGAGCTCGGCTACAGCCTGTCGCATGCCTATGGCGCCGCGCTCGACAATCCGGGGCTGATCGTCGCCTGCGTGGTCGGCGACGGCGAGGCGGAGACCGGACCACTCGCCACAGCATGGCACTCGAACAAGTTCCTCAATCCGGTGCGCGACGGGGCGGTGCTGCCGATCCTCAATCTCAACGGGTATAAGATCGCCAATCCGACCATCCTCGCGCGCATTAGCCACGAGGAACTGGAGGCGTTGTTCGTCGGCTATGGCTACAAGCCCTACTTCGTCGAAGGCTCCGACCCTGCCGGGATGCATCGGAAGATGGCCGCTACGCTCGATGCGATCTTCGCCGAGATCCGCGCCATCCAGAGGAAAGCGCGCGGCACCGGCAAGGCCGAGCGGCCGCGCTGGCCGATGATCGTGCTCCGGACGCCGAAAGGCTGGACCGGTCCGAAGGAGATCAAGGGCCACAAGGCGGAAGGTTCATGGCGCTCGCACCAGGTTCCGCTCTCCGACGTGCGCGAGAACCGGGACAGCTTGAAGGTGCTGGAGGCTTGGCTCAAGAGCTACAAACCCGCGGAGCTGTTTGACTCGACGGGCCGCCTTGTCGCGGAATTGCGCGAGCTCGCGCCCAAGGGCGCGCGACGCATGAGCGCCAACCCGCACACGAACGGCGGGCTGCTGCGCAAGGATCTGCAGCTTCCCGACTTTCGACGTTACGCCGTCAAGGTCCCGACCGCGGGCGCTGTCCGTCACGAAAACACAAGACCGCTGGGTGAGTTCCTGCGCGACGTGATGCGCGACAACATGACCAGTTTCCGCGTCTTCGGTCCGGACGAGACCGCCTCCAACCGCCTGCAGGCGGTGTATGAGGCTTCCAAAAAAGCCTGGATGGCGGACCTCCTGCCGGAGGATGCGGACGGCGGCGAGCTGGCGCGCGACGGGCGCGTCATGGAGATGCTCTCCGAGCACACTCTGCTCGGCTGGCTCGAAGGGTATCTCCTGTCTGGGCGCCACGGCTTCTTCCACACCTACGAGGCCTTTGCCCATGTAATCGATTCGATGTTCAACCAGCACGCGAAGTGGCTCGACATCTGCAAGAACCACGTGCCGTGGCGCGCGCCGGTGGCGTCGCAGAACATCCTGCTGTCCTCAACCGTGTGGCGGCAGGACCACAACGGCTTCTCGCACCAGGATCCCGGCTTCATCGACGTGGTCACCAACAAGAGCCCGTCGGTCACGCGCATCTACCTGCCGCCCGACGCCAACTGCGTGCTGGCCGTCGCCGACCACTGCCTGCGTTCGACCGACTGCATCAACGTGATCGTCGCCGACAAGCAGAGGCACATGCAGTTCACCACGATCGACGAGGCGATCGTGCACTGCGCCAAGGGCATCGGCATCTGGCGCCGCGCCAGCAACGACGAGGGTGTGGAACCGGACGTGGTAATGGCCGCGTGTGGCGACGTGCCGACGCTGGAGGCCCTGGCCGCGGTCGCGATCCTGCGCGAGCGGCTGCCGGACCTGAAGATCCGCTTCGTCAACGTGGTCGATCTCTACAAGATGCAGCCGGCGCGCGAGCACCCCCACGGTCTCGGCGAGCGCGAGTTCGACGGCCTGTTCACCACCGACCGGCCGGTTATCTTCAACTTCCACGGCTACCCGTGGCTGATCCACAAGCTCGCATACCGCTTCACCAATCACCCGAATCTGCACGTGCGCGGCTACAAGGAAAAAGGAAACATCAACACGCCGCTCGAGCTCGCAATCCTCAACCAGATCGACCGCTTCGATCTGGTGATCGATGTGATCGACCGGGTGCCGCGGCTAGCGGCGCGCGCCGCGCATCTCAAGGAGGAAATGAAGAACACGATCATCGACAACCTCACCTACGCGCGCACGCACGGCACCGATCGGCCCGAGATTACCAATTGGACGTGGCCGGCTTGATGGTTCCCCCGGCGGCCGATCGGCCGGGCCGGCGGGCGCGCTTCGTGAGCGAAGGGATGCAATGACAATTCATGCGCTCGCGGGCAAGCCCGCTCCGGAAGAGCTGCTGGTCGACGTGGGGAGGCTTTGCGGCGAGTACTACGCGCACAAGGCCGACGGCGCGCAGCCGGTGAGCTTCGGCACCAGCGGTCACCGGGGCTCTTCGCTGCGCGGCACGTTCAACGAGGCGCACGTGCTGGCGATCACGCGGGCGATCTGCGAATACCGCAAGGACCGGGACATCACCGGGCCCCTGTACATCGGCAAGGATACGCACGCGCTCTCCGGGCCGGCCTTCGCCACCGCCCTCGAGGTCCTCGCGGCCGGCGGCGTAGATGTCATGATCGACCGCGATGACGGCTATACGCCGACCCCGGCGGTCTCCCATGCGATTCTCGTTCACAACCGAGGCAGGACATCGGATCTAGCGGACGGCATCGTGGTTACGCCGTCGCACAATCCCCCGGAAGACGGCGGCTTCAAGTACAACCCCCCGCACGGCGGTCCCGCGGATACCGAAGTGACCCGCTGGATCGAGGAACGGGCCAACCTCCTGCTTGCGAACGGGATCGGGAACATTGCGCGGATCCCCTACGAGAAGGCGCGCCGCGCCCCGACGACTCACAGGCACGACTACGTCGGATCGTACGTGGCCGACCTGGCGTCGGTCGTGGACATGGAGATCATCCGCAGCGCCGGGCTCAGGATCGGCGTCGATCCGCTCGGCGGCGCGGGCGTCGCCTATTGGCGCCCGATTGCCGAGCGCTACGGCCTCGAGGTGGAGGTGGTGAGCGACGCGGTGGATCCGACGTTCCGCTTCATGACCCTGGACTGGGACGGCAAGATCCGCATGGACTGCTCATCCCCCTATGCCATGGCAAGACTGATCGGGCTCAAGGACCGCTTCGACATCGCCTTTGGCAACGATACGGACTACGACCGGCACGGCATCGTCACGCGCGGAGCGGGGCTGATGAATCCCAATCATTACCTGGCGGCCGCAATCTCTTACTTGTTCTCCCAGCGCCTCGGCTGGCGCCCGGACGCGGCGGTCGGCAAGACGGTCGTGAGCAGCACCATCATCGACCGCGTGGCCGCCAGAGCGGGACGCAAGCTGGTCGAGGTGCCAGTGGGATTCAAATGGTTCGTGCCTGGTCTGCTCGGCGGCGCGATGGGCTTCGGCGGCGAAGAGAGCGCGGGCGCCTCATTTCTGAGGCGTGACGGGACGGTATGGGCGACCGACAAGGACGGCATCATCATGGACCTCCTCGCTGCGGAGCTCATGGCGCGCACCGGCAAGGATCCGTTCGAACGCTACCGTGACCTCACCCGCGAACTCGGCGCTCCCGTCTACGAGCGCATCGATGCGCCGGCCACCACGGAGCGAAAGGCGGTCCTGCTGAAGCTTGCGCCCGCAGACGTCAAAGCCTCCGAGCTCGCGGGCGACCCGATTCAGGCCATGCTCACGGTGGCGCCCGGCAACAGCGCAGCGATCGGCGGGCTGAAAGTCGTGACCGCTTACGGCTGGTTCGCGGCCCGACCGTCCGGCACAGAAGACATCTACAAGCTTTACGCGGAAAGCTTTCGAGGCACTGAGCATCTGCGGCGCATACAAGATGAAGCGCGCGAGCTGATTGAAGCGGCGCTGGCGGCCGCCGCGGTGTGATGGCGGAACGGCGTCGACGACACGTTGATTTCGGACGAGCGCGCACCTGCGCGTCATAAGCATCGACCGGCGCACCACCGGCAGCCCGGGTGCCGTCAGCCTCGCCTGCCTGCTTATTGGTACCCGTTCGGATTGTGGGCGACCGTCAACGACCTGTGCGCCGGAGGAGATGGCGCATCGTAATCTGATTCGGATGCTCCAGACCAAGCGCTCTCACTGTCACGAAACTGTCACCGTTCCGTCGTAGCTTCACCCGGTTGTCTGTGCACGACAAATTCGGCTCTCGGCAGGCCGACGCATGCGTCCACAAAGAGGAAAGGGGAGAATTTCAATGCAAATCAAGAACTTTGCCATCGCGGCGGCGTGTTTTGCGTTTGCCTTGACGGCACAGGCACAAGACAAGATCCGGCTGGTCGGCTCAGGGGCGAGTTTCCCGGCGCCCATTTACCTCGCGTGGTTCAAGGAGATTTCGAAGACCGGCGTCACCATCGACTACCAGTCCAAGGGAAGTGGGGCTGGAGTGCAGGACCTCATCAACAAGACTGTCGACTTCGCCGCCAGCGACTCGGCCATGACAGACGAGCAGATCGCGAAGGTGCCCGGCGGCGTGGTGCTGCTGCCGATGACCGCGGGCGAGGTAGTGATCAGCTACAACCTTCCAGGCGTCAAGAGGCTGAACCTGCCGCGCGATGTCTATCCGCAAATCTTCCTGGGCAAGATCACCAAGTGGAACGACCCGAAGATCGTCGCCGCGAACAAGGGCGAGACGATGCCCGACCTGCCGATCACGGTGGTGCGCCGCGCCGATTCCAGCGGGACGACATTCGTCTTCACCAACCACCTCTCGGCGATCAACGAGGAGTTCAAGAAGGGACCCGGCGAAGGGAACACGGTCAACTGGCCGAAGAGCGACAAGTTCATCGCCTCGCCGAAGAACGACGGGGTGACCGCCACCATCCGGCAAACGAAGGGCGCCGTCGGCTACATCGAGTACGCCTTCGCCAAGTTCTCGAAGATGGACGTGGCGTACGTGCAGAACAAGGCCGGCAATTACGTGGCTCCGGGCACCGAAGGCGGTGCGGCGGCGCTCGCCAACGCGAAATTCCCGCCCGACATGCGCCTGTGGCTGTCCGACCCAACGGGCGACAAATCCTATCCGATCGCCACCTATACCTGGATGCTCTTCTATAAAAAGTACGACGACCCGAAGAAGGCAGCGGCGATCAAGAAGATGATCGAGTTCGGGCTCGGCGAGGGCCAGAAGATGGCCGACAAGATGGGCTATCTTCCCATGCCCGCGCCGGTGGCAGCCGACGTGCGCAAGGCCGCCGGCAGCATCAACTAGCACCGCCACGGTGTCGAGCGCCCCTGCCGCCGAGCTGCAGGGCGGATCAGTCTCCGGTCCGCCCTCGCCGTTCGACTACTTCTTCGACCGCGCCTTCCGCGGCCTTGCATACGCGGGCGCCGCGTCGATCCTGCTGCTCCTCGCGCTGATCCTCTACGAGATCGGTGGCAAGGCGCTGCCCGGGATACGCGAGCACGGGGTCGCGCTCCTCGTCTCGAGCAACTGGGACGTGAAGGCGGGGGAATTCGGCATACTGCCTGCGATCTGGGGGACCCTCTATAGCTCGCTCCTCGCGCTGATCATCGGCGGCGCGTTCGGCGTGGCGATGGCGATCTTCCTTACGCAGGACTTCCTCCCGCCGAGGCTCGCGCAGGTGTTTCGCACCATCGTCGAGCTGCTCGCCGCCATCCCGAGCGTGGTTTACGGCCTGTGGGGGATCTTCGTCGTCATCCCGGTGATCCGGCCGGTGGCGGACTGGCTGCACGACAAGCTGGCCGTGATCCCGTTCTTCTCCACTTCGCTCGCCGGCCCCGGTATGCTGCCGGCCGCCATGGTGCTCGCCATCATGGTGCTGCCGACCGTCGCGGCGGTGTCGCAGGACGCGCTGCGCCTCGTGCCGTACAAGGTCAAGGAGGCCGCCTACGGGCTCGGCACCACACGCTGGGAGGCGATCCTCAAGGTGCTGCTGCCGGCCGCCCGCAACGGCATCTTCGGCGCCCTCGTGCTCGGTTTCGGCCGCGCCCTCGGCGAGACGATGGCGCTCGCGATGCTGGTGGGCAATTCGAACCAGGTCACGCTCTCGCTCTTCGCGCCGGCGAACACGCTCGCTGCGCTCCTTGCGCTCAACTTCCCCGAGGCGGGACCGAAGGAGATCCCGGTGCTCATGTACGCGGCGCTGGTGCTGCTCGCGATCACGCTCCTCGTCAACATCGCGGGTTCTGCGATCATGGTCCTCGCCGGCCGTCAGGGAGGCGCGCGGTGAACGCTGTCGTATCGCGCGCCGAGGCCGCGGCCAGGAACGAACCGGACGCGCTGCCGATCGAGCGCCAGCCGTGGGAGGCGCGCTCGCTTACCAGCACCTTCCTGAGCGCGCTCGTCTGGGTGATGGCGGTCATCGCCGCGATCCCGCTGTTCTCGGTGCTCTACATGCTGGCGGTTAAAGGCGGCTCGCGCCTGTCGTGGGAGGCGCTCACGTCGCTCCCGCCCGCGGGCTTCGAGATGGGGGGCGGGTTCGGCAACGCCATCGTCGGCACGATCGCCATGGTGGGCATCGCGGCCGGGATCAGCGTGCCGGTGGGAATCCTGTGCGCGGTGTTCCTGTCCGAGCTCGGGCCGGAGAGCCGCACCGCAAACGCGGTGCGCTTCGCCGCGAAGACGCTCACCGGCTTCCCGTCGATTCTCGCGGGAGTGTTCGCCTACGCGATGGTGGTGCTCTTAACCGGCCACTATTCCGCGCCGGCGGGCGGCCTCGCGCTCGCGGTGCTGATGGTGCCCACGGTCATCCTCACCGCCGAGGAAGCGATGCGCATGGTGCCCAAGATCATGAAGGACGCCGCTTACGGCATCGGCTGCACGCGCACCCAGGTGGTGCTGAAGGTGGTGCTGCCGACTGCCATGCCGGGCGTGCTCACCGGCGTGATGCTGGCGGTGGCGCGCGCCGCCGGGGAGACCGCGCCGCTCCTCTTCACCGCGCTCTTTTCCAGCTACTGGCTCTACCACGAGGGCGAGTGGGCGTTCGGTCAGCCGACCGCCTCGCTCGCGGTGCTGATCTTCAACTTCTCCGGCATGCCCTTCGAAAACCAGATCGAGCTCGCCTGGGCGGCCTCGCTCATCCTCGTGCTGCTGGTGCTGGTGGTGAACCTCACCAGCCGCTTCATCGCCCACCGCCGCGTCTGACAAGGAGACTCTCCGTGGCCGCCGTGCTCCAGGAATTCCACGCCTCCAGCGCCATCATCGACTGCAAGCTCGAGAGGCTTTTCTACAGCGACTTCCTCGCGGTGCGCAACAGCCACGTGCCGATCGAGAAGGGCAAGATCACCGGTTTCATCGGCCCCTCGGGGTGCGGCAAGAGCACGGTGCTGAGGAGCCTGAATCGCATGAACGACCTCATCGCGGGCTTCCGCTTCGAGGGCCACGTGCACTTCCAGGGCAAGGACGTGTACGCGAAGAGCGTCGACCCAGTGGTGGTGCGCCGCTACATCGGCATGGTGTTCCAGCAGCCGAACCCCTTCTCGATGAACATCTACGACAACGTCGCCTTCGGGCTGCGCCTGAACCGCTTCAAGGGCAACCTCGGCGAGCGGGTCGAGAAGGCGCTGAGGAGCGCCGCGCTCTGGGACGAGGTGAAGGACAAGCTGAAGAAGTCGGGCCTGTCGCTTTCCGGCGGGCAGCAGCAGCGCCTCTGCATCGCACGCGCAGTCGCCACGGAGCCGACGGTGCTGTTGATGGACGAGCCGTGCTCGGCGCTCGACCCGATCGCCACGCGCCGCATCGAGGAGCTGATGCTGGAACTGAGAAAGCAGTACACCATCGCGCTCGTGACGCACAACATGCAGCAGGCGATCCGGGTCGCCGACGTCACCGCGTTCTTCTCGGTCGACATTTCGCAGGGCAGCCGCACCGGGTACCTGGTCGAGATGGGGCCCACCAAGCAGATCTTCGAGAACCCGCGCGAGGACCTCACCAAGCAGTACGTGCGCGGCGAATTCTCATGAGCCGGGCGATCAGGACGGCCCTCACGCTCCTCGCGCTGTGCTTCGCGACGCAGCCGGCGCCGGCCGGAGCGCAGTCGAAGGTCGTCCTGCGCGGCGCAGGCGCGACGTTCCCGGCGCCGCTTTACAAGAAGTGGGTCAGCGAATATGTGAAGGCCGAGCCCACGGTCGCCATCGACTATCGCGACGTCGGCAGCGGCGAGGGCACAAAGCGCTTTCTCGCCGGCAGCGTCGACTTCGGCGCCAGTGACGCCGGGCTCTCCGACGAGGAGCTCGCCCGCGGCGCGAAACTGCTGCCGACGACCGCGGGATTGATCGCGCTCGCGTATAACCTGCCTGGCTACAGCGCGCCGCTCAGGCTTCCCCGCACGGTCTACCCGGAAATCTTCGCCGGAAGGATCAAGAAGTGGAACGATCCGCGCATCCTCGCGGCGAACCCGGAGCTCAAGGTCGGCGATCGCGACATCACGCTCGCGGTGCGCCTGGATGCGAGCGGCACGACCTACGCCTTCACCAATCACCTCACCGCTCTCACCAAGGGCTGGCGGGCCGACACTCTCGTCGGCTGGCCGGGGCGCGCGATGCTAGCACGCGGCAACGAGGGCGTGGCCGCCGCCGTGCAACGCAACGCCTGGACCATCGGCTACGTGGAATACGGCTACGCCAAGCGCCTCGGCCTCAAGGCCGCGCTGCTGGAGAACAAGGAAGGCAAGTTCGTCGAGCCGAGCGCGGCGAGCGGTGAGGCCACCATCGCCTCCAACCTGAATGAAGTGCCGGCGAGCTTGCGCGTGTTCATGCCCGACCCGGCGGGTGAGGGGTCCTACCCGATGATCGCGCTGACATGGCTGCTCGTGCGCGAGCGCTACGACGACCCGGCCAAGGCCGAAGCCATCCGGCGCTTCGCCGAATGGGCACTCACCGCCGGACAGCCCTACAGCGGCGAGCTCGGCTTCGTGCCGTTGCCCCAGGGGCTCATCGAGCGCGCCCGCGCGGTGGCACGCGAAATCCGTTGATTCCCGCGCCTGCCGCTGCGCGCACGCGGCTGGATCTCGCCGCGATCGAGGCGACCCTGCGTGGCGCGCAGGAGGCGCTGGCACGGCTGGCCGAGACCGAGGGGGAACTGCGCGACCACATGGACCAGGAAGTAGTGGACAACATGCTTGCCGGATACGCGTACCTGGACGCGCTGCATGCGCGCGGCGTCGATCCACTTGCCCGCGGTTACGTGGAGGAGCTTCTCGAGCTGAATCGCCTGGTGCTCTGCGGCACCGATTCCGGGCACCGCGCCCGCTACAGCGAGCACCTTGCCGCGAGCGAGGCGCGCTTCTACGAGCAGCCAGGCATCGGCGACCTCGTCGAGACGCTGGCCCTCGAGAGACCGGAGTCGCACTGGGAGCGCGCAGCCGTGGCCTACCTGCGCCTCTCCGCCCAGCCACAGCTCTTCCTCGAGGGCAATCACCGCACTGGGGTGCTGGTGATCGGCGCGATCCTGCTCGAGGCCGGCGAGCCGCCTTTCGTGTTGAGCGCCGACAACGCGGAAGCCTTCTTCGCCGCCTCCGCCGAGTTCCGGGGCCTCGAGAAGAACAGCTTACGTTCGTTGTTCAGGGAGCCCGCGCTGCGCCGCGAATTCGCCGAGTTCCTGTACTCGCAGCGCCGGCAGGAGTACCTGAGCCATGACTAGTCCGCTCAGGGTGTCATTCGATATCGACGACACGCTCGTGTGCGCCGCCGCAGTGCCGGCCGAGCAGAGCGTCCCTTTTCTCTACCGACGCCGCTACCCCGAGTCGCTGCGGCGTGGGACCCGCGCGCTGATGCGCGAGCTTCACGCGCGCGGCTGCCGGCTCTGGCTCTACACCACCTCGGGCCGCCCGGCCTCCTACCTGCGCGGCTGGTTCGGCGTAATGGGGATCCCGCTGGAGGGTGTCGTCAACCAGGACGTGCACGCCAACGTCGTGGGGACGCGCGGCCCCTCGAAGTTCCCGCCCGCCTTCAACATCGCCCTGCACGTCGACGACTCCGAGGGCGTGGCGATGGAAGCGCGCGCGCACAGGTTTCATGTCTGCATCGTGTCGCCGCACGACGAGCTCTGGGCCGAGCGGGTGCTGGACGCGGTAAAGCGTCTCACCCCGGCGTCGGCTCCGAGGAGTGCCGGCTTCGGCGCGCGCCTCTAGTACACCGCCGGAACGTACATTTCCTTCGGCACCGGACCGCGGTGATACTCGGGGTTGCGCACGCGCTCGGGCAGCACCACCTCCGGGCGTGGCACCTCGCGGTAGAGTACCTGCGAAAGCAGGTGGTGGATGCAGTTCAGGCGCGCCCGCTTCTTGTCGTCGGCCTCGACCACCCACCAACGCGCCTCCGGAATGTGGGTGCGCTCGAGCATCGCCTCCTTCGCCTTGGTGTATTGCTCCCAGCGCCGGCGCGATTCCAGGTCCATCGGCGAGAGCTTCCACTGCTTGAGCGGGTCGTGGATGCGCATCTTGAACCTGAGGTGCTGCTCCTCGTCGGTGATCGAGAACCAGTACTTGATGAGGATAATGCCGGAGCGCACCAGCATCTTCTCGAACTCGGGCACGGTGCGGAAGAACTCCTCGTACTCCTCACCGGTGCAAAATCCCATGACCTTCTCCACGCCCGCGCGGTTGTACCAGCTGCGGTCGTAGAGCACGATCTCGCCGGCGCCGGGGAGGTGGGAGATGTAGCGCTGGAAGTACCACTGTGTCCTCTCGCGTTCGTTGGGCGCCGGCAGGGCGACGACGCGGCAGACGCGCGGGTTGAGCCGTTGCGTGATGCGCTTGATGGCGCCGCCCTTGCCGGCGGCGTCGCGCCCCTCGAAGAGCACCACCAGCTTGAGCTTCCTGTGCAACACCCAGTCCTGGAGCTTGACCAGCTCCCCCTGCAGGCGGAAGAGCTCACGGAAGTAGGTGCGCCGATCGATCGAGCGCGCTTGATCGTCCTCGCCCGCCTTGTCCGACATTTCGTCGAGAAGCATCTCGAGGCGGTCGTCGTCGACCTCCATCTCCAGCTCCTCGTCGAAGCTGTCGAGCATCTCCTCGCGCACGCGGGTCGCCGTGTCGATATTATTGTGGGCCATGGGCCGGTTCCTTCGTGATCGTCCGATGGTGGAGCCGGATTGTTACCGAACTGTGACAGCACGGGTCGAGTGAGGCCCTGCTTGCCGCCGTTCATCACGTCGCGCGAAGCTCAGCCGCTGCGTGCAGCTTCCTCCATGCCGAGGTAAGCCGCTCCGCGGCTTGTTCCACGTCATTACCCGTCGTATAGCGACCTATCGAAAGGCGCACCGGGCCGACAGCCTCAGCCGCAGCAACGCCAATCGCGAGGAGCGAAGCACAGGGCGCGTCCGATCCGGAGTGGCAGGCCGAGCCGGTTGACGCCGCAATTTCCGGCACCGCATCGAGCAGGCGCGCGCCATTCACGCCTGGAAAGCCCACGAACAAGGTATTCGGCAAACGTTCCGTGCGATGCCCGTGGAGCACCAGGCCCTCGACCCCGGCACAAAGCTTGGCGAGCAAGCTCTCCCGCAAGACGCTAAGCCGCGCCTGCTCCGCCACCAGACCGCGTCCCGCAATCTCGCATGCCTTGCCGAGCCCGACGATGCCTGCAACGTTTTCCGTTCCGGGCCGCAGTCCACGCTCGTGGCCCGCGCCGGCCAGCACCCTTTCCAAGGCGGTCCCTCGACGGGCATAAAGAGCCCCGACACCTTTCGCCGCGTAGAGTTTGTGGCCGGCAATTGTGAGCAGATCGACGCCAAGAGTGCCCACGTTCACCGGTATCTTTCCAAGGCTCTGAGCGGCATCCGTGTGAACTACTGCATCCCGCTTCTTCGCCAGATGCGAAATCTCGGCGATCGGCTGAATCGTTCCGATTTCATTGTTTGCATGCATCACCGTTACCAATGCCGGGGTAGCGCCGAGCACCTGACCCACGTCCTCCGCCCGCATGCGCCCATCGGAGCCGACGGGAACGCGCGTTATGCGCAATCGTTGTTGTTCGAGCATGAGGCATGTTTCCGCCGTTGCGGGATGCTCAAAGGTCGACGTGATCACATGGCGACGGTAGGGGTGAGCGGCGACGACGCCCCGCAGCGCCAGATTGGTCGCCTCCGTTCCGCCCGAGGTGAAGATGATCTCGTCCGCGGCTGCACCGATAAGCCCGGCTACCTGCGCCCGCGCCGCCTCGACGGCTTCGTGCGCCCGACGCCCCACCGCGTGCGAGCTCGATGGATTGCCGTAGCCCTCCCGCAGAAAAGGAAGCATGACATCCAGAACTTCGGGAGCGACGGGCGTGGTCGCGTTGTAATCGAGATAGATCATTTGCACGGCTCTCCGAATCCCGGGCGAAGGGAGGGGGGCAACGCACTGCCCTGGCTCATTGCTCGGCCGCCTGCCGCCGATTGATGGGATATTGTCCAGGCGTATTGCGAAATGGTTGAAGAAGCAACTGGTCGAGACGGGAATCAGCCGCGGAACGGAAAGCATCCACACCGATCGTCATCGCATCGTGGCCCCGTCTCGGCTCGGCTCTGTAGGTGCCAAAGAGCCGGTCCCACCACGGCAGATTGAAGCCGAAATTGCTCGATGACTCGTCGTAGAGCACCGAATGATGGACACGGTGCATGTCGGGCGTGACCACGAATAGACGAACCCACCGCTCCAGTCGTCGCGGCAACGAGGCATTCGCGTGGTTGAACATGGTGGTTGCGTTAAGCAGTACTTCAAAGGTCAGCACGGCTGCGGCAGGCGCGCCCATAGCCGCGACCGCGGCGCATTTGATCACGGTGGAGATGAGGATCTCGATTGGGTGAAAACGGGCGCCCGTGGTGAGATCGAAGTCCAGATCGGCATGGTGAACGCGATGCAGGCGCCATAGCGTAGGGACGGCGTGGAACATCACGTGCTGAAAGTAGATGATGAGATCGAGCACGACGATGCCGACCAGGAACGCCGCCCAGGCGGGGAAGGCCAGTATATTGAGCAATCCCCAGCCGTGTTCCTGTGCGGCCAATGCAACCGCAATGATCGCTCCGGGGGCCAGCACCTTGAGAACGGCGACATCCACCAGCAGCAGCCCGAGGTTATGCGGCCAGCGGCGGGCGCGGCTGACCGCGCGATCCCGGCGGGGATAAGCGAACTCCCAGAGACCAACCGCGGCAAATACGCTGATGAATGCCGCCAGCCGGATCAGCTCTTCGGAATCCATGATCGTGCTCTATCGAGTCTCGTGCAAATGCCTGACTAGAACCTATTTCATGACCAGACGCGTGATGCGTTGTGGCCAGGACGGACCGGATGCAAGACGCCCGAGGAAGGCCATATGTCGATATGGTCAAGGAGGGCAACGCAGCAGCCGACCGTCCTGGCCGCAACCCGAGTGGGACGGGGCGGAGAGCAACGGCCCGTTGTCGTTGCTCAGCGCCCTTGGGCAGGTGGACGAAGCGCAGTCGGCAAGCGCCTGCTCAGGGGCACATCTCTTTGTCGGGAGCCCTCGCAATATCGACATATTGCTTCGGGCTCTCCTCCTCGACCTGCATCCCACATCGCCTCCGTCGCACACGTGCCTGGTTATGAAATAGGTTCCAGCATTTCCACCCGGAATCTCCCCTCTCCGTTCGGGAGAGGGGTACGGGGGTGAGGGATGAGCGGCGTCAGGCATTTTCACGACGCTCATTATTGCAATCGGTGGACCGGGAATGAAATCTCAAGCTATAATTCAATTGATCTATTGAATACTAGACTCGAAGGGAAGTGATGTCAACCAATCCCAAGCGGGAAGTCTTCGCCAACCTCGCCCGCATCGGAACGGCGCTCTCCAGCGCCACGCGTATCGAATTCCTGGAGCTTCTGGCGCAGTCCGAGCGCAGCGTCGACCAGTTGTCGAAAATGACCGGCACCAGTGTTGCCAATACCTCGCAGCACCTGCAAAAGCTGCGGCAGGCGGGCCTGATCCTCGCGCGCAAGGAGGGGCTGTACGTCTTCTACCGCCTTGCCGGCGACGAAGTCGTTGGCCTGCTCGCCGCGGTAAGCCGCGTGGGCGAGGCGCATGTCGCGGAGGTCGAGCGTATCTTGCGGCTGTACTTTGCGCAGAAGGACGAGCTCGAGCCCGTGGCTGCGGACGAGCTTCTCGAGCGCGCACGTAAGGGGCTCGTCACCGTGCTCGACGTGCGTCCCGCCGAAGAGTACGCGGCCGGACATGTCCCTGGTGCAGTCAACATCCCGATACATGAGCTCGAGAAGCGCATCAAGGAGCTCCCGAGACGGCGCGAAATCATCGCCTACTGCCGCGGACCTTACTGCCTCATGTCTTACGATGCCGTGGGGCTGCTGCGAAAGAAGGGCATCAAGGCCCGCCGGCTCGAAGACGGGCTGCCGGAATGGCGGCTGGCGGGACTGCCAATCGAGCGCGGTTCGTGAACGCATAGGACGAGCGTCTTCAAGCGCAACCGCACTCCCCGGTACCAGGGGCCGTTGTTGGTCCTCCTGGAATTTGCGGTCTATTCCGCGAATCCGGCTTCGCTAAACGAGGCGTGATATGCATCCCTATCCCGGGCACCCCGCACCGCATTTGCCGACGCCTCCGGACAGATTCCTGAGCTGGCTTCTCGGCGCCTTGTCGATGTTCACGATGGTGATGACCGTACCGCAGGTGCTTACCATCTGGCTCGGTCATCAGACCGCAGGCGTATCGCTGGTATCCTGGAGCGCATACCTGTTCTCCGCGCTGGTCTGGTTCTGGTACGGAATAAGAAAGCGGGACCGGAACATCTACGTGCCGTGCATAGGGTGGATCGCGCTGGATGCGGCGGTCGTTGCGGGCGTGCTCGTCTATGCGTGACAACACGGTAATGGCGAGGCGTCTCTAAGACAGTCCGCCGATTGGCGCGGCGTACATCGCCCGGCATGCCGCGGGTCTGCCGGCGGAAAGCTTCGGCGGCGATCGAAGATGCCGGAAAAGGATTGCTAAATATTATCAATCGCTTAAGGATCGCTGCGCCGTCGCGGGCGAATCCGTGGCTGCACGCTGGCACTTGGGACAGTTACACGACCGGGTCGAACGCGCTATTTTGTCATTGCGGCAAGAATCTCCATCTAGGGGGGCACGATGCGACACTCATTGTTGAAGATCCTGGTGGTTATCGTTGCGTTGACTCTCAGCGCGTGTGCAGGCATGCCCGGCCAGGAGCCGGTTCAGGTTACCGTAGCCGACATCGAATCAATTCCAGGCGAAGGGCTCGAATTGCGCATGATGGTCAAGCTGCGGGTGCAGAATCCGAATGACGCGCCGGTCCAGTACGACGGCGTCTACGTGAAGCTGGACGTGCTGGACAAGACTTTCGCAACCGGCGTCAGCGACGAGCGCGGCACAGTCCCCCGCTTCGGCGAGTCCGTTATCGGCGTGCCGGTGACGGTATCGACGCTGCGCCTGGCGCTCCAGGCGGTTGGATTCATGCTCGACGGCATGTCGACTGAAAAGATCAACTACAAGCTGGAGGGCAAGCTCGACGGCCCGGTTTTTGGATCGACGAGATTCAAGGCGCAGGGTGAATTTGCGCTGCCCGGCGCCACGACCCGCTGAGATGGGCACGGCGCGGAAAAACCGAGCATCGGTCGGCCGCTCTGGTGCAAGGCCGTGCAGTAAAACAAACGATCCCGGGTCGATTTTCCTATCGCTTGAAAACGTTCTCCGGCATCTTGAACTCCCCGCCTGAAGCAGCCAGCCGCTCCTTGAATATCTCCCGCACCCGCGGGTCTTCGTCGGGATAGTCGATTTCCGTGCGGCCGGGATCCGACACCAGCGTCGTGGTGAACGGGTAGAGGTCGTTGTTCCATCCGCCGAGCTTCACGAAGCGCGCCGGCACCTTGCCGCTGTTGAAGTGCTGGTGGTACCACTGCAGCGGGGGCACGAGCAGCGTCCCTTCCTTCCAGTCGGTGGACTGCACCTGGCGGTCCCTTCCATCCTTGAAAGGCGTCGTGCCGGTCTCGTTGGGCCACATCATGCTGAAGCCGCTGCCGTCCAGGAGAATGATCGTGGAGCCGGGACCGTGGCGATGGCAGCGCTCGTAGGTCCCGGTGGGAAATTGCTCCACGTGCAGGGCCATGGTGTTGCGCGACATCGCAAGATGATTGTCGTAATCCTCCACTCCCTGGCCCGCCGGATACAACTGCGCCTTCCAGATATTGGGGACGAAGTTGACGATGGAGTGCGTGTGATGGCCTTTGTAGCCGCCCTTGCCGGACCGATCGCGCTCGACGGTGGGATACACGTGCGCCGGCTTCGAGCTGAAGTAATCCTTGCGGCCGTCGAAACGCTCCGGGAATACGTAGTCGTTGTCGAAAATGAAGTCGGTGTGCCGGAACATGTCGATGAGGAGCGGGGCGTTGGTGATGGCTACCATGCGCACGGGATCCTTGCCGGTATTGATGTGCCGGTGCCGGGCGTTGAGCGGTATCGGGAACACGGCGCCTCTTTCCCACTCCAGGGTGAGCATCTGCTTCGGATCGCGCTGCCAGAACTGGGTCCGTCCTTTTCCGGCGAGGACCAGGATCTGCTCCTCGAAAAGGTGGTGCCCGGCGGTCGTCTGGCCGCCCGGCGGAATCTCGCACACCCAGGCGTCGACCGTTCCCGCGGTGCCCTCCAGGAAGATGTAGGCTCCCAGCGCTCCGACCCGCTTCCAGGGCTTTAACTCGACCTTGTTAACGTCAATGGCGCCGCCCTCGTAAACGGGGATGCCTTCTTTCTTGAGGAATTGCCGATAGGCGCTGGGCCCGTTGAAAACGAGCGGGTCGTCGTAGGAATCGGTCCTGGGTCTGGACGCCGCGGGCTTTTGCGCCGCGGCTGCCGGGGCGCTGACGGCAGCAGTTCCCGCAGCAACGCCGGCGAGGCACATGCGCAAGAACTGGGAACGCGTAAAGCTTATTTTTTCGATGGTATCGCCGGTGGGCTCGCCGTGGGTGTGACCGTGTGCGCTCGTCTTTTCGGTGCCGTGGGAATGATCGTGGTGCTCGTCGTGCGTGTGCTCGTGACCGTCGTGGTGATGATGCCGCCTGGAGTGAGCCATTGGGACCTCCCCCTGAAAGCTTCCTGTACCTATAACACAGAAAAAAGGACCGCAAAAACGGCGCGCGCATGGTGGTTCAGGGCCGGACCCTTGATGCGAGCCAGCGCGAAAGCGACAGCGAGTCACGTTACCTTTGATGGACCCGCATCGCGCCGTTATGGTGGTTGCTCAGCCGACAAAGATCTTCGAAAATAGGTCATGGCCGACACCTCGACGGTTTCTCTCAAGAAGCTGCACGAAAAATACGCCGATCCTGCGGCTGCCGTGTCTTCCCAGATGCTGCGCAAGCTGCAACGGGACCCCCGCAACGGCGTGCGCAAGCTCTACAAGACGCTGCTGAAGCGGTTCGAGGAGCAAAAGAGAGAAAGGCTGCGCCTCGATGCGATGCTGCACTTTGAGCGTCTGCTGTGGAAAGCCGGCATCGTACATATCGCGGGGGTCGATGAGGTAGGTGTCGGGCCGCTCGCCGGGCCCGTAGTCGCGGCTGCGGTGATCTTTCCCCCGAATACGGAAATCGAGCGGATCGACGACTCGAAGGCGCTCGACGAGGAAAGTCGCCGCCGGCTCGATCGCGAGATCCGCGACAAGGCCGTCACCATCGGTATCGGTGTCGTCGATATCGAAGAGATCGACCGGCTTAACATCTACCACGCCGGTCTGCGGGCGATGCAACTCGCGCTCGGCAATCTGCAAATCATACCGCAGCATGTTCTGGTGGACAGCCGCACGATTCCCGGCGTCCTCCAGCCGCAAAACAGCTTCGACAAGGGTGACGGCATCAATTTCTCGATCGCGTCCGCATCGATCGTCGCGAAGGTGCACCGCGATCGCTTGATGACGGAGCTGGACGCCTTGTATCCGGGGTACGGCTTCGCGCGCCACAAGGGATATGCGACGCGCGAGCATCAGAATGCGATACGCGAGCTCGGGCCCAGCCCGATCCATCGACGCTCGTTCGATGTCATCCGCGAAATCTGCGGGCAGTATTGCGAGCTCTACTACGAGCTGAAGGCGCGCGGAGCGAAGATCACATCCCGCACCGAGATGTCATCGTGGGAGCTCGCGATCGAGACCAGCGCCGATAACCTCTCCGAGATGGAAGCCAGGAAGCTGTACCTGATGCGAAACCGGCTTTGGAGACGGATAGGCTAAAAGGCGGTGAAACGATATGGACATGAAAGTTCTTCTGACCGTTTTTGCGGCAGTATTCGTTGCGGAGCTGGGCGACAAGACGCAATTGGCGACGATGCTGTTCGCAGCGGACAAGGCAGCAGGCAAATGGACCGTATTCGCCGGAGCATCGCTCGCGCTGATCGTCGCCTCGGGCATCGGTGTACTCGCTGGCGCAATGTTGTCTCAATACGTGAGCACCAGGTTCCTGAACTACTGCGCCGGCATCGGTTTTTTGTGCATAGGCGCCTGGACTCTCATTAAAGCGTGATGCTGGCCCCAAGGGTCAGAGCGATCAGGCTGATGGGCGTTCGTCCTCGATGTAGGCGCGGATAATGCTGTCGAAATCCGCATCGCCGCTGAATCCGAGCGCTTCGGCGCGCCTCGTGTCCCAGACTCCCGGCCAGCTCGAAACGATGCGGTCGAGCGCCGGGTCCTGCACCCAGCGCACCCGCTTCGCAGTTTCGGTGCCCGCGACGCGCTCGAGCGCGGCCACCATCTCGCGCACGGTCACGCACACGCCCGGCAGGTTGATGCTGCGGCTTGCCCCAAGCGCCTGCGCCGGCAGCTCGTGCCCGAGGATGAGACCCTCGATCGCCTTGCGCGGGGAGAGCAACCACACGCGCGTGTCGGGCGCGATCGGGCACGTCGATTGCTCGCCGTTCAGCGGCTCGCGGATGATGCCGCTCGCGAAAGAGGACGCCGCCTGGTTCGGCTTGCCGGGGCGCACGCTGATCGTCGGCAGCCGCAGCACGCGCCCGTCGATGTATCCCTTGCGGCTGTAGTCGCTGACCAAGAGCTCCCCGACCGCCTTCTGCATGCCGTACGAGGACTGGGGATTGAGCGCTGTAGAATCGAGCACCGTCGCGGGAAGATCGCCGCCGTATACCGCAACCGAGCTCGTGAACACGACGCGGGGCTTGTGGCCGGCCGCGCGGCACGCTTCGAGCAGCGAGCGCGATGCATCGACGTTGATGCGCATGCCAAGATCGAAATCCGCTTCCGCCTGCGCGCTCACGATCGCAGCGAGATGAAAGACCGACGCGGTGCTGCGATCGACCGCCCCGCGCACCAATGCGGCGTCCGAGATGTCCCCAACGATCGTGCGGATGCGCCCATCGGTGAAACCGTCTGCGGGCGCGACGTCCACCAGCGCGATCTCGTCGATCGCGTGGTCGCGGTCATCCGGTCCCTTCAGGGTCCCGCGTTCGAGAAGCGCGCGCGCGAGTCGACGCCCGAGAAAACCCGCACCGCCTGTGATCAGAACTTTCACTGCGGCATCACCCAAACATCCTAGCGCCGCCATCGACATGGATGGCGGAGCCCGTGATCGCGCCGGCCCGGTCGGAGCAGAGAAACGCCACAGCGAAGGCAAGCTCGTCCGGTCGCGGCTGGCGCTTGATCGGATGCAGCTGCCGCGCGCGCTCGGCGCTGTACTCCGGTGTCACGCCAGGATGCGTCGTGTAGTCGCGCACGGTGTTCATGAAACCGGGGTTGATGTCGTTGACGGTGATGCCGTACTCGCCCAGCCCCTGAGCGAGCGATTTGGTCAGCGTGCGCAGCGCGCCCTTCGCGGTGGAGTGGGGAACGCGCGTCCAGCCGCCGGTGTACCCGTCCGGACCGTTGATGTGGATGATGCGCCCCCAGCGCGCCTCGACCATCGCCGGGACGAAAGCCTTGGCGAGATACCACGACGCGGTCAGCTGCTGGTTCAGGAAGAAGTGCCAGTCCTCGTTCGAGGTTTCGAAGAACGTCTTGTGCAGGCGGCGCGCCGCGTTGCTGACGTAGATGTCCACGCGGCCGAAGGTCTGCTCGGCGCGGCGCTTCATCTCCCCGACGGTGTCGAGCTCCCCGGCGGTTCCCATGACTACCAGCGTCCTGGCGCCGAGGGCCTGCGCTTCCTTCTCGACGCCACGCGCTTCCTGCTCGTTGGTGCGGGCATTGATGATCACGTTCGCGCCGCGGGCCGCGAATTCGAGCACGATCGCCCGGCCGATATTCCGGCCTGAGCCCGTCACGAGGATCGTCTTGCCCGTAAAGTCGAGGTCCTTGTCTATTGCCATGTTTCCTCCCCAAAAGCTATCCACATAAGCGCTCAGTAAGAGATCGGCGAAGCCTTCCTGCGTTCGCTGGCGCGTTCCGGTCACCGGGTGACAGTGAAGCCAGGCGACCCGCGAATGATCCCGGTTTGGCGCGAGACACCTGCAGTCGCGAAAATTGAACCGGGACGAAAGCTCGCTCACCGTTCAGTTGCGCCTGGCTTTTTCAGGCGGAAGCAATCGCTCGGCCGGCGGAGCAATGTCGGAGACGAGGTCGCGAATCCAGGCCTTGTTACGCAGCGGTTCCAGCGTCATCTCGCGCGCTTCGAGGCGCGTGGTGCAAGCGTATGCCGATCTGCCGTCGATCAGGATCACGCACTCCTTGCAGGCGTTGGCGTTGATGCAGGAGTAGCGCACCGCGAGCGTCGGATCGACCTCGGCGCGCAACCTGCGCAGCCCGTCGAGCACCGACTGGCCCGGCTCGTAGGGCAAAGAGTACGTCTCGAAGCGGCCGGCTTCACCCGCAGCGCCGCGCCAGATCTTGAGTGTCGCGTGCTTCATGAGGCGAGCGCCGTGGTCCTCTCGGATGTGTCCACAACGGGGACCCTTTCGATCGTGAGTGCGCCGTCGTTCATGCGCACGATCTGATTGACGCGCCACTCCTCGCGCATGCCCGGATGATCCTCGCGCGCATGCGCGCCGCGGCTCTCGGTGCGCGCAAGAGCCGCGCGCGTGACGGCCTCGGCGGTGAGCAGCATGTTGTCGAGGTCGAGCCAGTCGAGGCGGCGGGCATCGAACCCTTGGGCGCGCGGCGGCTGCGCGCCGATCCCGTCGCGCAGCGCGGCGATGCGCGCCAGCGCGCGCTTCAGCTTTTCCGCGCTGCGCAGCGGTCCGACGTCATCGGCCATCAGTGCCTGCAGCTCGATGATCGCCTGCGGGGGGGTGATCGGCGACGCAGCGGCGGCTTCGGAACGCACGCGCGCGAGCGTCGGCTCGGCGGCTCGATCGGTCCAGCCGTGAGCCGATCGGGCGGCATGCGCGGCGGCGTGACTTCCCGCGCGCCGGCCGAACGCGAGCGCTTCGGTGATCGCGTTGCCCGACAAGCGGTTCGCGCCGTTCGCGCCCCCGACCGCTTCGCCGGCGGCATAGAGCCCGGCGACGCAGGTCTGCATGGCCGTATCGACGCGCAGTCCGCCCATGTGGTAGTGCGCGATCGGCGCGACTTCTACCGGCATGCGCGTGAGATCGATGCCGTTGCCCGCCAGACGATCAATCACCGGGCCGAACGCCCTGCGCAAGTCGTCGGCGCGGCAATGCTCGAAGCTCAGGTAGACGCCGCCGTGCGGGCTGCCGCGTCCCGCCTCGACTTCCTTGAGGATCGCGTAGGTTGCGAGGTCGCGCGCCAACAGATAGCGGCCGTCTTCCTTGACGCCGTAGCGCTCGCTGAACTCCCGCATCGTCCCATCGAGCAGACGCCCGCCCAGCTTGTAGCGAAATGGATCCCACATGATGGGGTCCATGCCGATCAGCCGCGGCGCGAGATGGCCGATCGGGAAGAACTGCACGAACTCCATGTCGGTAAGCGCGGCGCCCGCTCTCAGCGCCAGCGCGTAGCCGTCTCCCCCCATGTTCGCCGATGCGCTGTTGCGGCGATAAAGGCGCGTCAATCCGCCGGTCGCGAGCACGGTCGCCTTCGCGGCGAGGGTGACGATCTCGCCCGACACGAGGTGCAAGGCGACCGCGCCGACGCATTCGCCATCGCGCACGGCGAGATCGGTGACGACCAGGTCGCCGATACGGCGGATCGATCCGCTGCGGATTACCCGCGTACGCAAGGTGCGGGCGACGGCCGGCCCCGTATCGAGGAAATCCACGTAGACGCAGCGGGGCCGGTCGTGGCCGGGCACCGTGACCTGCTTCATGCGGCCGTTCTCGCGCGCCCAGCCGACGTTCCAGTCATCCAGCTCGCGCACGCACTCGACGCCATCCTCGCACAAGATGCGCGCCAGCGCCGGATCGCACAATCCGCGGCCGGCCTTCAGGGTGTCAGCGAGATGGTGCGTCCAGTGATCCGGCGTCTCGGCGCCGAGAGCGCATGCGACCGTCATCTGGGCCATCACGGTCGCGCCGCCGCGTCCGATCAGGCTCCGGTCGACCAGAATGACGGCCGCTCCGGCGCGCGCAGCGGCGATGGCGGCGTACATGCCGGCGCCCCCGGAGCCGATGACGAGCACGTCGGTAGCGAGATGCATTGCGCGCGTTTTACTCGAGACGACGGAGCCCGTCCGAGTATAGCACCGGTGCTCACTTTCATCGGTCGGCCGCGTAGCCACTCGACGACCACACCGGCGCGCTTGACTATCGGACTCCAGCTGGCGACTTCGGCCGCCACGAACTTCCGGAAATCATCGGGAATCCCGTGGACCACGGTCGCACCGCGTGACACTATTACATCATGGAGCTGCGCGTCCCGGGTTGTGCGGTTCAACGCATCGTTGAGCTCAGACACGACTTCGCCAAGTCGTTTCCCGGACAGAGGAAGACCGCAAAGACATGACGCAGCCTCTACGCGGCCGCGAAGTGCGATGAAGAAGACACCGAACATTGCCGCGTCTGGAAAGCGCTCGCTCCTGTCCAAGCTCGGTCCGGGTCTTATCACCGGGGCGGCGGACGATGATCCGAGCGGCATCGCCACCTATTCCCAGGGCGGGGCCCAGTTCGGCTACGGCATGCTGTGGACGGTCTTTTTCACGTACCCGCTCATGGTAGGGATCCAAATCGTCAGCGCGCGCATCGGGCGCGTTACCGGGCACGGACTTGCCGCCAACATCCGCCGCCACTACCCCGCAGGCCTGCTCTATGGGATTGTCGGCCTGCTTCTCGTCGCAAACACCATCAACATTGCCGCCGATATCGGCGCCATGGCCGCGGCGCTCAAGCTTCTGATCGGGGGGCCCGCGCATGTCTATGCCCTGGCCTTTGCCGTCGTCTCATTGATCCTGCAAATCTTCGTTCCGTTTCCCCGTTACGCGCCTATCCTCAAGCTGCTCACATTGACGCTTTTCGCCTATGTCGCGACCGTCTTCGTTGTGCAGGTGCCGTGGAGCGAAGTGTTGCTCGACACCGTCATTCCGAGCGTTTCGCTTCAGGCCGATTACGTGGTAACCGTGGTAGCCATTTTCGGCACTACGATCAGCCCCTATCTTTTCTTCTGGCAAGCTGCTCAGGAGGTGGAGGAGCAGCGTGCGGCGGACGGGGAGGAGCCGCTGATGAGAGCGCCCGAGCAGGCGAGGGCGGCGCTGTCCCGTATCAAGCTCGACACCTACATCGGTATGGGCTTCTCCAATCTCGTCGCCTTCTTCATCATGCTGACCGCCGCGGTGACGCTTCACGTCCATGGCGTAACGGAAATCCAGACTTCTGCACAGGCCGCAGCAGCCCTGCGTCCCATCGCGGGCGATCTTGCCTTTGCTTTATTCGCCGCCGGAATCGTGGGCACGGGGCTCCTCGCGGTGCCTGTTCTTGGAGGATCCGCGGCATACGCCGTCGCGGAGTCGTTTCAATGGCCGATCGGGCTCGGGCTCAAGCTGCTTCAGGCGCGCGGCTTTTACGCGATCTTGTCGATCGCAACCTTCGCAGGGGTGGGAATAACCTTCCTGCCCGTCGATCCGATCAAGGCGCTCTATTGGAGCGCTGTCATCAACGGCGTGATCGCGGTGCCCATCATGGCAGTGATGATGCTGATGGCGGGGCGGGTGGACATCATGGGTCGATTCACGGTGAAGCGGCGCTTGAAGGTGCTCGGGTGGCTCGCCGCGATCGTCATGGCGACTGCGGTTGTCGCGATGTTCGTCACCGGTATCGAGCGAGCGGCGTGAAGCCATGTTCCCGATAGTGCCCATCCCGGGACT
>DATFWO010000412.1:0-42867 GCA_035259205.1 Burkholderiales bacterium | reverse complement strand
AAGGGCGCTGAGCAACGGCAACGGGCCGTTGCTCTCCGCCCCGTCCCACTCGGGTTGCGGCCAGGACGGTCGTCTGCATCGTTGCCCGGCTTGACCATATCGACATATGGCCTGCGCCGTGCGCCTCGCATACGGTCCGTCTTGGCCACAACGCATCACGCGCCTAGTTATGAAATAGGTTCTAGCTCCGGAAACCGTAGAAGCTCAGCCAGAGCTTCACTTCGTCGCCGACGTTGGGGATGCCGAACTTCATCCCGAAATCCGAGCGCTTGAACGCGCCCGTGGCGTTGCCTCCGCACTGATAGCGCTTCCCCTGCGTGCGGGGATCCGGACCGCACTTCCAGCGCTCGAGCTTCAGCTGGAGCGGTTTCGTCACGCCGAGCAGCGTCAAGTTGCCTTCGACAACCTCGGGATCGTCGCCCTTGAACTTCACGCTCGTGGAGCGGAAGGTCATGGTGGGGAATTCCGCCACGTTGAAGAAATCCGCGCTCTTCAGGTGCTCGTCGCGGGTGCGCGGCCGGCCCTCGCGCTCGGTATCGCCGGTGCTGAGCGTTGCGGTCTGGATCGTTATTTCCATGGTGCCGCTCTTGGCGGCCCGATCGATGGTGAACTTGCCGGCGGCGCGGTCGAAGCGTCCGCGCATCGTCGCAAAACCCAGGTGGTCGGTTTCCCAATATGGAACCGTGTGGAACGGATCGATGTTGTAGGCCTCGATCTCGGCCGCCACGGTGACCGGCAAGGCGAGGATCAACAGCCCGATGGCGCGCTTTATCATGTCATTCCTCCTTCCCATGGTGATTGCTGAGATTTGGACCGCGCTGTTCCGCGCCCGCTCGAAGTCGGCACTAGACCGGTAGTCCGTCCGGAAATTTCCAGGCGAGGCCACAGGCGGCGCCCGCTATGATAAAGCCGTAAAGCGAAAGGAGCACCGCCTGCAGCCAAACCGGGGCTTTCGCCGGAACCGGCAGCCACGCTCCCAGCGGCACCAGCGCCAGAGCCAGTAGTGCATACCAGGGGAGCTTCGCCAGAATCATAGCCCCCGCAGCTACCAGGCCCGTGGTGAGTACCGCCGCCAGTACAAAGGTGGTGCCCGCGAAGGATTTTCTTCCGGTGAACATTTGCGGCAGCAGAAAGGCACCCGCGCCGGCACCGAGCGCAATGCCATACATCCCGTACGACGCCGATGCCCCCAATATAGCGGCAGTTCCGGTTCCAACACCCAGCGCGAGCCCGGCCGCGCCGGCACGCACTGCGTCCCCGGCCAGGCAAAATTGCGCAAAACCGACCATGAAGGCGATCGCAACCGCGGCGCTCGCACCCGCCAGCCAGCCTTCACCCGATGGTTTCTGTGCGAGCACCGGCCAGAATGCCCAAAGGGCGCCTGCGGCTGCGCACAGCGCAAGTATCCCGATTCCCATTCGCGTCGGCTTGAACGCGAAATCGAGAAGTATGCCGACGACGGGACCCGCTATGCCGAGCAGGACGATCTTGCGTGTGGCTGTCAACGGCGTAAAGGTGAGTCCGGCCACGAAGTAGACGGCGGTCAGGAATCCCGCCGTTACCGCAAGACCACCGAGCCGCAGGCGGCTGAGCAGGAGGGCGACGACGAGCGCCACTACGAAAGGCGCGACGCCGCCCTGCACTACCGGATTGCTGAACAGATTGTCCAAGGCTCTCGTTTGCGCAACCGGCGACGCCGGTGAACGGAGCCTAGCATAGGGAAAATCCCGAGGGGAGCGAGCAGCGCGCTAGCCACGCATGCCCAGGATCGGATTGGGAACGATCTTGTGATCGTACACGCCGGGAAGGTGCTCCGGTTCGGGGCCGAGCTTCTCCACCGCATATGCGAAAGACACCAACGCACATGCCGCAACTGCGATCGATACCACCAGCTTCAGGCTGACCCCCATCGGCGCTGCCCTGCTACTGAATGGGTCCGGCGCAACTTCCTTCTGGAAGAAGAGATCGAAGTGCCGGACGAATTCTTGTTGTGCTGCTGTTTGCCGCTTTTATCGGTGCGATTGAGCTACACCGATCCCGTTTGCTTCGGTGCCGCTAGCGTTGTCTATCGGGCTATCTGTCTCCTTGCGGAATTATTCGGATCCTGCACGCACTCATTGACTTCAAAAGCAACATCACTCCCGGAATATCGAATTTGAATAGAGATCAACCGGACGGTAACCGGAGTTCGGTTACGTTTTTTGACGACTGCAGACCTTCCTGTCCTTGCATTGCCCCGATGTGGTGGCCATATCGGGCGTGCCGTGGTGGATGCTCCTCTGTTACTGACTTCCCTGTGCTATGACCTGCCGCGAACCCGCGGTGAGCAATTCCATTCAACCCGCGTGAATAAAGTCTCGGTCGTCGCAAAAAAATCGCAGCGTAATTGCCCACAGGTCCTTCTATCGCAATGAACGTGCCAGATATCTTTAATCATTTATAATCAAAACATTGATAATTTGATGACGCGAGATCCGGACAAGGCTGTAAAGAAATCCGACACGACAAAGTTGGCATTTCATGAAATTCGATACGACAAAGTTGGCATTCTCGCGCCGATGTTCGCTGACGGCCGGATCTAGTACATTGTTTGACTGAAGTTTTCCAAATCACACTTCCTCTTTGCCAAATCAGAACGCGCCGGAAAAGTGTAAGGAAAACCGACATCACGGCGTCGTAGCGCGAAAATGACGGCCATGGAGTTCATAGCGCGGGGCCCCGGCTTCGTCGCGGAAGTACGCGGCGTCGGGCTCGCCGATGTAGCTCATCGGGATGACGCCTACCGCGCAGTGCGGGCGGCATTCGAAGAACATTCCGTCCTGCTGTTCCGTGGCCAGCCGATTACGGACGAACTGCAGATCGCGTATTCGAAGCGCTTCGGCCCGCTCGAAATCGCCAAGGTGGCTACGCTCGCCGAGGGCACACCGTTCAGCGTGCTCACCAATATGGACGGCAAGGGAGGCCTGGTTCCTCCCGACCACAAGGAAGCGTTGCGCGCGCAGGCGAACCAGCTCTGGCACACCGACAGCTGCTTCAAGATTCCGCCCGCTCTCGCCTCCGTGCTGTCGGCCCGCACGATACCCGGCGCAGGCGGCGAAACGGAATTTGCATCGATGCGCAGCGGATGGGAGCGTCTGCCGGACGTCACGCGCGAGCGGCTGCGCGACGCCTGCGCCTGGCACGACTACGCGCACTCGCGCGGCAAGATCGCACCGCAGCTGGCCTCCGAGCGGGAAAAGTCGGCCCTGCCCCCGGTACGCTGGCGCATCCGCTGGCGCAACCCTGCGAACGGGCGCGACTCCCTCTACATCGCGTCACACACGTTCGCGATCGACGGCATGGCGCAAGACGAAGCGCAGGACCTGCTCGCGCAACTGATAGATCACATCGCGGCACCGGGCCATACCTACCTGCATACCTGGCTGCCGGGCGACGTCATCATGTGGGACAACCGTTGCGTCCTGCACCGCGGCCGCCCCTGGCCCGACGACCAGCCGCGTCACGTGGTCCGCACCACGATCACGGCGACCGATGCTGATGGCCTGGCGGAGATGTGGCCGGAGAAAGCAGCGACCGGAAACCTGAGACTAGGGACCAGTGCTTAGACCGTATCTCAAAAACCTTCCTGCGGAGGTTTGTCCCTCATCCCTAGCCCTTCTCCCGAAGGGAGAAGGGAACACTTCCCTCTCCTTTGGGAGAGGGATCGAGGGTGAGGGAGATTTTTGAGACAGCCTCTAGAACCTAGGTTCTAGAAGCTCAGCCGCCACGCGAGCGCGGTTCGTTGTCCCCAGTCTCCAGTGCCCGGTCTCGAGTCTCTGGTCCGTGGTCCCTCGTCTCCGAGTTGGCCAGCCGGCCGCGCACGAAGCTGATGTGCTCGCGCAGCACGTAGAACTGGTCGGCAAAAGCGAGCGGTATTTTGATGCCGTTTACACCCTGCTCGATCGCGTCGAGGCGCTTCAGCAGATCCTCGCGCGGCTTCGAATCCGTATTCATCCGCATCTCCCGCTCCAGCGCCAGCAGGTTTCCATACCACCGGTAGATGCGTGAGCCCACGAGCCAGCGATAGAGCACGGGCACGATGCGCATGCCAGGAATCAGCAGCACGAGCACGGGCACCAGCAGTACGGCCATGCGATCCACCAGACTCGCAACCCAGAACGGCAGATAGCGGTACAGAAAGCCTTTGCCCGACTTGTAGTAGCGCGTCGCGTGGTCGCTGATGGGGAACTCGCGTTCGATCGCGGCCGGGAACTCTCCCGCGCGCTGCAGCAGGCTCGCGCCGCCATGCACCTCGGTCGCCGCCTCGATCAGCAGGTCGGACAGCGCCGGGTGCAGGTTGTCCCGCGCGATGAGCTCGACCGTCGGACCGATGATCCGCAGGTCACGCGGCGGAAGATTCTTCCCGAGATCGAGGGCCCCCATCGGCAGGTCCAGCTTGTTGAGATACTGGAAGCGCCGGATATAGGCCTCGGCCTGCGGGAAATCGAAGAGCCTTATCCCCGGCGCCTGCATCAGCTTGCGCATGAACTGCGGGGCAGCGGAATCTCCCATCAGGAACACGGCATCAACTGTGCCGCGCAGGAGCGCATCCGCCGCGGCTTCTCCGGACAGCTCCAGCAGCCTGGTCGCACCGCCGGGTTCTATGTTGTTCGCCTTCAGCAAGGCGAGCGCCAGCACGTGCACGCCGCTGCCTTCCACGCCGATCGCCACCCGCTTGCCCTTCAGATCGGACAGCAAGTTGAGCCCGGCGCTGCTGCGATAGAAGATCGCGAGGGGCTGATTGAACATGCTCCCGAGCGACACCAGGCCATCGACTTTCATGCCGGAGGCCACGCCGCCCTGGACGAACCCGACGTCGACGCTGAACGACGGATCGCTCAGCCGCCGGAGATTCTCAAGCGACCCTTGGGAAGTGAGTACCCGCAGCTTGACGCCGTTACGCGCCAGTATCTTGTTGTATCGCTCCGCGTAGTTCCGGAAGAGGCTGGCTTCGGGACCGGTGGTGATGGTGATGGTGTCGGGTGGCGCCGGCCTCACGAACCGGAAAGCAGCCCAGATCGCAACGACGCTGATGAGGATGATCGGAGCGAGGGTAAACGCGAGATCGCGCCAGGACACGACCGTGAACCTGGTCGGCAGCCGTATCGGCCCGAACCTGCGCGCCTCCCTTTTTTCGCTCATCGCGCGGTTTCGTCTCTACCAAGAAGCAGAAGCGGCGAGCGGAGAGGAAAAGAGCAGCGTGTAACCGTCGGTGGCCGCAACGACTGCCGGAGCCGTTGCCTCACGACGGGACCCCGTGCGCGAAGTATTTCGTCGCCATCACCTGGCAGCGCTTGACGAGGCGATGCTCGTCGGGGCCGTAATCCGCGACGGCGCTGTGGATGGTCCCGATGTCTTCCCACATGAGGACATCCCCTGCCTGCCAGTGAAAGACGTAGCGATATTCCGGCCGGAGCTGGTGATCGAACAGGAACCCGAGCGTCTCGTCGCTTTCATTCTGCGGTAGCTCGTTGATCCGCACCGAATAGCCCGGATTGGCATAGAGCACTTTGCGTCCTGTAAGCGGATGCGTCAGGAATATCGGCTGGGAAACGGGCGGTTTCGCCTTCCTCTGCGCCGCGCTGAGCGGCGGGCGCTTGCTGCCCTTCTCGCGCCGCATCATCTCCCAGAACTTCTCGAAGTCGTGCCGCACCGTCATGCCATCGAGGCGCTGCTTGAGAGCTGCAGGCAGGTCTTCATACGCGGCGTGCATGTTGCTGAACTCGGTCGCGCCCAGCGGCTTGCCGTCGCGATGCGGGATCTCGATGCCGTAGAGCACGTTCGCGAACGCGATCGCCCGGCTGTACGACATGTCCGTGTGCCAGCTTTGACCCGCGTCCGAGAGGCCGATCGCCTTTCCGTCCTCGACGATGTTGGACAGGATCATCACTTCCGGGATGCCGGGCTCCTGATACGCATTTGCGACGTTGATCTCCAGCTCCCCGAAGCGGGCGCTGAAATCTGCAAGGTTGCGCCCCGACAGCCGCTGGCGTGGAAACCGGATAACGCCGTGATTACCCAGGGCCCGCAGCACGACCTCGAGCTCGCCGCTCGACAACGGCTGCGCAAGATCGAGCCCCTCGATCGTCGCGCCCAGAGTCTGCCCACTCGGGGTTACTTTCACCATCTCATCTCCAGGAAAACGATAAGCAGCAAAATCGCTGCAGCCACTGACCGCTCACTGCTCGCCGACCTTGCGCACGCGCCGCTCGTTCGGTGGAGCGAGCGGCGAATTCTGCTCCAGATAACGTACGAGCGCATCGCGGGCGTTGGCGCCGGCCACGCGGTCGCGGCCTTCGCGCAGCACGCTCAACCCATCCCCGCCTTCCGCCATGAAGCTGTTCACGGTTACGCGGTAAGCGGCGTCGGGCTGCAGCCGCTCGCCCGCTATCACGACGCTATCCTGCACGACTCGTCCGCCCGGGGGAAGAGAAGGATTCCAGGTGTAGCCGAAACCGCGGGACACCTGCAACATGCCGACCTGGGTACCCAGCCATTGCTGCTCCAGCAGGCGCAGGATCTGCGCTCCGGTGAGCGACATCGTCACCAGGGTATTGCGGAACGGGTATACGGCGAACAGATCCGCGAAAGTGACGGTCCCGGCCCCGGTAAACTCCAGAGGGGCCCGTATGCCGCCGGCGTTCATGAAGGCTATCCTGGCGCTAGCATCCGCAGTGGCGGCCAGGTGCGCGTCGGCGATGAGCTGCCCCATCGTCGATTCACCATCCGCGTTGGCGCTGCGGGATATCGGCATCGTGATCCGGCCTACGACGCGCTCCAGAGGCGCGGCAAGCTTTGCATAGCGCTCGACCAGCCTGGACTGCGCGGCGTTCTCCGGAATATCTGCGCTTACGACGTGATTGACGGCTCTCGCCCCTGCAACTTTGCGCCGTACCGCATCGATGGTGAGATCGATTTCGGTGACGATACGCCCGTACGAGCCCGCGCTGGTTACCAGCCTGCCGCCGAGCCTGCAGATGTACGCCTGATGCGTATGCGCGCTCACGATGATGTCCACGGCCGAGTCCAGTCGTTGCGCGATGTCGATGATCGGGCCGCGCAGGCCTGCGCAATCGTTGTAGCCGCCCGTCGTCGTCCCGCCCTGATGCAGCAGGACGACGATGGCTGCGACACCCTGGCTCTTCAATTCCGCAACGAGCCCATTGACCGTGTCCGCCTCGTCCCGAAATTCGAGCCCTGCGACAGCCTGGGGTGCCACGATGGCGGGAGTGGCCTTGAGCGTCACGCCGATAAATGCAACCTTCGCGCTGCCATAATCCCGGATCCCGTACGCCGGCCACAGCGGCTTGCCCGTGGACCGGACGATCACGTTGGCGGCCAGCATGGCGAAGCGGGCGCCGGCAAACGCCAGCCCCGACTTACAGCCATCCGGTGGACATCCCCCGGCCTGCAGGCGCCGCAAGTGCGTGACGCCACGGTCGAACTCGTGATTGCCGACACCGTTGAAGTCCAGGCCCATCAAGCTCATTCCCTCGATCACGGGCTCGTCGTCGAAGAAGTCGGAAATCAACGGCGAGGCGCCGATGAGATCGCCCGCCGACACGAACGCAAAATTGGGGTTGCGGGCCCGCAAGCGCTCGACCAGTGTCGCGATCCGCGCCATGCCGCCCGCGGCGATGCCCGTGTTTCCCGCGACCAGGCGCTCTGCCGGCGGGCGCAGGTTGCCGTGAAAATCGTTGATCGCGGCTATCTTGACCGCTACGAGCTCCTGCGCCGTGGCCACGCCCGCGAGAAGCAGCGCTGCCAGCAGCGTTGCTACGTGAACCGACTTGCTCAGCATGGACATTTCGAAAAAGCGTGACCAATCGCGAGCCACCGGTCACGAGTCACCTGACACTCAGTCGGCCTTCATGCCGCGTTCCTTGATCACCCTTCCCAACCGCGTCACCTCGCTCTTCAGATGAGCGCCCAGCTCCTCAGGGGAGCTGGCGATGACATCGAAGCCACGTTCCGTGAAGCGCTGCGCCTGATCGGGTGAGCGCAGGATCTTCACGATACGGTCGTTGAGCAGCGCGATGACCGGTCTGGGCGTGTTCCGGGGCGCCAGCATGGCGGTCCATCCTACGAACTCGTATCCTGGCAATCCCGCCTCCGCGACCGTGGGAACGTCCGGCAGCGTGACGGAGCGCTTGGTGCCGGTCACGGCGAGCGCACGCAACCTCCCATTCTTCACGTGGTTCGATGCCTCCGCCATGTTCCCGAAGGCGATGCCAACCTCGCCGCTCATCGTTGCGATCAAGGCAGGGCCGCCGCCCTTGAAATGCACCGCCACGATATTCACTTTCCCGAGGTGATTGAACAGCTCGCCTGCGAGATGCGGGTTGGACCCGGCGCCCGCGGTGGCGTAGTTCAGCGCTCCCGGCTTTGAGCGTGCCAGGTGCAGAAGCTCGCGCACCGAGCGCGCCGGCAGCGACGGATGCACGACGACGACATTGGCCGACGAAGTGAGCAGAGAGATCGGCGCGAAATCGTTCACAACGTCGTACGAGATGCGGCTGAAGAGAAACATGTTGGTCACCAGGGGCAACGTGTTCACGAGCAACGTGTAGCCGTCGGGCGCCGCGCGCGCCGCAAGCTCGGTTCCGATGGTGCCCGAGGCGCCAGTGCGGTTGTCCACGATGACCTGCTGTCCAAGCATCTCGGATAATCTGGCGCCCAGCAGTCGCCCGACGAGATCGACGCTGCCGCCCGGCGGGAAGGGCGAAATGATGCGAATGGGCCGCATGGGATAATTGTCGGTCTGGGCCCAGCCGTGCTCTGCAGCTGACAGCGCAGCGACCCAGACGGCGCCGAGAAGAACGAGCTTGTTCAAGATGGTTCTCCTGCCCCTCGCGCACTGCATATCGCTGACTGCCCCGAGCGTAAGCGCATGATCGATGGACATAATATTTTCGCACAATGCCAAACGGATCGGAGCCGACGTGCGCGAGGAACTGCCGGTGGCCGCAGATGCCAAACCCGCAAGGTTCCATATGAGCACCAGGCATTTCCGCAGGCGTGCGCTCGCGCTGGTTGCGGCCGGATGGCTCGGCGGCTGCATCAGCCAGCCGGCCGGAACCGACGAAGCGCCCAAAACGCTGTCCTTTGAGCCCGCAGCCGTCGAGCGGGGTGCGCAGCTGGCCGCGATCGGCAATTGCATCGTCTGCCACACCGCGCCCGGCGGGCAGCCCTATGCCGGCGGGCGGGCGCTCAAGACGCCTTTCGGAATCATCCACGGCACCAACATCACGCCCGATCCGGAAACGGGAATCGGACGCTGGTCGGAAGGCGCCTTCGCTCGCGCGATGCGCCAAGGCGTGGATCGCGACGGCCGTCACCTTTACCCTGCGTTCCCCTACGATCATTACACCAAGCTTACGGACGAAGATGTTCGTGCGCTCTACGCCTTCGTCATGACGCGGGAACCGGTCAGCGCCGGGAGGCCGGCCAACCAGCTGTCGTTTCCGTTCAACATCCGCAGTCTGATCGGCCTGTGGAAGCGCCTGTATTTCGAGCCCGGCGCCTTTGTGCCCGATTCCGGCCAGAACGCGGAATGGAACCGTGGGGCGTACCTCGTTCAAGGCCTGGGCCACTGCGGCGCCTGCCATACGCCGCGCAATGTTCTGGGCGCGGAGAAGAACGATCTGTACCTCGCGGGCGGGGAGGCGGAAGGCTGGCACGCGCCCGCATTGACCGGGGCGTCGCCCGCCCCCGAGCCGTGGACCACCGATTATCTGTTCCGCTATCTCCGCGGCGGCCTCACCGACCGCCACGACGCACCCGCCGGACCCATGGCGTCTGTCGTTCACAATCTCGCCGCGGTCCCGGAACAGGATGTGCGCGCCATCGCCGTCTACGTCGCGGCCCAGATGGATCCGCCGACGCCCGAGCGTCGATCTCTCCGCGCCGAGGCGGGTGCGCCTACCCGTACCGAAGGCGGCGACAGTACGCTTCAGGCGGGAGCGACCATCTATGCAGGTGCCTGCGGCGCCTGCCATGACAACGGCCGCATCGCGCCGTATTCGGGCGATGCGCTGCAGCTCACATACAGCACGTCGGTCAACCTGCCGACCCCGAGCAATTTCATACATATCGTCCTCGACGGCGTCATGCCGCGGGACGGCGAGCCCGGTCCGTGGATGCCCGGCTTCCGCGGCGCGCTCACCGATGGTCAGCTCGCCGCGCTGACGCTCTATGCCCGCTCCAGGTTCGGCAGCGGACCGCCGTGGCGCGATGTGGAGGGCGAGGTGCGGAAGGCGAGGACAAGCGGCGCGACCGGCGGAGGATAGCGGACGGGTGCAAATGGTCAGACTCAACGTCAACGGACGCGAGCACCAGGTCGACGTCGATCCGGCAACGCCCCTGCTCTACGTGCTGCGCGATCACCTGCAGCTGAACGGTGCCAAATACGGCTGCGGCCTGGGCCAGTGCGGCGCGTGTACCGTGCTCGTCGAAGGGCGGCCGATATTCTCGTGCGTCGTTCCGGTTTCCGTCCTCGAGGGCCCCCGGATCAGGACGCTCGAAGGCCTCGGCACGATCGCAAATCCAGGGCCGGTGCAGCGCGCCTTCATCGAGGAACAGGCGGCCCAGTGCGGTTTCTGCATACCCGGCATGATCGTGCGCGCGCACGCGCTGCTCGAGCGCAACCCGGAGCCGTCTCCGGCGCAGATCAGGGAGTACATGCGGCATAACCTGTGCCGCTGCGGCACGCACATGCGCATCGTGCGCGCAGTGGCGCGAGCCGCCGCTGCGATGAAAACCCGGGCTGCAAAGGACGCAAGCCGGTGAGCTACGCTGCCAGCCGGATTTCGCGCCGCGGCTTCCTGGCCGGCGGCGGTTCGCTCGTCGTCGGCTTCGCGCTCTTTCCCCGCGCATTTGCGCAAGCGCCGCCGGCCGGACCGGGCGCAGAAAAGGCCCCGAAGCTGCCGGGGTCGCTCGAAAAAGAGCCGATGCTCGACTCCTGGATCAGGATCAATGCGAACGGAATTGTCACTGTGTTCACGGGGAAGGTCGAGCTGGGACAGGGCATCAAGACGGCATTCATCCAGATTGCCGCCGAAGAGCTGGCCGTCGAGCCGCCCCGTATCGAGCTCGTCACCGCCGACACGGGCCGCACGCCCGACGAGGCCTATACGGCCGGGAGCCAGTCGATGTCGGAAGGCGGCACGGCCATCCTCAACGCGGCGGCGCAGGCGCGCGCAATACTGATCGGGCTCGCGGCCGCGCGGCTCAACGTGCCCGCAGCCGAGCTCACAGTGCAAAACGGCACGGTGCGCGCAGCGGGCGGGCGGAGCGCGCACTACGGCGAGCTCGTCGCGGGGCAGGAACTGCACGTGCGGGCGGAGCCCACGTCGGCGCTCGGAGACCCGGGCGCCCGCAGGGTGATGGGCAAGCCGATGCAGCGTGTGGACATCCCCGCAAAGTTGAGCGGCGGGGCAATTTACGTCCACGACCTGCGGCTCGTGGACATGGTCCACGCGCGCGTGGTGCGTCCGCCGGGCTACGGCGCCCGCCTACGCGTTCTGAACGCCGCAGAGGTCGAGAAAATGCCCGGCGTGCTGAAGGTCGTGCGCGACGGCAACTACCTCGCCGTGGTCGCGCAGCGCGAATTTCAGGCGATCGCTGCGATGCGCGCGCTCGCGAGAGCCGCGGCATGGAACGAGCAGGCGACTCTACCGGCGCCCGCGGAACTGTATTCGAGCCTCCAGAACCTACCATCCCAGCGCAGAGTTATCGTCGACGGTTCCGGCGTCGGCACCGGCGTGGGAACGATCGAAGCCGCCTACCGCCGTCCGTACCAGCTCCATGGGTCCATCGGTCCTTCGTGCGCCGTGGGTCTCTACAAGGATGAGAGCCTGACCGTCTGGACCCACAGCCAGGGCGTCTACCCGCTGCGCCGCGCCATCGCCGAGATGCTGCGCTTTCCCGAAGAGCGCGTGCGCTGCATTCATATGGAAGGCTCGGGCTGCTACGGTCACAATGCAGCCGACGACGCGGGAGCGGACGCCGCCCTTGTCGCGGTTGCATTTCCCGGACGCCCGGTTCGCATCCAGCTGATGCGCGAGCAGGAGCACGCCTGGGAGCCGTACGGGTCGGCGATGATGTCGAGCGCGCGGGCACGGGTCGATCCGACCGGCAGGATCGAGGCCTGGGAGTACTCGGTGTGGAGCGGCTCCCACAACACCCGTCCCGGCGCGGCGGGCAACCTCTTGCCGGCGCGCCTGCTGCAATCGCCTTTCGAGCAGCCGGTGCCCAGGCCGATCCCGCAGCCCACGGGCGGGGGCGACCGTAATGCCATCCCGTACTACCGGTTCGACAATACGCGCGTCGTCCACCATTTCCTGCCTGCGGTGCCGCTGCGCGTCTCCGCTCTGCGCTCGCTCGGCGCCTACCACAATGTATTCTCGATCGAAAGCTTCATGGACGAGGTGGCGGCGGCCGCCCGCGCCGATCCGGTCGATTTCCGCTTGCGTCACGTGCAGGATACGCGAGCGAACGACGTCATACGCACGGCGGCGGAGCGCTTTGGCTGGGCGGGATACCGGAAGCGGCCGGGACGCGGCCGCGGCTTCGCCTTCGCGCGCTACAAGAACCTTGCCGCCTACGTCGCGCTCGCCTGCGAAGTGACGGTCGATCACGAGACCGGGGGCGTGCGCCTCGCCAGGGCGGTAGCCGCGGTGGACAGCGGCGAGGCCGTCAATCCGGACGGCATCCGCAACCAGATCGAAGGCGGCATCATTCAATCCATGAGCTGGACGCTCTACGAGAGTGTGGGTTTTAACCAGACGCGGATCACGAGCATGGACTGGAGCACGTACCCGATACTGCGCATGCCCAACCTGCCCGACACGGTGGACGTGCACGTGATCAGCCGTCCAGGACAGCCGTTTCTCGGGACGGGCGAGGCGGCGCAAGGGCCGACGGCCGCCGCCATCGCGAACGCCGTGGCGGATGCGACCGGGGTGAGGCTGCGCGAGCTGCCGCTCACCGCCCGCCGCGTCAAGGACGCGCTGGGCGTTTAGGAGCCGCGCCGGGAATGGGCGTCAGGCTTCACATGGGATTAAAACGCCGCCCCGGTCTGTTTAGAAAGACCTCCACTTTATTTTGTGAAAGGACCCCGCCATGGCACGCCTGGTCAAACGTACTCTCTCGGAACCCGCCAAATACGTGATCGACGGCAAGGAACAATGGTTCTGCAGATGCGGGCTATCGCGGAATCAGCCCTACTGCGACGGGTCGCACAAGATGACTAAAAGCGAGGAGGCGGGAAAGCTCTATTGGTACGATGGCGAGGGCAAGCGTCAGGAGATCAAGGACGACTTTCCCGGGATCCGGGCTCACTGAGCTCGCGTCGAAAATAACGCCGGCGCAAGCCGGTCCCAAGGCGCGAAGGGCGAGGCAGCTCACCCGTTGTTCCGGGTGCTCGCACGTCGGAGTCCTCCTTTGTAAACCTAACGTGCGGGGAGAGCGAGCTGTCAGGCATCGTCACGATGCCTCTGCGTGCGGGCGATCCAAAAGGACAACGCCCCAAGCACTACCCCGACGCTGCCAAGAAAGGTCCAGAACCAGGCGAATCCTTTCGCGTCCGCGATTTGAGCGGAGTCCGTCATTTCCGGGAGAGAGCTGAAACCATTTATCGCGAAGCCGAAGCAGACGAGCGCGAAGACCACAGCGATTACCAGGTTCATCTGCGCGGAAAGCTTCAAACCCGGACTCTCCTTTATGCAAGCGCTAAACGTGCCACGACTTAGCCCAGCAGCACGTTCGGAGAGATCCCGAGCTGCAGCATGAGACCGAGCTCGTCCCCGAAATACCAGCTTTCGCGCCACTTGCCGTCGACGATGCGCATGATTCCGATCTCGGGCGCCTCGATGACCTTGCCGGTCGGCGGCATGCCGTACAGGCTCGCGGTATGCGCGCCGGCGAGCTTGAAGCGCATCCATACTTTCTCGCCTTCGGCGATGAATCCGTCGATGCGGTCACGTCGGTTCGGAAACGCGCGGCTGATGTTGGACTCCGACGTGCCCTTGGCGAGGCCGTAGTCGCGCAAATGCTGGAAGCCGAAACGCTTCTGCTTGTAGTCGGGCGCCCGGAGATCGCCCGGCGGCGCCGAGCCCTTCGACTGGGCCACCATGAGCCGGTTTCGGTCCTCCTGGGTCGAGAGCGCGCCCGATTGGAGCCGCGCCAGTACGGCATCGGGATCCTCGCCGGAGTTGGTGACCGGCGGCACGATCGTCTTCCCGTCCTTGCGCGGCGGGAACGAGGCGCCGAGCTGCTTCAGGAGGCCGGCCTCGTCGGCCATGAACCACGCTTCGACCATCTTCCCGTCCACGATGCGCATGACGGCGATTTCATGGACGTCGACCTTCTTCCCGGTAGGAGGGATGCCAAAGAGATTGGCCTGGTGGGTGCCGGTCAAGCGGAACAGCACTCCGACCTGATCGCCCTCCGCTATGACTTCCTCGATCACGTCCACGCGGTCAGGGAAGGCCCCGCGCAGAAACGATCCGGCGCCCGGGAATCCCTGGTCCTGTGCGTTCGCCGCCAGATGCTGCATGCCGCCGCGCAGCCGCTTGTAGTTGGGCGCGAGGACCTCTTTCATGACCGCGTCCTCTTCCTTCGTTCCCTGAGCCTTCTTGAAACGCACCGCGACCGCCTTGTTGCGCTCGAGTTGCGCAGCCGGAATTTGGGCCCCGGCGGTCTGCGCGCTACCCATGGCGAGACCTGCGCCCGCGCCCAGCGCCCCTTTCAAAAATCCTCTCCGAGTGAACATGTTCCCTCCTGGCCAAGGCGTGATGCGTGAAGAATGATCGGTGAGCGCTGGGCGAAGCGCGGCGCGCTACATCAGAAGTATTTCGGCGAGCAAACCGTTTACCGTTCACCGTTCACCATTCGCGCCGTTAGCGCTTGTAAGACGGATCCATCCTGTGCTCATGGCATCCCCGGGCCGGTGAACCCGACTTTCGTCCGGTATCATACAACCGCCCGTCCGAGGTTGAACTCTGATATGAAAACAAGCCGACAAGGCTGCGGCGATCGTCGGCGCGGACCTCGACAAGTGGGCCGAGGTGATACGCAAGACGGGAATCAAGGCCGAATAGCGGGGATATCAGCCCGAGGTATCGAGCCTGGCCTCCCTGATCACCCTGCGCCATTTCGCTACGGCCTCACCGAGAACTTCCTTCAACTGATCCGGGGGACCGCCGCCGGGTGCAAGGCCCTCCGTCTGCAGCTGGCGCTTCATCTGGTCCGTGCTCAGAACTTTCGCGACTTCGCTGTTCCATCGCGTGACGATGTCCCGCGGCATGCCCTTCGGGCCCCACATGCCGTACCAATGCACGACCACGAAACCGGGCACGGTCTCGCCGATAGTGGCAACGTCGGGCAGCAGTTCCGAGCGCTTCGGGCTGGTGATGGCGATCGCGCGCAGCCGTCCCGCCCTCACGTGCGGGAGCGTCGGCACCATGCTGATGGCCGTGAGCTGCACCTCCCCGCCGACCACTGCGTTCAATGCCGGGCCGCCGCCCTTGTAGGGCACGTGAACGAAATCCGACTTCGTGTCCAGCTTGAACAGCTCGAGCGAGAGGTGTACGACGCTGCCGGCACCGACCGACGCGTAGTTGAGCTTGCGGGGATTGGCCTTGCCGTACTCGACGAGCTCCTTCACGCTTCTTGCGGGGACCGACGGGTGCACTACCATCACGAGCCCGGTAGTGCCGATGAGGATGATCGGCTGGATGCCGTTGACCGGATCGTAGGGCGGCGTGCGATAGGCGGAAGTCGCGGGGTAGCTGCTCGACACCAGGATGATCGTGTAACCGTCGGGCTCGGCGCGCGCCGTGATCTCGGCGCCGACGGCCCCGCCTGCGCCCGGACGGTTGTCGACCACCACCGGCTGTCCCAGCGCTTCGGACACCGGAACCGCGATTACCCGTCCCAGGATGTCGGTCCCGCCGCCCGGCGCGAAAGGCGAGATCAGACGGATCGGCTTGGAAGGATATTTTTCCGGCTGGACCGGTCCGGCGACGGTGGAAAGAACGGCGGCGGCCAGTAGAGCCACGGTTCGCATCTTCATCTCCTCTATTGATTCCGCCGGCAGGGCTGCAGCGCCGTCCACGCGATGACGGTCATGCAGGCGGCAAGGCACAACTGCAGCGCGTGGCCGGCCGGTTTCATTTAGGGCCAACGCTCGGCAGTCAGGACCGCCATCCGTCCGCGCGGTCCCCCCCCAGCCTGGTGAGATTGATGTTCCACGACAGAGTCAGGCGAGGCCGCTCGCCGAAATATGGATTGACCGCGTGGATGAACTCGGCGGGAAAGATGAGCAGCGACCCGGGGCTCAGCTCCGGCATGAGGAGCTTGGTGACCCTGCCTTCTTCGTGCTCGGTGCAGAACGGGATGCGCGGGTCGCAAAAATAGAACCGGCCGCTCAGAGGATCGTCCGCTACGGGGTCGCCGGGGTCGAGCAGGTACACGACGCTGGCGATGGCGCGCAGGTGGCTGTGGGGCATGCAGTAATCGCCCTTTCGATAGACGTTCGCCCAGCTGTCGTCCACCACCACGGTCGGCGCTCCCAGGGCCTTCGCCGCGAGTTCCATTGCCCGCGCGTTGATCAGATCGGCCTCCGGGCTGCCCCATTCGTGGGGATCGCGCACCTTCGTGCCGCACCCGCCCTTGAATATCCACGCCTGATAGCGCGGATCGCGCTCCATCTCGAGTATCTTGGCTGCGAGACCCGCGTGGTACAGCTCGCGGTCCGGAAATTCCACCAGTCCCGTGTTGGGCGCCGCGAGCAACTCCACCTTCACGCCGGCCGGCCATATCGCGACTTCCCCGCCTGCAACCCGTATCGTCTCGGAATTCACCATATCGCCCTGGCGCGGCCGCTCGACATTCGTCTCCGGCTACGCCGCAAGCTGCGGCTGGAGCGCGGAGGCCGGGGTTCCGTCCTTCCACGGCAGCGGAACGTCGTACTCGTTCAGCAGGCAGTCGTCGGGCAGGCACTGAAGCGGCGTGAAGTCGCGGTGCGCGATGTACTCCGGACGCTTGAAGCGGCGGATGTGATTGGATACCGCGCACAGGCTGAGATACACGGCGATGCGATTCCAGGGCGAGAGATTCGAGGTCGACGCATGCACCAGGCATGAATGGAACAGGATCATGGATCCGGCCGGTCCCTTCGGGGCGACGATGCCGCCGCGCCCCACGAGCTTCTCGATCGTGGCGTGACTGATGGTCCACAGCGGGTAGCTCGTGGTGGTCAGGTCGTGCTCGGCCTCGATCACCCCGAGATGGTGGCTCCCGGGAATGAACATGAGCGGCCCGTTGAATTCGTTCACCTCGTCGAGAAAGATCGCGACGTTCATAGCACGCGCCTCGGGCATCAGATCGTCGTTCTTCCACGTGCCGTAATCCTGGTGCCATTGCCACACGTCGCCGTCGAACGCCATCTTGCCGTTGATCTTGAACTGGTGCATGTAGACGCTTTCCCCGAGGAGCTGCATCACGGGCTCCACCATCCGCGGATGGCGCGCGAGCCTCGCGAACGGGTAGCTGTACAGGTGCGCGGCGAAGTTGGTGCGCACTGCCTCGCTGCCCTTCTCGCGGACATTTTCCGGCCGGCGCTGCGCGTAGAGGCGCGGCACCTCCTCGAGCAAGACCTTCACTTCCTCCTCCCGGAACATTCCCGGAAAGAACAGGTAGCCCTCGCGCTCGAATTGCGCGAGCTGATTGGCGCTGAGCTTCATGACTTTCCTCGCAGTGCTCCAGCTATTCCAGCGGCTCCAGCCTGATCACCGAGCTGGCGTGATTGCTGCCCACCCAGAATGTGGGCGGCGTCGTCGAATTGTCCACGAAGATGCGGCGGATGTTGGTCTGCCTTGGCAGCTGAAATTCGACGAACTGGCCGCTGGCGACATCCATGCGCAGGACCCGATCCGTATTCATGCCCGCGCTCCACAACTGATTGTTCCGGTCGAGAACCGCGTCATAAGGCGCCGTATGCAGCGTCGGAACCGGCCATTCCCTGAATTGCTCGGTTCGGGTGTCGAACATCCCCAGCTTTTCGGCGCGCCACTCGGCAAACCAGACGCGGTCCTCGTCGTCCATCCTGCCGCGGCGCGGGCGCGACCTCGGGGTCGGCGTCGGAAAGAGCGATACCTTTCCGGTCGCAGCGTCGATCTTCCCGACATTCTCTCCGCCAAAATCCATGAACCATATGTTGTTCTTCGAGTCCGCGTAGATCCCGTAGACCGAATGCGGCGGCTTCATGTCCTTGTACGGCTCCCACGTCTCGAACGCGCCGGTCGCGAGATCCAGACGGTGCAATCCCGGAAGCCCGGCATCGTTCAACCAGACCTTGCCGTCGACGGTCCAGCGTTGGGGACCGACCATGGACTGCTGCGATTCGTCGTTGGCGATGGCCGTGGGCAGCGGCCACGCCTGGAACTGACGGGTCTTCTTGTCGAATTTCACGACCCCGGTCTGGAACATGTGCGAGAGCCAGAGATTGCCTTGCGGATCGGTTTCGAGGTCGAGCGTGCCCTTGGGGTAATCCGGGCGCTGCACGGGAATGGGAAACTCGGTGTAGGTGAGCGTCTTGAGGTCGAACCGGCCCAGCAACTGCTCGTTGAACGAGGAGAACCAGGCGATGCCTTCCGGGTCCACGATCACGTCGTGCGGCATCAGGGATTTCCGCGGCAGATCGTACTCGGTGATGATGACGCGCGTCCCCTTGCCCTTCACGCGGGGATAGGTCTGAAGCGAGTAGGTCCACGGGCCGGAGCTCAGGTTGATGCTCGCCAGAAACGCCGCCTGCTTTTCGGCGTCGGGGCCGAAGTTGCGCGCGAGATCCCGTGGACGCACGCGCAGCTGCGGCCTGTCCGCATGGCTGTTGTTGGAGTAGCCCGCCATCCGCGCCATGACTTTGAGGTACGCTGCGGCGTTGTGCCGCGACTTCACCACGCGCTCGAGGGTATGGCAGCCCACGCAGCCGTACAGGAACTTCTTCTGGTCGGATGTCCCGGGGACGCTCGTGATCCATTCGCCGTTCGTGAGCTGCGGCGTGATGTCCTGGACCCGGCGCAGCCGCAGATCGGCGACGGCCGGTTCCTCCGCGGCGATACTCGCGGTGCCGGGCCCCGCCAGCTCGTAGCCGACCGCCCGTATGCTCAGCGCATACTTGCCCGGTTCGAGTCGCGCACGCGGGAAGCGGTAGCGGCCCTGATGGTCGCTGACGACGCTGACCGTGACGATGGAGCCGTCCTTCCTCGCACTGACGACCACGCCTTCCATCGCCCCTTCCTCGGCGGAGGTCACCCGTCCGCCCAGCGCGTCTAAAGTCTGGGCTGGCGCCGGCGACGAGCCGCCCCCGGCTTGCAGGATGGTAACAACGAAAGCAGAGGTTACAAGGAGCAGAAAGCGTCTGGTCGGCATGGGCGCCACTCCGTCATTCACTCGCCTTCTGAACGCCTCGCTCTTGTCGGTGGAGCGATCGCAATCGTAGCACCGGCACCGTGGGATGCCCATAGCTACAATGGCAACCGGAGTTCGACATGGACTACCGACTCACGTTGTACAGGGACGGGCTCGGGCCGCAGGCCGTCGCGCGGGATGCGCTGGCCTCTTCGGCGGTGCGCGTGATCTACGTCGTTTCCGGCGGACTGCGATTGACTGCCGACGGCGCGACCGCCGCGCTCGGCGCCAACAGCGCCTGGCACAATACCGGCGCCCTGCGCCTGGCTGCCGCTCACCTGGCGACCGTCGCGCTGCGTTGGGAGCTCGCGCCCGCGGGCCGACCGGATACCGCGCTTGCCGGAGACGGAGTTACAAGCGAGGTACTGCTAGCCGCGCGGATCGCGCTCGAGGGCTCGGAGCCCTATCTGGTGCGGTGCGACCGGGTCGATTTTCCGCCCGGTGGCGTAGCGCTGCTGCACACGCACCGCGGCGGTGGCATCCGCTGCGTGCTCTTCGGTGCTATCGAGATCGAGTCCATGGGCGTGCGCCATCGATATGGGGCGCTCAAAGCCTGGTTCGAAGCGGGGCCCGATCCCGTTTACGCCGCCGCTTCGGCGACCGAGGCCACCGCCTTCGCGCGCGTCATGATCCTGCCGCGCTCGCTGCTGGGCAGATCCTCGATCAGCTACGTCAACCCGGAAGATCTCGCGAAGCCCAAGAGTCAGCGCTACCAGGTATTCATCGACGCGCCAGTCGAGCTGCCGTGATTCGCGACTCGTCACTTCCGCTATCACCTGTCACTTATCACTGGCATCGAACGCAAGTAGAATCGGCCTGAAGAAATGATCGTGGAGAACGAAATGGCAGCAACCGTGACGTTGTTCGACCCTACCGCACCGCGCCCTGAGGAAGACCAGGGCGATCGGACGACTCTCGCCGGATTGAAGGGTGCGGTCGTCGGCTTCATCGACAACGCCAAGCCCAATTTCAACCACCTGGTAGACGATCTCGCCGACTTGCTGGTAACGCGCTACGGCGTGCGCGCCGTGGTGAAACGCCGCAAGCGCTCGGCCTCCGTGCCCGCTCCAGAGGAGATGCTGCGCGAAGTCGTCGACCAGTGCGACCTGGTGATCACGGGGTCCGGCGACTGAGGGTCCTGCTCGTCGTGGAGTGTCCACGACAGTGTGGAGGCCGCAAAGCTCGGCCGGGCCGCCGTCGCGATCTGCTCGACCGCTTTTCTCTCCCTGGGCAGGGCGCAGGCGCGCGCGCTGGGAGATGCCGATCTGCCGATCGCCGTCATTCCGCATCCGTTCGGCCTGCGCTCCCGCGACGAGGTCCGTCAGATGGCGGAGAAGTGCGTCGACGACATCGCGCAACTGGTACTCAAAGCACGTTAGCCATGGAATCACACGGAAGGGCACGGAATGATGCAAGGACCTATGCTCTTACCAATCGGAAGGTGTTGCACTCGGGGCGGGCTATCGCTCTCACAGGAATCGACAGGAGGCCCCACAGCGTTGAGCATTTTCCGTGTGTTTCCGTGTGTTTCCGTGGCTGAAGCGATCTTGGTATTCCACAAATGACCGCAAGGCAGGGTGCGGCAACGTTCGAGGCGGCAGACGACCTCGACGCGATCAACCGGCTCTATCGTGAGAAGCGCTGGGGAGACGGATTGCCCGTCGTGCCGCCGACGATCGAGCGTGTCGAGCGGATGCTCCATCACACGAAGCGCGCCCGCGACGAGGTCGTCGCGCAGGTGGCGCCTGCGTTCGGCGAAGCGACCGTAGAGCGTATCGCGATCAACGCGGTGCTCGCGGGCTGCGATCCGGAGTACCTGCCGGTCCTGATTGCAGCAACCGACGCGGCTGCCGCACCGGAATTCAACCTCCAGGCCATACAGGCGACGACCAATTCGGTGGCCGTTTGGGTCATCGTGAACGGTCCGCTCGCCAGGACGCTGGGCGTTAACGCGGCCTTCAACTGCCTCGGTCAGGGATGGTGGGCAAACGCCACCATCGGGCGCGCCCTGCGGCTCATCCTGCAAAACGTCGGCGGCGCGCTCCCCGGCGAGATGGACCGCGCTACTCACGGCCAGCCGGGCAAGTACAGCTTCTGCTGCGCGGAGAACGAGGAGGCGAGCCCATGGATCCCGCTGCATGTAGAGCGGGGCTACGCGCGCGGCGAGAGCACCGTCACTGTCGTCGGTGCCGAAGGCACCATGAACATGAACACGCACTCCAAGGACGGCGTCGAGCTCGTGCGCGTGTTCGCCGAGACCATGAAGCATCCTCCGAGCAACGAATACACCCATGGCGGCGAGCCGTGGCTGATCGTCAGCCCGGAGCACGCGGAAATCTTCACGCGCGCCGGCCTGGACAAAGCCGAGGTAAAGCGCCGCTTGTGGGAAGCCTCGAAGGTGCCGGCCTCCTACATGGCGGCCAAGGACCTGCTGCGCGTGCACGACTCTCGCACGGCGGAGCTCGGCACGATCGGTCCCGATACGCTCCTTCCGATATGCCACAACTCCGAGGACATCTGGCTGATGGTGGCCGGCGGGCCGGGAACGCATTCGGTCTATGTGCCATGCTTTGGGAATTCGCGGGCTGTAACACGCGTAATCAAGGACTAGAGATCAGAGCCCAGGGAACTAGAAACCGGAAACGCGAAACTGGAAACTGCTCCCTAGAGGTTCTAGTCGGTCTCTGGGATACCATGCAACGATGCCGCGCGTCGCCGCTCTCTTCCGCTATCCCGTAAAAGGGTTTACGCCCGAGGCATGCGTCGCGCTTACTGCGCTGCCGGAAGGGCGCATCGCCTGGGATCGCGTCCTCGGATTCCGGTTCGCCGATTCCAGCGCCGCGGACGGAGCCTGGAGCAAGAAGCACGAGTTCGTGGCGCTGGTGAATACGCCCGGACTCGCACGCCTGCGACTGCGCTTCGACCACCGCGCTCAGCACCTGCGCATCCTCGCCGATGGCGCAGTACTGGTGGAAGGCGGACTGGACGCCGGCAGCCGCGCGCGGATCGCCTCGGCCATCGCCGAGTTCGTTCTCGGTCTCGAGGAAAATCCGCTTTCCGGCCATCCCGAACGTCTGCCGCTGCGCCTGGTCGGCGACGGCGTCACGCCGCGCTACCATGACAACGAAGCGGGCCAGATCACGCTCCACAGCCGGGAAAGCCTGGCCGTCGTCGCCGCCGCCGCCGGCGATCCCGCGCTCGACGAGCTGCGTTTCCGCTCGAACATCGTGATCGAGGGCGTCAATGCGTGGGACGAGCAGGACTGGATGGGACGCAGGCTGCGTATCGGGGGTACCGCGTTCGAGGTGGTGCGCCAGAAGACCCGCTGTCTCGCCACGCATGCCAACCCGAGCACCGGCGAGCGCGACATGCCGCTCATGACGACACTCGTTTCGGCCTTTCGCCAGAAGCAGCCGACTTTCGCCGTCGGCATGGCGACGCACGGCGCAGGAGGGACGATACACCTCGGCGATGAAGTCATCGTTGAGTGACGGTTGGCGTCAAAGCTTTGAGCTACTCGGCCTTGATCCCGCCTTCGCGGATCACCGATCACGGCTGACCGACCTGGGATGCGGGCGGCGCTCCACGCGCCCATCGGTCAACACGTACTCCAGAAATTCCTCGGCCGGACGGCCGTTGACGCGGTCCCACAGCCAGTCGGCGATCAGGGTTGCATACTTCGGACCGAGCACCGTCGCGGTCGAGCTGCCCGACAGCGCGTGACGCTCGTTCTGGTAGACGACGATGGGGGACGGGCCGCCGCACTTCGCCGCGAGCTCAAACGTGTTGCGTATGGGCGAGAGCTCGTCGTGCTCGCCGACGACGTTGAGCCAGGGCATCTTGAGCTGGGCCACGAGGGGGCCCAGGTCCATGCTCGACGCCATGCGGTCGAACTCCGCCTCGTCGTGCAGGTTCGCCATCCACATGAAGCGGTGCTTGAACGACGGGCATGCCTGCTCGAAGATCGTGAAGCAGCCGGGCTCGTGGCAGCACAGGACGACGGCGCAGGCCTTCAGCCGCGGCTGAGTTGCCGCCACCTGCGTCGTCCAGAACGAGCCGAAGCTCTGGCCCAAACCGACGACGCGCTCCGGATCGACCTCGGGACGGTCGAGCAGGAATCGCATGACGACTTTCCCCGCCTCGATCCAGTTGTCCGCGGTGACGTACGCGCCCAGCAACGGCGACTCGCCGCGCCCCGGGCCATCCACCGCCAGGACCGCGAAGCCGCGCTCGAGCAGGCGCTCGCCGTATTGCGCAACGACCAGCTCCTTGCGCGTGTCCATCCCGCCGATATAAAGCACGGCCGGCAGTCGCCCGCCGCTGTAGCCGCGCGGCAGATGGAAATAGGCCGGGAACCTGCCGCTTCCAAACGGCAGTTCGACGCGCTCCACCCGGTGCGGCGCATATTTCATCCACGCCGCATAGTTCGCGTTCATGCGGTCGTAGATCGCGCGCAGCGCGGCATCGTCCTCGGTGATCACCCACGCCGGTACCGTAAGCAGTATGGCAGCGGCAAAGTACTCCTCACGCGCCGTGACGAGATGCCCGCGGCTCTCCGCGTCTCGCGCCATCCGCTCGTGTCGTTCCGCGGCGGCCGAAAATACCGGGGCGATATCGGCGAACTTGCGCACCCTGCCCTTCAGCAGGTTGACCTCGGCGGCCGCTTCCGCACCGATGGGGCGTATCGTCTGAAACGAGCGCGGCTGATCCCAATCGATGCTCTCCGCGCGCACGGCGACGTCGAGCAGCCACCGCTGTTCGTGCCAGCGCCGTGGACCTTGGGGGGCGCGCCTATCCCGTTCGCTCATCTTCGTTCCCGGATATGGACAGAGTGGTCTCGATTCTAGCGTGCGCCCCGGTTGCGCAGGAAATCCAGAGACTAGAACCTGTCTCCAGCGTCCAGTCAGTCACCTCGCCCGAACCTCGTTGAACGCCGCGCCGAACAGAAACACCTGCACCGCGAAATAGATCCACATGACCAGCACGACGAGCGAGCCGGCGGCCCCGAACGCATCCGCAAACGCCGCGCGCCCCAAGTAGAGTCCCAGCAGCTCCTTGCCTGCCTGGAGCAGGACGCTCGACAGCACGGCGCCCGTCCATACGGAGCGCCACGTCTGGCGCTTCGTCGGGAGCCACCGCATCAGCATCGCAAAGAGTGCGGTCAGTATCGCCAGAGACAGCAGCAGGTTGAGGCCGATCGCCACGAAGCCCAGCACGGGGAAGAGCGTGGTAAGCCAGCTTCCCATCGCCGCGATGATCGCGCTCGCAATCAGCGACACGAGCAGCAGAAAGCCCACCGCCAGCACCAGCGCGAACGACCAGAGACGCCCATGCACGAACCACGACACGAAATCGCCGCGCTGCCGCTTCGTGGCGTGTATCGAGTCGAGCGCGTAGCGCAGCTCGATGAAGACCCCGCTCGCACCTACGAACAACGCGACCGCGCTGGTCACAGCGGCCCAGGAACTCTTGTCCGAGGACTTTTCCGCGGCGGCAAGTATGGTTTCCACGGCATCGGCGGCGCGCGAGCCGAGCAGCGCGGACAGCTGGTCGAGAAACTCGATGCGGGCGAACTGCGCTCCCAGCACCGCCCCGGCGACGAGTAGGGCGGTCAGGACGAGAGGGCTGATCGAGAAGATGGCGTAGAAGGCAATCGCCGCTCCCAGCCGGGGGGCCTGCCGGTTGCTCCACAGCCCGTAGGCCGCCCGCATCAGTTTAAGAGCCTGCTTCAAGGTCTCACCCGCTAAATGCGATGAGACTCGCTGACGGAAGGTATGTTTCCAGCTCCCGCGTTTGTCCGATGCCCGGATCATTTCCCCTCCAAGGCGGTCTAATGAGGGTCGTGGGCTGAATGACTCCGGCGAGGGACGATCCGTTACCCACCGTAGGGGATAGATCCATGAGAGCTCTATCGGCAATCGTGATTCTGCTCGCCGGCTGTGCCAGCACAGGCGGCGATATACAGGGGGCGCGGGATTCCTGGAATGGTGCGGCGTACGACGACGTGATCTCACACTGGGGCGCCCCCCAGCGTCACAAGACACTTGCCGACGGCGCACAGGCCTACACCTGGGAATCCGAAGGCAGGAACGATGTGGGTCCGGGATATTCGTCCATCGCCGCTCTCGGCGGCTCCGGCGGCGCGAGCATGGGCATCACCGGTGCGCTCCCCGACCACGGCGGAAGCGAGCTGGTGCGCTGTGATCGCCTGCTGGTATTCCGAAACGGGCGCGTCGCAGAGCAGACGTGGCAGGGGCAGCCGGTGTTCTGCGATCGATTCAGGCGATAACAAAAGGGATCAGGGAGCAGACTGGGGACCGGGGACCAGATCAGAAACCGGGAACCAGAAACTCGAAACTGGTCTCTAGAACGCATCTCAAAAATCTTCCTGAAGAGGGTTGTCCCTCATCCCTAGCCCTTCTCCCGGAGGGAGAAGGGAACACTTCCCTCTCCCTTTGGGAGAGGGATCGAGGGTGAGGGAGAAGTCTCTGGTCTCTAGCCGTTGAACCCGAAGAGGTTCGCATCCCCACCCCCCGACAGCGCCTGCGCCGCACGCAGCAGGCAGAGCTGGTTCGTCCCGTCGGAGTGCAGGAAGCTCGAGGCGTCGCGCAGATATTTCTCCACGGGATGGTCGTGCATGATCGAAGCGCCGCCCAGGATCTCTCCCGCGAGCTTGCAGGCCTCGAACGCCGTTTCCGAAGCGTTTACCTTGGCGAGCAGGCCCAGCACGCGCGCTTCGGGCTGCCTGCGATCCGCCAGCCAGGCCGTTTTCCAGATCTGGTTGCGCGCGGCGTCGAGCTTCATCGCCATCTGCGCCAGCATCAACGCCACTGCCTGGTGTCCGGCGATGGCCTTGCCGCCCTGCACCCGCTGCCTGGCGTAGGTCATCGCGTACTCATAGGCGGCGCGGCCGACGCCTAGCGCGGTCGCGGCGGCCTCCGCTTTCGCCCCCCACATGAAATCCGCGCGCAGTCGCGACATGAGCCCCGGGCCGCCGAGCAGATTTGCCGCGGGCACGCGGCAATTCTCGAGGTAGAACGTACCGTTCGTTGCGAGCCGCTGGCTGCTCTTCTCGTGAAAAAAGCCGGTGCGCAATCCGGGCGTATCGGATGGGACCACGAACACGCTGCCCGACTCGCGCAGGGAGAGCGACGGATCGGTGCGCGCGATGATGAAATAGAGCTTTGCCATGCAGCCGTTCGAGATATAGCGCTTGGTGCCGGAGATGACGTAGCTGTCGCCGTCGCGCACTGCCGTCGTGCGGAAGTCGATGTCCGGGGCATCGTAGTAGCCCTGATGGTCGGACCCCGCCCCCGCCTCGGTGAACGCGATCGCCAGGGTCGCCTCGGGATCGGCGACGAATGGCGGAATGAATTTCCTCTGCTGGTCCGGGGTCATCGCATCCGACAGGATGTGAGCCATCTTCCAGCACTGATCCATGATGACGGCAAATCCAAGGTCGCCCACCGCAAGCTCTTCTCCGGCGAGGCACATGGTCAGCACGTCCGCGCCCGCCCCGCCCCATGCCTTGGACACGCCCAAGGTGCGCAGTCCGAGCCGGTCGGCCTCGCGGATCCAGTCCCACGGAATGCGCTCGGCGGCGGCGGGAATCCGGTCCCGCCGCAGCACATCCGGTTTGATCACGCTCTCGGCAAAATCGCGCGCGACCGCCCGCCAGCGCAGATGCTCCTCAGTGAGCGTGAAATCCATGGCCCCCCCAAAGCGGCTGAAATCACTCGCCGCAGATAAACGCAGGTTAACGCGGTTAAAGCAAACCACGAATCTCACCGACCGGGCAACAAAAAACCCCGCCGGGGCGGGGTTTCTATGGGAAGCAGCTCGCCGGGCGCGGCTAGTCGGGCTTCTTTTTCTTGCTGTCCCACCACATCCAGACAAAGAACATGATGATCAGCCCGAAAAACAGCACCCCGAAGATCACGACGTAGATGGTATCGACCTGTTCGGCCGGCGCGTTGGCGACCTGTTCGTTCACGGCAGCCAGCGCCCAGGCAGGCATCAGAAACAGGGCGACCGCGGACAGAAGTTTGCGCATATCGTTCCTTTGCGCTTTCCAGCGCAGTAGACAATGACCGGGGCCTTCCCGGACGTTCGACCATTGCCCCGACACTCGGAAAGGCCGCAAGTTATTTTATTCTTGTACCTCTTGCTTACGCCAACCTTACAATCGCAGTCCACATCGTAGCACTATCGAGTCTCTGACAAGGCATTTCCACCCGGAATCTCCCCCTCTCCTCTCGGGAGAGGGGTACGGGGGTGAGGGATGAGCGGCGTCAGGCATTTTCACGACGCTCACTAATGGGCTCGTGGCGGGGCGGAGCGAGGCGCTGTGCTATCGTAGCTAGACCTCGGCCGCAAGGTTGGACGCGGGCAATGACCTGAACATGAAGGAGGAGGCATGAAAGGGATCCTTTTCGCGCTGGCGGCGGTCCTGAGCTTTGGAGCGCATGCCCAGCAGCGCAACTTCGACGCCGTCACGATCAAGAGCACCAAAGTGGCGGAAGGCGTCTACATGCTGGAAGGCGAAGGCGGCAATATCGGCGTCTCGGTCGGCGACGACGGCGTGTTTCTGATCGACGACCAGTTCGCGCCGCTCACCCAGAAAATCGTGGACGCGGTCAAGGCCATCACCGACAAGCCGGTGCGCTTTCTCATCAACACGCACTACCACGGCGACCACACCGGAGGCAACGAGAACCTCGGCAAGGCCGGTGTCGTGATCATCGCGCACGACAACGTCTACAAGCGCCTGGCGGCCGGCGGGGTGATCAAGCTCCTGAAGCAGAACAATCCACCGGCGCCAAGGGCGGCGTTGCCCATCGTCACCTTCAACGACACGGCCACGATGCACTACAACGGTGACGAGGTCACCGCTCACAAGATCCCGCCCGCGCATACCGACGGCGACGTGTTCGTGCAATTCAAGAAAGCCAATGTAGTCCACGCCGGCGATGTGTTCGCCGCCTACCGCTATCCGTTCATCGACGTTGAGTCCGGCGGATCGGTAAAGGGGATCATCAGGGCGATGGACATCCTGCTGAAGATGCTCGACGACAACACCAAGGTGATACCGGGACACGGGCCGTTATCGACCAGGAAGGACGTCCTCGAATATCGCAAGATGATGACGACGGTGGGCGGTCGCGTCGAGAAACTGGTCGCGGCAGGCAAGACGCTGGAGCAGGTCGTAGCCGCCAAGCCCTTGCGCGAATTCGACGAGGAATGGGGCAAGTTGCGCAAGACCGACGCGTTCGTGGAGCTGGTGTACTACAGCTACGCGCCGAAGAAGCTCAAGTAACGGGTTCTATTCACTCCGGCGCCGACAAGCGCATCGACGGCCGGGCGGTCAGCGGAACGTGCCATCTTGCAAGCGCCGGCAACGTGGACTTCCACTTCACTTCGGGAAGACGAAACTCGGTATAGCTCACGCGCTGTCGACGATGGTCAGCCCGTCGTCCGTTACGAGCGTAGGCACCCTGGAGAAGGGATTGGCGCGCAGCAGCTCGGCCGAATCGGTCCAGGGATCGGTCCATTCGAGAGCGAGGCGTTCGACCAGATCTTTTTCGCGCGCGACCACCATGGTGAGCCGCGCGTAGGGTGAAGTCTTGTTGAGATAGAGCTTCAGTGGGCTCTCCTTTCCTCGGTTGGGAAGCCCGCGGCCGGGGAAGCCGCGCGCGGCCACGCGACGGCGCATGCGCCCGCGGCCAGCATCAGGCTCGCCGCGACCAGCGAACCGGAGAAACTGCCGTGGGCGCCCGCCGTAACGCTCACGCTCACGGGACCGGCGATCTGGCCCAGCGCGAAGGCCGCGGTCATCGCGGCCATCAATCCCGTCGGGCTCGCGACCTCTGCAGCGCGCGCTTCCCTCAAGCCGGCCATCGTGATCACCATGAACGTGCCGCCCACAGCGATGGCCGAAAGCAGTATCCCCGGACTCCCCGGCAGCAAGAGGGGCAGCGCCACGCCGAGCGCCATGAAGAGCTGACTGACGATCCATAGCCGCCGGTTGCCGGACTCCGGCAGACTTGCCGCCACCACGGTGGACACGGCAGCCATGAGGCCGAAAAGTGGCCACGACCAGCCGAACACCGCTGGATCCTGGATGGCCTGACGGGCCATCACCGGCAGAAACGTTGCGGGAATGATGTACCCGTAGCCCAGCGCGAAGTACGAAAACACGAGGCGCGCGGCTTCGCCACGCCGGCCTTGCGCGCCCTGAGGCGCGCGCCCGCCGGCCTGCGACGGAGCCGGGCCTTCTCCACGGAAACTGCTCCAACTCGCCGCCGCGAGTACGAGCGAAAGGAGGCCCAGGACAACCCAGGCCGTGGCCGCTCCCGCCGCGGCGTGCATGAGGACCATGCAAACCACGCCGGCGAACGCGATGCCCGCGCCTACGCCCGCGAACACGATTCCGGACAGGAGCGGCCGGCGCAGCGGCGCGAGCCGCTCCAGCGACCATGCCGAAACGTGGATCAGCACCCATGCGCTCGCGACACCCGCGAGCGCGCGCAGAAGCAGCCACGAAACGAAATGGGTTTCTAGCCCCATCGCGAGCGTGGTGAAGCCGATTGCGAGCAGGCCGCAGCGGATGGCAGGCACCGGCTGGACCCGCAGCGTCATGGCCGAGAGCGCTCCCAGCAGATAGCCGGCGTAGTTGGCAGAAGCGAGCCATCCGCCGGCGGCAACCGACACCCCGAAGTCTTCCTGCATCATGGGCAGCACCGGCGTGAACGCGAAGCGGCCGACACCGATCGCCACCGCCAGCGCCAGCAGTCCCGCCACCGCCACGCCCGCGCCGAGCTCCTTCTTTGCCGGATCCGGGTTCATCGCAGCCATGTTAGCTTGACGCAGGCATCCTTAAAAATGAATAATTGTGAATAGTTCGTTCTTCATTAGAGAACATGGATTTCGCCGCGCTGCAGGTATTCAAGGCCGTCGTGGACGAGGGGGGGATCGGCGCGGCGGCGAAGAAGCTCCATCGCGTCCAGTCCAACGTGACCACGCGCATCCAGCAGCTCGAAGCGTCGCTGGGTGCGCAGCTCTTCGTGCGCGAGAAGCGCCGCCTGTTCCTCTCTCCCGCGGGAGAGCTGTTTCTCAAGTACGTCGAGCAACTGCTGGACATCTCGGAGCAGGCGCGCTCGGCCGTCACGGGCGACACCCCGCGCGGCGTGCTGCGGATCGGCACGCTGGAGAGCACCGCGGCGAGCCGCCTGCCGCCGTTGCTGTCGCGTTATCACGGCAAGTATCCGGCGGTGCGGGTGGAGCTTTCGACAGGCACGACGGACGCGCTGGTGGACGCCGTGCTCATGCGCAGAATCGAGGGCGCGTTCGTCGCGGATTGCGTCGGTAACTCGCGGCTGGAGAGCATACCGGTCTATCGCGAGGAGTTGATCGTGATCGCCGCGGATTCGCACCCCGAGATCCGCCGCGCCGAAGACGTGCGCGCCGACACCGTGATCAGCTTCCCGCTGGGCTGCGCTTACCGGCGGCGCATACAAGCCTGGCTCGCAACCGGCAGCGTCGCCCTGGAAAAGGTGCTCGAGCTGAGCTCGTACCACGCGATCGTTGCCTGCGTCGCATCGGGTACCGGCATCGCGGTCGTTCCGCGCAGAGTACTCCACGCGGTGCGCGGGGGCACGAGCGTACGCGCCTATCCGCTCCCGGCAAAGAGCGGCCGCACCGTCACCTCTCTAATCTGGCGCAAGGGCGAGCCCTCTTCGGCGCTCAGGGCGCTGCGCGCGGAGATACCTCCGCTACGGTGACCAGTGAATGATGAGCGCGTGAACAGTAGTTGGTTTGCCTTCCGCCTTCCGCCTTAACCCTTCGGCTGGTCTTCGCAGACGGCGGTCCACACGCCATTGATGCATTCCACGTCGGACACCATCGTGGCTCCGAGCCCGACGAGCTTCCTCACTTTGGCGGCGACGACCTTCTGCGTCGGCCCGGTCACGATGCGCATGCCGCCGAGGTGCTCGACCCGGGAGAGCGTGGGGATGTCGGGCCGCGCGCAGGTCGCAACCCACTTCTTGCCGACTTCCGTGATCTCCGACAGCACCTTGGAGCCCATGCGCGCGAGCCGGGCGAGCTCCTCCTCCACCTTGGACCTGCTGTACGCGGAGACGATCAGATGATCGCCGGCGTCGAAGCTTTCCGCGGGCAGATGCGTCAGGCCTGCGTTGCGCGCCGTAGACTTCGCGGGCCGCAGCTCCCGGGCGACCGAGTAGATCTCGTGCGCGCGGACGTGCTTGTCGCCGCGCGCGCCTTCGTGCGTGAAGAGTTTCGAGTGCTCGTCGAGCAGCGACGATACGATCTCGTAAAACGAGCGCGATACCAGCAGCTGACCGGGCTGGGAAAAACTCATCACGCGCTGCGCGACGTTGATGCCGTCGCCGATCACGTTCACCTGGCCGTTCAAGTCCGTGACCATGCGCACCGGGCCGAGGTTGATGCCCATCCGAACAGGCATGTCGATGCCGTCCCGTATGGTAAGCGCAATCTGCAGGACTTTTTCAGGGTCACCGAAGAATGTGACGGCGGCGCCGTCGCCGGTATCGAGGATGACGCGGTCGCGCTGCGCAATGGACTCGAGTGCCTTCGCGATCTGATTGTTGAAGGCTTCCTTCAGCCGGTACTGCTCGGCAACCGACCTCTTCGAGTAGCCGACGATGTCCAGGAACAGCACGCTGCAAACCAGCGTGCGGCTGACGTTTTCTGCCATGGGTCCGCTAGGTGGATGTCCCGGTCGGGGCAAGCATCCGCGACACGGATCGTGCAGACGCGTTCATGATTTGGAAAAGCCAGCGCATGCTCCCCTCTCCTCTCTAACTAGGGTCATTATAAAACGTTCGGCCCGGGTCTCCATTTCTATCATCTGCGTGCATCTGCGTTTATCTGCGGCTCCGATGCTCTCGACTGCGCGTCGAAGATCCGCCGCACGGTATCGATGGTGTCCGCTTCCTCTGCTTTCTTGTCCGGCCGATACGCTTTCACGCGCGCAAAACGCAAAGCCAGGCCGCCCGGGTACTGGCTGCTCTGCTGCACCCCGTTGAATGCGATCTCGACGACGATTTCCGGTTTCAGGTGCACCGTCCAGTTGTCCCGGCTGACTTCGCGCTCCAGGAATGCTTTCGTCTGCCATTCCAGCATCGCGTCCGTAAGTCCCTTGAAGGTCTTCCCCAGCATCACGAATCCGTCCCCGGCGGTATCGCGCGCGCCCAGGTGGAGGTTGGACAGCCAGCCCTTGCGGCGTCCGCTGCCCCATTCGGCGGCCAGGACGACGAGATCGAGCGTGTTGGCGCGCTTGATCTTGAGCCAGCCCGCGCCGCGACGTCCGGCTTCGTACGGCTGGTCCAGCGCCTTCGCCATTGCTCCTTCGTGTCCGCGCCGCAGCGCTTCGTCCATGAAGCGCGTCGCTTCGGCCGGGTCCGCGGTCACCAGCCGTGGGATGATCAGTGCGGCGGGCAGCGCTGCCCGCAGCGCGGCCATGCGCTGTTCCGCCGGGAGGTCCACGAGCGCGGCATTGTCCCGCATCAGGCAGTCGAAGAAGAACACGGAGAGCGGGAGCTCCTTCCTCATGGCTTCGACTTCCAGCTTGCGGCCAAAGCGACGCATGGTGAGCTGAAACGAATGCGGCGAGCCGTCCGGCTTGAGGGCGATCGCCTCCCCGTCGAGGATCAACCCGTTGTCGGGCAGGGTGAGCACGGCCTCGACGATCTCCGGCGCCCTCGCAGTCACGTCGTTGAGGTTGCGCGTGTAGACGCGCACTTCGCTGGCCGCCTTGTGTATCTGGACGCGGGCGCCGTCAAGCTTCCATTCGAACGCAGCCGTACCCAGCCGGTCGAGCGCTTCGTCCACGCTGTCCGCCGATTGAGACAGCATCGGCAGTACCGGCTGCATGAGCCGGACGGAAAACCGTGCGAGCCCGGCGGAACGTTCACCAAGCGCAGCTTGAGCCACCTCGGCCAGACCGCCCGCCGACATGGCGGCTCTGCGCACTTCCGCTACGGGAACATCGGCGGCGGCGGCTATCGCGTCAAGCATCAGCCCCTTCAACGCGCCTTGCCGCAGCTCGCCGACGATCAGCCGGGCGAGAAAATCCCGCTCTTCCGCCGTCGCACGATCGAACAGAGACGCCAGCAGGCTGACGCGGGCGCCCGCCGCCCCTTTTCCCTTCGTGGCGGCAAGGCGCGCGAAAACCGCGTCCGCGTCCCGCAACGTCAGGGAAGGCTGCGCTGCGGGCGCGGACGACTTTCCGGAATGGAGGCTCGCATAGGCGACCCCCAGCTTGCCCTGCCGGGTTTCCCCGCTGAGGAAGGCGATGGCGATCGATATTTCGTCGGGCGCGAGCATGCGCAAACAGGCGGCGAGCTCCCGGATCTTCGCGAGACGGCTCGAAGTCGCGGCCACTCCTCGCGATGCCGCCACCAGGTCGGCGAGCCGTGTCATGGATCAGGCATGGCGCGTGTGCGATTCAGGGATTGGATTCGTCTTCCTCATGACCCCAACTCATAACGCTGCTTCCAGCAGATTATATTTCCTCCTCGACCCCGAGGAAGTCGGGGACGTAGCGATATCCCCACCGGACGCGCAAGGTCGTCCCGGACGCAGCGCTGCACGCCGGCTGCGAACCAAAAAAACCCCGCCGGAGCGGGGTTTGGTGTGCATGCTATCCGCGTCTCGCGGCTCTTCCCTGGTGACGCCCACCGTTGGTTTTGCCCAAGGCTCGATAGCCTTCACTGGTGGCCCGGCGGGTCGTCTGGCGCAACTGCTCCAAGCCTTCTTCAGTGCGACGACTGACTTCCTTTACGCCGCTGCGCATTTCTTCGGACACCTCAGCGACTTGCAGCTCGAGGAGTCGCCCGAACTGCTCCTGCACCTGTGACACGGTGTCATTCGTCTGGCGGATGATCTTCAGCGCCTGCTCCGCGCCGGCCGACATAAGCTGGGAGAACTGCTCGCCCTGCCGATTGATGGCCTGCGTCCAGTCCGGCGCACCGAACATCGTCGCGCTGCGCCCCTGTGTCTGCAGGAGCACCCGCGCCGCCGTGGTCTGGATATCGGCCAGCCTTACCGCGCCCTGGAAGAAAATTTCCGCCATATTGGCTGCGTACTGCTGGACTCTGCCACCATTGCTGCGTGCGTCCATATAAGCTCCTCCTGAATGTTGATAGCGATGAAACCCGGCGCCAAACAACACGCCCCGGGAGGATTTGATTGCGCTGCGGAATGCCACCTCGGAAACGGCGGCGCGGCAGCTATAAAATTCGGCAAACCAAGGCGAATAAGGTTCCCGGTAATTTGCTGCTGTGCATGAATTTTGATGGCGTGCGGCGTCGATAACCTATACTGGTCATAAGGTCTCTTATAGAACCTATCTCAATAATAGGCGCGTGATGCGTTGTGGCCAGGACGGACCGTATGCGAGGCGCACGGCGCAGGCCATATGTCGATATGGTCAAGCCGGGCAACGAAGCAGACGGCGCGCCGCAGGGAGGAGCAGGGGCCCCGATGTCTTTCGGGCCGCGTGCTGGCTGACGTGGTCCGCAGCTGTCGCGCTGCTCGCCTCCGCTCCGGCTGGCGGACAGACCTATCCCCTGAAGCCGGTGCGCATGGTGGTCCCATTCGCTCCAGGCGGCGGCCTGGACTTGACCGCCCGCATCCTGGCCCAGAAGCTGACAGAGCGCGCCGGGCAATCGTTCATCGTCGAAAACCGGACCGGCGCGAGCGGCATCATCGGCACGGAATTCGTCGCCAAGTCCGCCCCCGACGGCTATACCCTCCTCGTCGGGTCCCAGACCACACAGGCGGTCGTGCCGGCGATGTACAAGGTCACCTATGACACGTCACGCGACTTTGCGCCGGTCATCGAGATCGCGCGCTCCCCGCTGCTGATCGTCGTCCATCCGTCGCTGCCCATCAAGTCGGTGAAAGAGCTGATCGCGCTCGCCCGGGCCCGCCCCGGCCAGCTGACCTTCGGCGCGGCCTCCGGCGGCACGCCCCATCTGGCCGGCGAGCTGTTCAAGCTCATGGCGAAGGTGGACATGCTGTTCGTTCCGTACAAGGGCGAAGGGCCGGCCATTGCCGACGCAATGGGCGGGCAGATCTCCATGGTGTTCTCGAACCTGCCCGTCGCGTTGCCGCAGGCGCAGGGCGGCAGGCTGCGGGCGATCGCGGTCACCAGTGCGCAGCGCGTTGCCGTGGCGCCCGAGATTCCAACCGTAAGCGAATCCGGACTGCCCGGCTACGAAGCCTTCACCTGGGTCGGCTTGTTCGCTCCGGCCGCAACCGCGCGCGACGTTATCACCAGGCTCAACACGGACTCGGCGGCTGCGCTCAACGTGGCGGAAACGAAGGAGCGGATGGCGGCACAGGGGCTGTTCGTGACGGCGAATACGCCGGCTCAGTTCGGGGAGTTCGTGAAGAAAGAGATTCCGCGCTGGGCGAAGATTGTGAAAGATGCCGGGGTAAAACCGCAGTGATGCTCTCCTGCCGGGACCAGCGGGGTGATGGCCCATGGCGGTCGCCGGCAAGGGGCAGAACGTGAAACCCGCCGGCGCCGCGGGCACGTTGCGGCTCGGCGATCTGACCGTGAATCGCCTCGGTTTCGGAGCGATGCGCGTGGCGGGCCCGCAGATCTGGGGCGGGCGCAGGGATCGCGCCGACATGTACCGGCTGCTCAAGCGCGCGTTCGACCTCGGCCATAATTTCTTCGACACCGCGGACAGTTATGGCCCGGAAGTCTCGGAGAACTACATCGCCGAGGCGCTGCACCCGTATCCGAAGGAATTGGTGATAGCTACCAAGGGCGGGCTCGTGCGTCCCAGCCGTCACCGTTGGGACCCATGCGGGCGGCCTGAACACCTGCGGCGCGCCGTGGACGGAAGCCTCAGACGCCTGCGGCGAGAGCGCATCGATCTCTACCAGCTCCACGCGCCCGATCCGAACGTCCCCTTCGAGGATTCCTTCGGCGCCCTGGCGGAGCTGCAGCGTGCCGGCAAGATCAGGCACCTCGGCGTCTCCAACGTCTCGACGGGCGAGCTCGAGCTGGCGCGCCGCATCGCGCCTGTCGTCTCGGTGCAGAACGAATACAACGTCGAGGACCGCTCGTCCGACGGGGTCCTGGCGGCGTGCGAGAAGGCCGGCATCGCCTTCATCCCGTGGTTCCCGCTCGGCGCGGGCCGGGCGCTGCGCTCGGCGAGGGTAAAGCGGACCGCCGCGCACCTCGGGGCAACGCCGGCGCAGGTGGCGCTCGCCTGGCTACTCGCGCGCTCGCCCGTGATGCTGCCCATCCCCGGCACGCAGTCGATCGCGCACCTCGAGGAGAACGCCGCGGCGGCCAGTCTCAGGCTATCCCGTGAGGACCTGGCTGCGCTCCGTCGCTGATTTCAGTCCGGCTGTCCGAAATGTGAACTTTAGAGTATAAGGAACGGACATACCGTTTCATTCGGCGACGCGAAAAGGAAAGCTGAAACACCAGACCATCACCCAACGCGCAGCGCTTGCGGGCCTCAACCTCGATTGACCCACCAGGAAGGCCAGCCCATTGCAGGGAGCCGACAAAAACAACGGAGGAATGCAATGAACCATGCGACCGTAACGCTAGCAGCTCTGCTTCTGACTTTGGCAGCCTCCGGCGCCCGGGCGGGCGAGGACGCTTATCCGGACAAGCCGATCAGGCTCATCATCCCGTTCGTTCCGGGCGGACCCAGCGATATTCTTTCGCGGCTGGTAGGCGGGAAACTGGGCGAGAATCTGGGGCAGCAGATCATCCCCGACAACCGAGGCAGCGCGGGAGGCATCGTCGGTTTCGAGCTCGCCGCGGAATCGACGCCGGACGGTTATACGATGCTGCTCGCCGCCTACAGCGGGCTTACCATAAACCCGTACGTCTACAAGAAGCTGCCGTACGACCCGCAGCGCGACCTCCAGCCCATCACGCAGCTCACCGTCGGCGGCAACGTCGTCGTCGTGAATCCCGCAGTCCAGGCAAAGTCGGTGAAGGAGCTGATCGCCCTTGCCAAGTCCGCGCCGGGGAAGCTGAACTATGCTTCCACGGGCGCGGGTCCATTGCTCGGGACCGAGCTCTTCAAGAAGAAGACAGGCGTCGATATCGTCAACATCCCCTACAAGGGAACCGGGCAGGCTCTGATCGCCCTGCTCGCCAACGAAGTGCAGTTGATGCTGATGAATCCGCTGGTCGCGGTGCCCAACGTCAAGTCGGGCAAGCTGCGCGCGCTGGCCGTAACCTCTCTGGACCGCAACCCGGTGCTGCCCGACGTGCCCACGGTCGCGGAAGCCGCGCTGCCCGGCTACGAAAACGTCACCTGGCACAGCCTGGTGTTTCCGGCGAAGACACCCAGGACGATCGTGAAGCGGATGCACGACGAAGTCGTCAAGGTGCTGAACGCGCCGGAAGTGAAGAACGGCATATTGGCCCAGGGCCTGAAGCCCGTAGGCAACACGCCCGAGCAGATGAGCGCCCTGATCCGGGAAGAATCGAAGATGTACGCGAAGCTGGTGAAGGACATCGGCTTTCAGCCGATGTGACGGGTGATGGGTGCCGAGAAGCTTCAGCGAGGCCGTTGCGTGGCCTGCCAGCCATCGATCACAGGTTACTGATCACAAGTCACGAATAACAAGCACGAATCCAGTCACGAGCGATCAGTCACGACTCACCACTCACGAGTCACCAGTCACTCAGCTTTCAGGCCAAGTGCCCTGATGATCTTCGCGTTGCTCTGGATCTCCGAGCGGACGAACGCATCGAATTCCGCCGGCCCCATCAGCGCGCCCGTCAGGCCCAGCCGGCCCAGAGCGTCCTTTACCTCCGCCAGCAGCAACGCGCGCGCGAGCTCGGCGCTCAGGCGATCGAGCGCATTTTTCGGCGCCGCGGAGCGCGCAACAGTGCCGTACCACATCAGCGCCTCGAATCCCGGATAGCCGGATTCAGCCACCGTCGGGACTTTATTGAGAGGCTCGATCCGCGCAGCCGAAGTCACGGCGAGCGCGCGCAACCTGCCGGACTGGATGTGGGGCACCGTTTCGGAGACGTTCACCATCAGGATGCTGGTGTGCCCCCCCATCACCGCGATCACCGCCGGCGTGCCGCCCTGATAGGGCACGTTGACGATGTCGATGCCGGCGGCCGCCTTGAACCGCTCGGCATTGAGGCGCAGCCCGCCGGCGGCCGTGCCGGACGCGAACGTCAGCTCCCCGGGCCTGGATCGCGCGAGCGCGATGAGTTGCTTCAGGGTTACCGCCGGGACCGAAGGATGGACGGAGATGACCAGCGGGTTCGAGGCGATCCGCGCGACCGCGGTGAAGTCCTTGACCGTGTCGTACGGGAGCCTGGGCCGCAGCGTGGGGTTCATCGTGTAGCCGTTGCCGATGAAGAGCACCGTGTGGCCGTCGGCCGGCGCGCGCGCGACGGTCTCCGTGCCGACTATGCCGCCCCCACCGCCGCCCGGCCGGTTGTCCACGATCACGTTCTGGCCGAGCGCCCTGGCGAGCGGCGCCGCCATTGTGCGCGCGACGATGTCCATGGTTCCGCCTGCCGGCAGCGGCACGACGAAGCGAACGGGAGCCGACGGAAACTCCTGAGCGCCGGCCGGAACCCCCGTCCCTAGCGCAGCCCACACGATGAGCAAGCCACGGGCCCGTATCACGTCCACGCCCTCGCTCCCGATGTACGCCTAGCGCAACCGATGCCGCCGGAGGAGCTGTTTCGTGCCGGCCGTCGCCCCGGCTTCAGGATTTCGCGCTCTCCATTTCGGCGAACGCTTCGCGTGCAATCCGGAAACTGTCGATGCCGGCCGGAACACCTGCGTAGCACGCGACCTGCAGCAGCACTTCCTTGATCTCGTCCTTGGTAACCCCGTTGTTGAATGCCGACTTGATGTGCAGCTTGAGCTCGTGCGGACGGTTGAGCGCCGAGATCATCGCTATGTTGACAAGGCTGCGGCTCTTGCGCGGAAGTCCGGGGCGCGTCCAGATCATTCCCCAGCACGCCTCGGTGGCGTACTGCTGCATGGCCAGGGCAAATTCGTCGGCGCTGCTGATCGACTTCTCGACGTATGCGGCACCCAGTACTTCCTTGCGCACGGCAAGACCTTTTTCGAACAGTTCGGTGGGCATGCGACTCTCCTGTGCTGGCGTTGGTGATGAGGGCTTCGCTGCGCGACGCAGGAAACCGCTGCTATCGTAGCACCGCGTGGAGCAGCCGCTATGGGTTCGTGGCCGCGCCGGCAACGCTATGCCGCCAGCACGACCGTTCAATACGCGGTCAATCCTCCATCGAGCACCAGTGTCTGGCCGGTAATGTAGTCGGCGGCAGGGCTCGCCAGGTAGCACGCCGTCGCCGCGACTTCTTCCGGCGTGCCAAATCGCCCCAGCGGCACTCGGCCCAGCATCCTCTCCCGGAAGCCGGGTATCGACAGGGATGCCTCGCGCGAGGGCGTGCTCACGCGGCCCGGAGCGATCGCATTCACGCGGATGCCGTGCTCCGCCCATTCGTACGCGAGCATCCGGGTCATGTGCATGACGGCCGCCTTGGCTACGCCGTAGACCACGCGGTCTTCCAGCGCCACCACTCCGTGGGTCGACGCGATGCTGATGACGCAGCCGGGGCGGCGGCTCGCGACAAGATGCCGGCCCATCTGCCGGGTCATGAAGAACGCGCCGGTCAAGTCGGTGTCCACCACGGTGTCCCACTCCTCGGGCGTGACGTCTATCGCCGCCTTCTGGAGCGCCACGCCCGCATTGTTGACGAGCACGTCGACCTGGCCCAGGCCCGCAGCGGCCTCGGACATCGCTTTTTCTATGCTCGACTGCGAGCGCACGTCGAGCTGCACGGCAACAGCCCGCGCGCCGGCGCCTTCGATCCGGGCCGCGACGTCCTTAAGCTTTTCAGGACGCGTGGAAGAGACCGCCACGTCGTAGCCATCGCGCGCGAAGGCCACGGCGATCTCGGCGCCTATGCCCTGGGAGGCTCCGGTTACGAATACGGTTCTTTTACTCACTCACACCCTCCTCCTTCAAAACCAAATCCAAACCACGGAATCACACGGAAACACACGGACAACATGGAAAGATCGATCTGAAACTTTATGGACACGCCGTGCGTTCCGTGACCTCTGCCGGCGTCTTGTATTTGATCTGTGGCTTTCGGTCCGCGTACTTCCGTGTGTTTCCGGGCTAATGAGTTTCCCGCTGCGCCCAGCCAGGCAGCGCCCTGCACCGCGCGAGCCAGGCGACGACACCGGGGTACGGCTCGAGCGGCACCTGCGCTTCCGGCGCGGTTTCGATATACGGGAAACACGCGACGTCGGCTATCGTAGGACGCTCCAGCGCCAGCCACTGATGGCCCGCGAGGCGGCGCTCCAACACGTCGAGCGCAACGCGGCCCAGGGCCTGCCCCTGTTCCAGGGTGCCGGCCGTCCAGCGGCCCTGAAGCAACCCGCGCCGCGCGTACTGCAGGCCGAACTGGATTTCGTTCCCGGCGAGCGCCATCCACTGCATCACCTCGGCCATCTCCGCCGGTGCCGTCGGCAGCCATAGCTCGCCGCCGTGCTTGCGGGCGATATACACGAGGCACGCGGACGAATCCCAGAAGACGCGCCCCTCGTCCTCCAGCACCGGCACCTCCCCACGGGGGCTCAGCGCAAGAAACGCCGGCTGCTTGTGCTCCCGCTTCTTTCCTCCCTCGAGCCGGACTTTTTCATACGGCACGTTCAGCAGCGAGCACAGGATGCGCACCTTGTAGGCGTTGCCGGATGGGGGCATGTAATAGAGCTTCATCTTCATCCTTTCCCCGTGATCACCCGTCACCGATTCCGGCTACTCCGGCTGGATCCCGGCCTGGCTGATTACTTTGGCCCACTTGGCGACTTCCCTCCGCACGATCGCGGCCAGTTCCTCGGGCCGGGTCCACGCGGGCTCGGCTCCCTCGGCAGCAAGCCGTTCCCGCATCGCCGGCGTCTTCAAGATCGCTTCCAGCTCGGCGCTGAGCTTGCTAATGATCGAAGCCGGTGTGCGCGCCGGAGCGAAAATGCCGTTCCAGGTGCTTTCATCGTAGTCCTTGAGCCCCGCCTCCGCCATGCTCGGCAGCTCGGGCGCTACTGGAGAGCGCTTTCTGCTCGTGACCGCCAGCGCCTTGAGCCTGCCCGCCCTCACCAGCGGGAGCGCCGACGGCATGGGAGCGAAGTAGAGTTGGACCTCTCCGCCGAGCAGCGCCGTCATCGCCGGTCCGCCTCCTTTGTAGGGTACGTGGACGAGGTCAATGCCGGCCATCGCGGCGAACAGCAAAGCCCCCAGTTGCGTGCCGGTGCCGGTGCCGCCGGATGCGTAATTGAGCGTTCCAGGCCTGGCCTTGGCGAGCGCCACCAGCTCCTTGATGCTGTTCACCGGCAGGGAGGGATGGACGACGACGACGTTGGGATACCACGACAATGTCGATATCGGGGCGAAGTCCCCGACCGGATCGAAGGGCACCTTCTTGTACATGCTCGGAATGATGGTGAGCGCAGAGGCGGCGACGAGCAGCGTGTACCCGTCCGGCACGGCCTTCGCGACAAGATCGGTGCCGACCAGGCTGCCCGCACCCGCGCGATTGTCCACCACCACGGGCTGCCCGATGCGCTCCGACAGCCGCGGCGCGATCACGCGCGCGGTGAAGTCCGTCGTTCCTCCCGGACTTTGCGGCACGACGACGCGGACCGGCCTCGATGGATAGCTCTGTGCCGGGGCGGTGACAGAAATCAGCCCCGCCACAGCCATAAGGATGAAGGAGGAAGGATGAAGGAGGGAGTAAGAAATAGGACCCATCTTGCTAGTGTGCTGTCCCGTAAATACCGCGCATGAGTAGATGATGCCAAGTACAGGCACAATCTTCCGGTTTCACGGCCCAGTTACCGAAATTTTCTCGAAATCGGCGCCAGACGCGAAGCAAACCACAGCCAGGTTGAACACCTGGCGAGGATTTGCGACAAAGTATGGCGTCGATTATCGTGGAAATTTCACAGGTTTTTACGGGACAGCACACTAGCCGCCTTCCTCCTTCCGCCTTCCTCCTTCCGCCTTCGCAAGCGGCGGCCATGTTCTGACGGCGACGCTGGCCGAGCCAGGCGCATGGGTGAGGTGCTGCACCATCCTGTCCGACACCGCTTTCATCTCCGGGTGCGCATCGTCGTGCGTCACGAAGTGCGCGTTGCGCGCTTCCAGGGAGAGGAACTCGTACATCACCGCATGCTTCGCCCAGCCGCATACCGAAGCGAGCGATCTGAACCTGACGCATCCGGGCGTCATCCCCATCGCCGGCATGCGCCATTTCGTATACCAGGC
>DATFWO010000411.1:0-30932 GCA_035259205.1 Burkholderiales bacterium | reverse complement strand
ACCCGAGTGGGACGGGGCGCTGTGGGCGCATCTCTTTGTCGGGAGCCCTCGCAATATCGACATATTGCTTCGGGCTCTCCTCCTCGACCTGCATCCCACATCGCCTCCGTCGCACACGTGCCTATTATTGAGATAGGTTCTAGGTTCCTCTAAGCGCCTCGCTCGCTCGCCGTCGCGGGGCGACGGCGCCACGCCGCGGGAGTCGTTCCCAGCTCGCGCTTGAACGCCCGGTTGAATGCCGCTTCCGATTCGTAGCCCACATCGGCAGCGATCGCGGCCACGGCGCGGCGGCCGGAGCGCAGCATGTCGGCCGCCAGCTGCAGGCGCCAGCGAGTGAGATACTGCGCAGGGGGCACGCCGACCAATGCCGCGAAGCGCTCCGCTAGCGCCGAGCGCGAGAGGCCGACGCGATCTGCGAGCTCGTCCACGGTCCAGGCGAAAGCCGGCTTCGCGTGCATGAGCGCAAGCGCCTTGCCGACGAAGCGATCGCGCAGTCCGGCGAGCCATCCGGTCTGCTCCGGCGGCAGGCTCTCGATATGGCGGCGTATCGCCTCGACGAACATCAGCTCCGAGAGCTTGGCGAGGACGGTCGCCGCGCCGGCACGCTGCGCTCCCGATTCGGCGAGGCTGAAGCGGATGGAAGACGCCAGCCACTGCGCCCCGGGTCCGTCGCGCATGTTCACGATCATGACGCGCGGGAGCGTCGCCAGCACCGTATCGAACAGCGCCGTATCGCACGCGAGGTAGCCGCAGATTATCCTGGTCACGGCTCCGCCGCCGCCATACCGGACTTGCGGCGCTTCGTCGGGGCCGCGCTGCACGACCAGCGGAGCGCCGGCCACCGGCGGGCGCGACAGGTCGCTGCCAAGGGCATGCGACTCGCCGCCCGGGATGACGATGAGATCGCCCGTCCTGGCGGTAGCGGATGCACCGCCGGGGACCGCCACATCGCATTTGCCCTCCGTTACCAGGTGATAGATCACGACATGCTGTGCGCCGGGCATGTGCTCGATGCAAACCTCGACGCCTGAGGGCTCGCCGATGCACCACGGGTCGGTGAACTCGGCATCCATGAACACTGCACCCGTCAGCCGCACGATTCTCAGCACATCCGACAGCGCGTCCATCGCTCCTCCCCCAGATCCGGCGTTCCGGGCAAGAAGTCCGGAGGCTTGGGCATGGGCCGGCGCCGGGTCGCGTCCGATACTAGCACCGCGTCCGGAGGCCGGGTAAGAACCGGCGCGCGGACAAGGACAACTTCACATAAGGAGATACTCATGCACACCATGGAGCAAGCCGATGCCGGGCGCTATGCCAAGTGCATCGAAGTCTCGAAGCGCATCCGCTGGGATATCGACCGCGACGTGATCCGCGGGCGGCGCTTCGATTTTTCAAGGAAATTCCTGCCCGACGGCATCTCGAAAGTACACGAGCTCGACTTTCTGGGCGCAGGCGAGCGGCGCCTGCTCTCGCAGATACAGGGACGCACCTATGCCAACATGTTCGGGCTCGTCGAGCGCTTCATCAGCGCGAAGGTCCTCGAGGTGAGCCGCGAGCACTGGCTCGGCGACCAGGTCAAGCTCGAAGCGCTCGTGCGCTTCACCGACGAGGAGTTGAAGCATCAGGAGCTGTTCCGGCGCGTCGAGCGCCTGGCGGCGGAAGGCATGCCTGCAGGCTACGGCTTCCTGCCGCAGCCGAACGAAGTCGCCGCGGCGGTCCTCGGAAAACCCACCTGGGCGGTGCTTGCGTTGATCTGCCACATCGAGCTGTTCGTGCTCGCCCACTACCATGCGAGCATCGACCGGGACACCGATCTCTCCGACCTGTATAAGGACGTGTTTTTCCATCATGCGCGCGAGGAATCGCAGCACGCGATCCTCGACGAGCTGGAATGGCGCCGCGAAAACGCGAACCTCTCCGCGCCGGAGCGCGACCGGGCGGTTGACGACCTGATCGCACTGGTGGGCGCCGTGGACGGACTGCTGCAGCTGCAGGCCGGCGCGGACGCGGACTACTTCATGAAGATCTGCGGCCGACGCTTCACCGCGGGGGAAATAGAGCGGCTCCGCGCCGGGGTGCTCAGGGCCTACCGCTGGCAGTACATCGTCTCCGGGGTCGAGGATCCGCGGTTCGTCGCCATCCTCGGCGACATGATCACCCCGGAGCAATCCGCGCGCATCGGCGCGGCGCTGGCGCCCATCGTGCAGTGAGGTAGCCGCGCGCACCGCGGCCACGCGAATTGCGCGGAGAATCTGCCGCTTTACGCGGCGCCGGTGATCGCGATATCGACCACCGGCGTCGCGCTAAGGAGTTTCCGTTCACTGCAGGCCGCTCACCGCTTACCGTTCGTGCCCGGCTATCGCGTTCTACGAAACACGATCACGTGCTGCCACGGCAGGTCGCGGACGGTCTTAACCCATTCGAGCGGTTGCGCCGCGGCTTCCTTGCGCACCTGCTCCTCGGTCATCGTGTGCAGCAGCTTGATAGGTACCTCCGGATCGTTGGCCCGGTACTCGACGAAGGCGAGCCGTCCGCCGGGCTTGAGGGCGCGCGTGATCGCGGCCAGCATCTCATACGGATACTCGAACTCGTGATAGACATCCACCATGACCGCGAGATCAAGGGTTGCCGTGGGCAGACGCGGATCCGTGGGCGTTCCCAGTATCGCTTTCACGTTGGTAGCGCCGCGCTGCGCCATCTGCTCTTCGAGCCGGCTTTTCATCTCGGGTTGCACGTCGACTGCATACACCGTTCCGGCCGGGGCTACGCGCTGCGCGATGCGCCACGCGTAGTATCCGGTGCCCGCGCCTATATCGGCTACCTTCATGCCGGGCTTCAGTTCCAGGACGCTCAGCAGCAGCTCCGGGCGTTCCTCCTGCGCGCGTTCGGGGCGCTCCAGCCACGGGGCGCCGAGGAAGCCCATGACGTGCGCGATCTCGCGCCCCATGTAGGTCTTGCCGATGCCGTCGGGGCTTGCAGGCACCGTGGCGTATCGCGGTGCCGGGGGCTCGACCGAAAAAGCCGGCTGCGGCAAGGCAAAGACGAACAGCAACAGCGCCGTGAAACCAACCGCGCCCGGCACGCATCGCGCGCAGTTGAGCGCGGCGCGGCTTGACAGAAAGATTGCAGCTGTCACGCTGATCGTCGTTGAAGCTGTGCGGCCTGTGCTGACGATCCTATAGCGCCGCGCTCGCGCAGGAATCCCGCCAGGATGCGCGCCGTATGGCTGCGCTCAGGCGCCCGGGCCACCGTTTCCGGCGCACCTTCCGCAACGACGCGCCCACCCGCGTCGCCGCCTTCCGGGCCGAGGTCGACGACCCAGTCGGCCTCGGCAATGACGTCGAGATTGTGCTCGATCACTACCACAGTATTGCCCGCATCCACGAGCCGGTGGAGCACCTGCGTGAGCTTTTCGACGTCCGCCATGTGCAGTCCGACGGTCGGCTCGTCGAGCACGTACAGGGCGTGCATCTGCGCCCCGTCGCGCCCGGGTCGTGCCGCGGCGTCATTTCCGTTCCCGCGGACCTTGGAAAGCTCCGTTACGAGCTTGATCCGCTGCGCCTCGCCGCCCGAGAGGGTCGGGCTCTGCTGGCCCAGGGTCAGGTAACCCAGCCCCACGTCCTGGAGCAGTGTGAGCGCGTGGCGTATGGACGGGTGCGCGGAGAAGAAGCCGACGGCCTCGTCCACGCTCATGGCGAGCACTTCGCCAATGCTCTTCTCCTTGAAACGCACTGCGAGCGTCTCGGGGTTGAAGCGCGCGCCGCAGCAGGATTCGCAAGTCACCTTGACGTCGGGCAGGAATGACATCTCGATCCGCTTCAGGCCCTGGCCTTCGCACGCTTCGCAGCGGCCGCCCGCCGTGTTGAACGAGAAGCGTGAAGCGGTGTAGCCGCGCATGCGCGATTCGGTAGTTTCCGCGTAGAGCCGCCGCACCTGGTCCCAGAAACCGACGTAGGTCGCCGGGCACGAGCGGGGAGTCTTGCCGATCGGCGTCTGATCCACCTCCAGCACGCGGCCCAGCTGCTCGGCGCCGTTTATCGAACGGCAGCCGACCAAGTTCTGCGAGGAGCGACGAGGAACAAGCGCGTGGTCGGCTGCTTTTCCTCCCTCCCTTCTTCTTCCGTCCGCCTTCGAGCGCCGCGTGCGGCGCTCGGCCACCAGGCGCCGGAGGTTTTCGTACAAAACGTCGCGAGCGAGCGTGGACTTGCCCGACCCTGACACGCCCGTTACCACCACGAGCCTGCCGAGCGGCATGCGCAGATCCAGGTTTTTCAGGTTGTGCAGGCTCGCGCCCGAAATCTCCAGCACCGGGGGGGCGCCTGCCGCAGAGCGTCGCCTGTGCAGTGGATGCCGCAGCGGATGCGCGAGAAACCGTCCGGTGAGCGACGCGGGAGAGCGCATGAGATCGGCGATCGTTCCCGCCGCCGCCACCTCGCCGCCGCGGTTGCCGGCACCCGGTCCCAGATCGAGCACGTGTTCGGCGCGGCGTATCGTCTCCTCGTCGTGCTCCACCACGATCAAGGTGTTGCCCTTCGCCTTGAGCTTCTCCAGGGTATCGAGCAGGATGCGGTTGTCGCGCGGGTGCAGACCGATGGTTGGCTCGTCGAGCACGTAGGCGACGCCGCGCAGGTTGGAGCCGAGTTGCGCCGCGAGCCGGATGCGCTGTGCCTCGCCGCCGGAGAGCGTGGGCGCGGCGCGATCGAGAGCGAGATACGACAAGCCCACCTCGCGCAGAAAGGCGAGGCGGCTTTTCAGTTCGGCCACGATATCCCGCGCAATGTCCCCCTCGCGGCCCTCGAGGTGGAGATCGCTTACGAATTTCTCTATAGCCGATACGGACATTCGTGAAAGATCGGCAATGGAATGCCCCTTGAAGCGTACCGCCAGCGCGATCCTGTTAAGTCGATTTCCCGCGCACGCTTCACACGGAATCGACTCGCCCTCGTACCACGCGTTCCACCAGATCTCCTCGCCGGTCTGCTCCTCGTCGAAACCCGCGAGCCGCATGCCGGTGCCGTAGCAGGCCGTGCACCAGCCGTGGCGCGAGTTGTAGGAAAACAGCCGTGGATCGAGCTCGGGAAAGCTCGTGCCGCACGAGGGGCAGGCGCGTTTGACCGAGAACACCGTTTCCGTCACGCGAGCGAGCGTTGCATCGCCGTTCGTCATCGCATGCTCGAGCGCCTCGAGCGGTGCGATGACCTGGACGACGCCCTTGCCGTGGTCCAGCGCGCGGTGCAGCGCCGCTCGCAGCGCGGGCTCGTTATCCGGCGCAGCGCGCACATCGGCGACCGGCAGCTCGATGGTGTGCTCGTGGAAGCGCGAAAGCCGCGGCCAGCGCTCGGTCGGAACAAAGCGGCCATCGACCCGCAGGTGAGTGTGGCCCTTGCCGCGCGCCCATTTGGCGAGATCCGTGTAGTAGCCCTTGCGATTGATCACCAGCGGCGCGAGCAGCCCGACGCGCGAGCCGCGGTAGTCGCGCACAATGCGCGCCGCGATCGCCTCCACGCTTTGCGGCTCGATGGCGGTGTCGCACTGCGGGCAGTACTGAGTGCCGAGCTTCATGAACAGCAGCCGCAGGAAGTGGTGGATCTCGGTCAAGGTCGCCACCGTGCTCTTGCGCCCGCCGCGGCTCGTGCGCTGCTCGATCGCGACGGTCGGAGGAATACCGAATATCGCGTCCACGTCGGGCCGGGTCGCCGGCTCGACGAACTGGCGCGCGTATGCGTTGAGCGATTCGAGATAGCGGCGCTGCCCTTCCGCGAACACGAGATCGAAGGCCAGCGTGGATTTGCCGCTGCCGGAGACGCCGGTCACCACCGTAAAGCGGTCGCGCGGGATGGAGACGTCGATGTTTTTCAGATTGTGCTCGCGCGCATGGTGCACCTGAATCGAGTGTTGGGTGATGAGCGTTGGGTGGCGAGCGGCCAGTGCCGTTGTGCGAGGCTCCTCTGCTGCCGGCGCAGGGGGATCGCCGAGAGCCGCTTCGTACTCGCGCAGGGCCCGCCCCGTGTGCGAAGACGGATGAGCGGCGATGTCGTGCGGTGTGCCGGTAGCGACGACGTCGCCACCGGCATCTCCGCCCTCGGGGCCGAGGTCGATGATCCAGTCGGCGGCGCGGATGACGTCGAGGTTGTGCTCGATCACGACCAGCGAGTGGCCGGCCGCAAGCAGCTTGCGGAAAGCGCGCAACAGCTTCGCCACGTCGTCGAAATGCAGCCCCGTAGTCGGCTCGTCGAACAGGAACAGTGAGCCGTGACCCGAGCGCGGGGACCGGTCGGGGCGGCGCTGCGCGGCGTCGGCAAGGTAGCCCGCCAGCTTCAGGCGCTGCGCCTCGCCCCCGGAAAGCGTCGGTACGGGCTGGCCGAGGCGCAGGTAATCGAGGCCGACGTCCGCGAGCGGCCGCATCGCCGACTCGACCTCGCGGGCGCCGCCGAAGAAGGCGAGCGCCTGGCTGACGGTCAGCTCGAGCACGTCCGCGATCGACTTCATCTGTCCGCTCAATTTCCCATGGCCGCCTTCGAGCTTCACCTCCAGCACTTCCGGCCGGTAGCGCCGGCCGTTGCAGTCCGGGCAGCGCAGGTAGACGTCGGACAGGAACTGCATCTCGATGTGCTCGTATCCGTTGCCGCTGCAGGCGGGACAGCGGCCGTTGCCGGAGTTGAAGCTGAACGTGCCTGCGGTATAGCGCCGCTCGATGGCCGCGGGCGCCGCGGCGAACAGCCGGCGGATCGCGTCGAACGCTCCGACGTAGCTTGCCGGATTCGATCGCGTCGTGCGCCCGATCGGCGACTGGTCCACCAGCACGACCTCGCCGATGCGCTCGTGGCCCTTCAGCGCCCGGTGCTTCCCCGGCGTCTCGGTGGGCTTGCCCTTCGCCTTGCGCAACGCCGCGTAGAGCACGTCCTGCATCAGCGTGGACTTGCCCGAGCCTGACACGCCGGTAATGCATACCAGGCGCCCGAGCGGGATCGTCACGTCGATGTCTCTGAGGTTGTGCTCCGCCGCGCCGCGGATCTCGATGCGCGAGGTCCTGCTGACATCGAACGAGCGCGACCCGCCGCCGGCACGCTTGCGACCGGAAAGGTATTCCGCCGTGAGCGTGCCAGATCGCTTGAGCGCCTCCGGAGAGCCGAAGTACACCACCTCGCCGCCGCGCTCGCCCGGTCCCGGACCGAGATCGAGAATGCGGTCGGCGGCAAGCATGATCTGGGGCTCGTGCTCGACCACGACCAGTGAATTTCCCGCATCGCGCAGCCGCTGCATGATGCCGATCACGCGGCCCATATCGCGCGGATGCAATCCGATCGAGGGCTCGTCCAGCACGAACAGCGTGTTGGTGAGCGAAGTGCCGAGCGCAGTGGTGAGGTTGATGCGCTGCACCTCTCCGCCGGAGAGCGTGCGCGACTGGCGGTCGAGTGTGAGATAGCCCAGCCCGACCTCGGCAAGGTAGGAGAACCGCGCGCGGATGTCGGTCAACAGCAGATCCGTCGCCTCGTCGAGCGGCGCCGGAAGCCGGAGATTCTGGAAGAACGTGCGCGCTCTGTCGATCGGCAACAGCATCAGGTCGTGCACGGTGAGCCCAGGCAGCTGCGCGAGTCGATCCGGGCCCACTGTCGTGCCGCTCGGCACAAATCGCCGGGCGGGCTCGAGGACCGCGTCCGCGTCCGCCGTCGTTCCGAGACGCCAGGCCAAGGTGTCGTTCTTCAGCCGCGCCCCGCCGCAGGCTTCGCACGGCGTGTATGCGCGATAGCGGGAGAGCAGCACCCGCACGTGCATCTTGTACGCCTTGCGCTCCAGCCACTTGAAGAAACGGCCAACGCCGTACCAGCTCCCCGGCCAGGACTTGCGCCAGCTCACCCAGCCGGGATCGCCGTCGATCACCCACTGGCCCTGCTCTCGCGTGAGCTCGCACCACGGAGCGTCCAGGGGCACGCCGCGCTTTCTTGCGTACGCGACGAGGTCGTCGTTCCAGCCACGGTAGGACTCGGACAGCCACGGCCGGATCGCGCCCTCGCGCAGCGTCTTCGATTCATCGGGAATGACCAGTCCGTAGTCCACGCCGATCACGCGCCCGAAGCCGCGGCACACCTCGCACGCGCCGACCGGCGAATTGAACGAGAACAGGCTCGGCGTGGGTTCGGCGTAATGAATGTCGCAATCGGGGCAATGCAGGGCCGTGGAGTACCGCCATGGCGAGGGATGAGGGATGTGGAGTGAGGGATGACTCCCGTCGTCGGCAACCGGGTAGATGTTGACGCGCCCCTGGCCGACCCGCAGTGCCGCTTCCAGCGCCTCGATCACGCGCGCGCGCTCGGCGCTGGAAAGACGGACCCGGTCCTGGACGACCTCCAGAGTATCGCCGGTCTTCGTGTGCACGCGCGTGTAGCCCTGGCGCTCGAGAAGCTCCTTTACCTCGGCCTCCGCAAAGTTCCTCGGGACGGTCACTGGGAAGGTGACGACGATGCGCGGATCCCCCGCGGTCTTTGCTCGGGAGGCGAGGCTGGCATATATCGAATCGGGCGTATCGCGCGATACGCTGTGGCCGCATCCGCGGCAGAAGAGCCGGGCGGCGCGCGCGAAGAGGAGCTTCAGGTGATCGTTGAGCTCCGTCATGGTGCCCACGGTCGATCGCGAGGTACGCACCGGATTGGTCTGGTCGATGGCGATCGCGGGCGGGATGCCTTCGACCGCGTCCACCTGCGGCTTGTCCATGCGGTCGAGGAACTGCCGCGCGTACGGCGAGAACGTCTCGACGTAGCGCCGCTGGCCCTCGGCGTAGAGCGTATCGAATACGAGCGAGGACTTGCCCGAGCCGGAGACGCCGGTGACCACTATCAGCTCGTTCGCCGGCAGCTCGAGCGAGAGATTCTTCAGATTGTTCTGGCGCGCGCCGCGTATGGTGATGGCGCCGGCCGGGTTCTTTGACATTGGGAATGGCTACGGGGAGCGGAACAAGGCCGGACGGCGGTGCGTGCGGCTCGCGAAAGCGGCTATTTTAACCGGATGCGATGCCGGCGATGCACGCGAGCGTGGTATTCTGGCCCGGTTACCCACAGGTGTCGCATGCGTCCTGCCACGAAGATCGATAGCACGCTCCGGCGTTCTGCGGCGATGGCCTCGCTTGCCTGGCTCCTGCTCGTGTTCCATGGGGCCCCGGCACAGCAGCAACTCTACCGGTCCACCATGCCCGATGGGCGGGTGATCTATGGCGACCAACCGGTGCAGGGCGCAGTCCAGGTGGAGCAGACGAAGCCGCCCGTGGCCAAGAAAGGTGTGCCGACCCTTGCGCCGCGCGAGGATGCCGTGGCGAAACAGAAGGAAAAGCAGCGCGTCGACCAGGAGGTAACGCAGCAGAAGCTGGCCGATGCCGAAAAAGCGCTCCAGGACGCCGAGGCCGCCCTCGCCGCAGGCAAGGAGCCCCTGGAAAGCGAGCTCCTCCGTGCGCCGGACGGCACGAGCCGCGTGACCGCCGCGTATGCGAGGCGCCAGCGGGGGCTCGAGCAGGCGGTGGCGAAAGCACGAACCGCGCTGGAGAAACTGCGTGCGGGAAAATAGGCACGCTGCACCACCATCGTTATAATCGATTCCGTCCCGGAACGACGGTGCAATAGCACATTCCAGGAGGCAAGGAACATGCTGAAGAGCACCCTGTCAGCCGTGTCGATGCTGCTCGCCGCGGTGCTCGCCCAGCCCGCGCTCGCCCAGATGCTCTACAAGTCCACGATGCCGGACGGTCGCGTCGTCTACGGTGACAAGCCGGCGCCGGGTGCGGTTAAGGTGGAGGCGACCAAGCCGGACACCTCCAACAAGGGCATAGTGACTTCAACGCCGAAGGAAGCAGCGGCGGTGAAGCAGTTCGAAGCCGAGCGCTCAAGCAGCGATGCAGGAACCGACCGGGTGCGCGCGGCAGAGACGGCATTGCGTGAGGCGGAGGCCAAACGGGTTGCCGGCCAGGAACCGCTGCCGGGCGAGCGCCTCGGCACCGCAGGTGGGGCATCGCGCCTTACGGACGAGTACTGGCAGCGCCAAAAGGGTCTCGACGAGGCAGTGGAAAAGGCCCGGCGGGAGCTCGAGGGTGCGCGCGGCGGAAGGTAAGCGCCTCACGCGGTCTGGCACAGCCTTTCCTGCTCGAGGGAGTGGAGGCGATCCAGGGCGACGACGAATATATCCAATGCTTCCTTGATGAGGGGGCGGGTCAGCACGTCGGTTGCGCCGAGCCCCTCCCTGAGTCCTTCGACCCGCTCTGCCAGGTTGTCCACACTGGCGAGCGGCAGGTCACGCATCCGCCAAGGCAGGGTATGGAATTTATCGCCGTAACGTACCGCCTCGACGTAGGCGGTAAGCAAAGCGAAGATCTCCTGCTCGGCGCTGGCTTCGCGTATGACCTCGATGATCGTCAACAGTCTGCTCCTGAAAAGCGGCCCGGTTACAATGTCCGGCGCCGATCATACAGGGAATCTGTTACACATGTTTGAACTTGGGACCTCGCCGTGAAGGCGATGGTGCTTAGAGCCAAGAACGCGCCATTCGTTCTGGAGACCGTACCGGATCCGGTGCCGGGCCCGAACGAGGCGGTGGCGCGCGTGCTCGCCTGCGGCGCCGGGCTCACGATCCACCATACCCGCGCCGGCCGAACGCCTGTGGAATACCCGCGCGTCATCGGGCACGAGATTACCGGGGAGATCGTCGCAACCGGAGCCGGCGTGACCAGCCTCAAGGCGGGCGACCCGGTGACGGCGTACTATTACCTCACCTGCGGTCAGTGCCACTGGTGCCGCGTCAACCGCGAAACGCTGTGCGAGCACTTCGGCGGCTATGTGGGCCGCGATGTGGACGGAGGCTACGCCGAGTATATCAGGCTCCCGGCTCGAAATTTCCTCAAGCTTCCGCCGGGCCTCGACTGGCGCAAGCATCCCGCCGAAGTCGGTGTCATCACCGACGCGATCGCCACCCCGGTCAAGGTGCTGCGCCGGGCGCGCGTAACCGCGCAGGACACCGTTGCCGTGTTCGGCGGCGGCGGCGGGCTGGGCGTGCACATGCTCAAGCTTGCGCGCTGGGCGCGCGCGCGCAAGGTGATTGCGGTGGACGTAATGGCGGCAAAATTCGAAACATGCCTCAAGTCCGGCGCGGATGCGACGGTCGACGCTTCCGACGGCAAGGTGGTCGAGCAGCTGCTGGAGCTGACCGGCGGCAAGGGTGTGGACGTCGCGATCGATTTCGTGTCATCGACCGCCACACTGGAGGCTGCGGCGGGGGCGCTCGGCAAAGGCGGCCGCCTGGTTACGCTGGGCGGCAACAGCCAGCCGTTCACGGCGGATCCGCGCGCGATGCTGCAGAAGGAGATCGAGCTGCTCGGCAGCCGCTACGCTACCCGCCAGGAGGTGCTCGATTCCCTCGACCTGGTCGCGCGCGGCGAAGTCTGGCCGCTGGTGACGGAAAAAGCGCCGCTCGTGCAAGCCGAGGCGATCCACCAGCGGCTGGAGAGGGGACTTGTCACCGGCCGCGCGGCGCTGCTCGTCGCCTAAGGACGAGCGGTCACGGGCAGCAAGGCGTATCCACCGCGAAGCAAGGATCTCATTACTCGCAGAGGCAGCGCCGTGCCGATCGACCGCATCGAGGTGTTAGTCACAGACTTGACCGTCCGCCTGCAGCGCGAGGTCTCCAGCGGCGCGTACGACACCGGCGCGTCGGGCACGCTGCTCGGGAAGCCGGTGCTGGTAAAGATCCATGCCGACGGAGTGACAGGCTACGGGCAAATCCGGCCGATCAGCCCGGGACACTTCATGCCCGACACGGTCCACAGCATGGTGGGCGCTATCACCGACGTCTACGGTCCGCGCCTGCTCGGCAAGGAAATCCTCGACTTCGAGTCGACGCTCGCCATGTTCGACCAGGGGCTGCCCGCCAACATGAACGCGCGCGCAGCCATCGACCACGCGCTGCACGACGCCGCGGGCAAGGCGCTCAAGCTTCCCGCTTACAAGCTGCTGGGCGGCTTGTGCCAGGAGCGCATACCCCTCGAGTGGTCGGTCAGCATGGCAGCCGACCCCGCAAAGATGATCGAGGACGCCGAGCGCGCGATGAAGCAATTCGGCATCAAGGTGCTGTGCCTCAAGGCCGGCGGCAGGGGCGGGTGGCAGCGTGACGTGAAGAACTTCGTCGCGGTGCGCAAGGCGATCGGCTCCGAAGCGGCGATCGGTATCGATCCGAACGAGGGCTGGACGGTGTCCGAGACGATAAGAGTCATCCGGGAAGTCACGCCGCATCGCCTGGACTATCTCGAGCAGCCGGTCAAGCGCCAGAACATCGCGGGCATGGCCGCGATCCGCAGAGAGCTGGGCGGCGTACCGCTGATGGCCGACGAAGGGGTCATGACGCTCGGCGATGCGTACGCTCTGGCGAAAGCGGATGCGGTGGACGTGTTCTGCGTCAAGCTCTACAAGATGGGCGGCTTGCGCGCCGCAAAGAAAATTGCGGCGGTGGCCGAAGCCGCCGGCATCCAGCTCAACATCGGCGGGCTCGCGGTGCTCTGCCAGCTCGAGGCGGCTGCCGGAGCGCATTTCTACGCGAGCTGTGCCGAGCGGCACGTCATGCCCGCGGCGGAATTCGTGTTCGGGCTCGGCGTGCTGGGCCCTGATCCGCTGGTGCCGCAGACCGACTTCGCTATCCAGGACGGATATGTCACCCCCCCAACCGGCCCGGGACTGGGTATCGTGGTGGACGAGCGCGCTCTGCAGCGCTACACCCTCAAACGGGAAGTCGTGAAGTAGGCGCCAGCGTCAGCCTCGCGGCGGTGACATGTGATCAGTACGCGTAATGAGCGAACAATGCCTGGCGGTTCGAAAAATCAGTGACGAATAACCGGTGACGAGCGTGAAGAAGACAACTCGGTTGAAGCAGCTTATCCATCGTCAAGGCAAGGTGCTGGTCGTGCTGCATCCGCCGACGGCGACGCACGCGCGCATCATGGAGCGGGCCGGCTGCGAGGCGGGATTCGTCGGCACCAGCGGCGTGGTGGGTTCCTACACCGGGCTCGCAGACGTCGGCACGGCGACGATGACCGAATGCGTGCAGATCGCAGGCTGGATCGCGCAGAGCGTCGACTTCCCGGTGATCCTCGATGGCGATACCGGTCACGGCGGAATCATGGCGGTGCGGCGCATGATCCGCGAGTGCATACGCGCGGGCATCGCCGGGGTGCGCATCGACGATCAGCCGATCGAGGGCAAGCGCAGGACGCAAAGCGCCGGCATGGAGGTGGTGCCGCTCGAGCAGGCGATCGCGCGCTACCGCGCCGCGGTGGACATGAAGAACGAGCTCGATCCCGATTTTGTCGTCATGGCCCAGTGTTACGCGCGCGATGCGGCGAACAGCAGCCTCGAGGACTGCATCAAGCGGCTCCAGGCCTACGAAAAGGACGCCGGAGCGGACTGGGTGCAGTTGGAATCTCCGCACACGGTGGACGAGATCAAGCGCGCACGCGCCGCAGTGCGGGGCCCGCTCTCGTTCATGAAAGGGAAGCTGCCGCGCTATCTCGGGCTGGACGAGCATCTTGCGCTTGGCGTCAACATCGCGTGGTATCCCGGTTTCACGCACCAGGTCATGTGGGCCGCCCTATGGGATTTCATGGAGGACTTCCAGAAGCGCGGAATCGCCGCGTGGGAGGATTTTCAGGCGAGCCGCAAGGACCGGCCCTATCCGCGCCCGGATCCTGGACCGGACGGCGAAGGCGGGGAAAAGCAGCGCGAGCTCGAGCAACGATATTTCTCGGGCGCCATGCTCGAAAAATACAAGAAGTGACGAGATAAGGGTGTATGGACAACAGCGTAATGTTGATGGGTGTCGGCGACGTCGGTCCCATACACGAGCCGATGGACGCCTACTCCGCGCTGGCGCGGCCGACACTTGCCGCTGCCGACATCCGTTTTGGCCAAGTCGAGCGCGTGTACTCGGAGCGGGGCGCCCTCCAGGTGCATTCCGGCGGCGGCCACAGCCGTTTGAAGCCGCACATGGCATCGGTTTTCACCGACTGCGGCTTCGACGTCGTTTCGCTGGCAAGCAATCATGCGATGGACTGGGGCGAAGAGGCGATGCTCGACACCGCCAGCCTGTTTCGGGAGCGCGGCATGCAGGTCGTCGGCGTGGGTCGCAATCTGCGCGAGGCGCGCGAGCCCGCGATCGTCGAGCGCAAGGGTGTGCGAGTCGCCTTCCTCGCCTATTGTTCTATCCTGCAAGCCGGCTATGCGGCAGAACGCGACCGCGCCGGCATCGCGCCGCTGCGCGCACATACGTACTATGAATCCTTCGACTACCAGGCCGGCGTGCCGCCCAAAGTCGTCACGGTTCCGTACGAGGAAGACCTCGCGGGCATGGCGGCGGATATCGCCGCTGCCAAGAGAGCGGCGCACGTCGTCGTCCTGTCGCTGCACTGGGGCGTGCATTTCATTCCGCGCATGATTGCGGATTACCAGCCAGCCGTCGCCCGGGCTGCATTCGAGGCCGGCGCCGATCTGATCCTGGGTCATCACGCGCACACCCCGAAGGCGATCGGCACCCACTGCGGCAAGGTCTGCTTCTACAGCCTCAGCAACTTCATCATGTCGTCGGCTGCGAAGACACCCGAGAAGGCGGCCGAATTCGCACGGCGCTACAACGTCGTGCTGGATCCGGACTATCCGCGGCTCTCGTACGGCGAGGACGCCAAGCGCAGCCTGATCGCGAAAGCGGTCCTGTCGCGCGACGGCGTGAAGGCCGTGTCTTTCCTGCCGGTGCTGATCGACCGGCAGCTGCGCCCGGAGGTGCTGCGCCGCGGCGATTCGCGCTTCGACGACGCAGTGCGTTTCATGGAATGGGTTTCCGAGGGCTACGATCACGTGTTTGCGGTGGAAGGCGACGAGATTCGCGTAACCGGCCCGGTCGGGGCCGATTGAGGAGACTTCGATATGGCGAGAAACGGCTACAAGATCTTCGATTCCGACACCCACGTCGGACCGTACATGGAAGTGCTGTCGGGCTACCTGACCGAGGCGGAGAAGAAACGCTTGCCGGAGTGGAAGGAGTACCACTCGGTCGGGAAGCACGGGCACCAGACCTACAACAAGGGCCAACGCCGCTACCGCCGTCGCCTCGGCACGGCGAAGCCGGACGAGACCCCGGCCGGATACATGGCCGGTTTCACCGGCGTCAAGAAGGAGCGCGAGGTCTCGCCGCGCGGCGATCACGATCCAGCGGAACGCATCAAGGACCTCGACTACGAAGGCGTGGACGTCAACCTGACGCTCCCCTCGGGATGGTTCGGCACGTGGACGACCGACGATCCGGCCCTGGAGCTCGGCATGTATCGCGCCTATCACCGCTGGATGCACGACTATTGCGGCGCATATCCCGCGCGCCTCGGCGGGGTGCTGCTCGCGTGCGGGCGCGACGTCGCGGGCAGCGTCGAGGAAATACGGCGCTGGGGCAAGGCGCGGTGGGCTTGGGGTGTCCTCGCCTACGCGCCGTACGGCATGCCGCTCGACGATCCCAGCCTCGAACCGATCTGGGCCGAGTGCGCCGAGCTGGACCTCGCGGTGGTGTTGCACACGTTCACCGTGATGCCGCCGTACGCGCCGGGCGGCCAGGACAACTGGGACAATCTCTGGCTCCAGCGCTCGGCCGCGCACCCGTGGTGCGGCATGCGCAACATGGCGGCGCTCATCGGCAGCGGCGTGATGGACCGCTATCCGAAGTTGCGTATCGGCACGCTCGAGGCCGGGCACGGCTGGCTCCCGTTCTGGATGATGCGCATCGACGAGCACGCGGAAACCATCAAGGCGGCGCTGCCGCCGCTCAAGCAAAAGCCGAGCGAGTACGTACTGTCGGGCCGCTATTTTCAGAGCATCGAGATCCCGGAGGGGGTCAAGATCACGCGCTCGGTGCTCGATTTCGTCGGCGACGGCGTGCTCATGTACGCGTCCGACTACCCGCACGGGGAAAGCCACTTCCCGAAGTCCGTGGATACCGTCATGGGCTGGGATCTGCCGGAAGCGCGCAAGCGCAAGCTCTTCTGGGACAACGCGGTGCGGCTCTATGGGCGGTGCGGGCTCAGCTGATGCAGCGTGACTGGTAGGGCGTGACTGATCGAACGTGGCTGCTACTGCATGACATTACGCCCAGGCCTCCGATTGGTGCCTTTCTGCGCGGTGCTGCTGCCGGTTGCGGCGGCGGCGCAGGACGCTTATCCGTCGCGCCCGGTGCGCGTCCTCGTCGGGCTCGCGCCGGGCGGCGCGACCGACATCCAGGCGCGGCTGTTCGCGCAAAAGCTCTCGGAAAGTACCGGCCGCTCGTTCGTGGTGGAGAACCGGGCCGGCGCCGGCGCGACGATCGCCTATACGATCGTCGCGAAATCGCCTCCGGACGGCTATACCCTGCTCGGCGTGGCGGGCGGCTATACCACGACGCCGCTCTTCTATCCGAAGATTCCCTACGATCCGATCAGGGACTTCACCCCGATCTCGCTCGTCGCGCAGGCGCCGTTCCTGCTGATCGTGCACCCGTCGCTGCCGGTGAAGTCGGTGAGGGAGCTGCTCGCGCTCGCCAAGGCCAGGCCCGGCGGCTTGGCTTCCGCCTCGGCCGGGGTCGGCAGCTCCACCCACCTCGCGTTCGAGCTGTTTCAGATGTTGGCCGGCGTCAAGATCACGCATATCCCGTACAAGGGCACGGGACCGGGACTGGTCGATCTCGTGGCGGGCCAGGTGCAAATGCTGTTCGGCAACGTATTGTCGGTGCTGCCCTACGTGAAAGCCGGCCGGGTGCGGGCGCTGGGGGTGACGACCGCGCAGCGCTCCACGGTGCTGCCCGACCTGCCGACTGTCGCGGAATCGGGCGTGTCCGGCTACGAGAACAGCACGTGGCACGGCTGGCTCGCTCCGGCGGGCCTGCCGCCGGCGATACTCAACCGGCTGAGCGCCGAGCTCGTGAAAGCCGCCAAAGCTCCGGACCTGCAGGAGAAGCTTGCCACCGACGGCGGCGAAGGTGTCGGCACTACCCCCGAGGAGTTCACTCGCCATCTCGTCACAGACCTCGCGCGCTGGCGCAAGGTAGTGAAGGCGGCCGGGATCACTCCCGAGTAATGTGGGTCACCCGTCCGGGGATCTCACGAAGATCCATGGCCGGCGCATTCCTCACGCATGATCCGCGCGCCGGCGACCATCGCCTTCATTTTGCCGTAAGCGACCTCGCGCGGCAGGTACTTCATCCCGCAATCGGGCGCGACGACAACGTCCTCCGCCTTGACGTAGGGCAGGGCGCGGCGGATGCGCGCGGCTACCGTTTCCGGCGCCTCGACCGTCATATCGTTAAGGTCGATCACGCCGAGCAGGATTTTCTTCCCGGGCAGCTGCTGCAGCACCGCACAGTCGAGGCCCGACTGGGCGGTTTCTATCGAAACCTGCTTGCACGTGCAGCCGGACAGTTCTCCGAGGAACGAGTATCCCGAAGGCCGCACGTGAATGACGGCAGCGTAACCGAAGCAGATGTGCACCGCGGTCGTTCCGGATATCCCTTCGAGCGCGCGGTTGAGGGCCCGCAGGCCGTACTGACGCGCCTTCTCGGGACGCGCCTGCATGTACGGCTCGTCGATCTGGACTATGTCGGCGCCCGCGGCGAGTAAGTCGCGTATTTCCGCGTTGACGGCGGCGGCGTAGTCCATCGCGGCTTCGGCCTCGCTGGGGTAAAACTCGTTCTGCGCCTGCTGCGACATCGTGAACGGGCCGGGGACGGTCATCTTGATCGGCTTACTCGTGTTCGCCCGCAGGAATTTCACGTCGCCGACCTCGACCGGATGCCTGCGCCGTATCGTCCCGATGACGCGCGGCACCGGGTTGGGATGACCCGACCGGTCAAGGGCCGTGCCGGGATTGTCGATGTCCACCCCTTCGAGCGCAGTTGCGAAGCGGTTGGAGTAGCTCTCGCGGCGGATCTCGCCATCGGTGATGATGTCGAGCCCGGCTTCCTCCTGCGCCCGGATCGCGAGCAGCGTGGCGTCGTTCTGCGCTTCCTCGAGCAACGGCTCGGCGATGCGCCAGAGTTCCTTCGCGCGCACCCGCGGCGGAAACCGGCCGGCGAGCTTCTTGCGATCGATCAGCCACTCGGGCTGCGGGTAGCTGCCGACAAGGGTCGTGGGGAAGAGAATGCGGGACACGGATTCACACACAAGATGCGGTAGGCTACTGAAGCGACTCCCGGTTGTTCCTGCTCACGTACTGCGGTGCGCCGCGGAATATTAGCAGGCTCAACCCAACTTTTCCCGGGGCGTGCCGTGTGCGAGCTCGATAGAATGTTCCTGCGACGCGTCAGCTATTTCGGGGCGCTGCGATTGAGCTCTGCTGATCGAGCTTCAGCGGTTTCTCGGGATCGGCGAGGGCCGTCAGGCGAGCCCTGCGGATCGCAGCTGCCCACTCGCCGAGGTCGGTACTAGTCGGCTTGTCGACGAGCGTGTCCAGTATCGCGACGAAGTTCGCCATCCCGCGCCGGTGCGTGTCGCCGTAACCCTTCACGAGTCCCGCCAGTTCCACGATCTCGAGCGCGAGCCCTGCGGCGTCGCGCTGCGTGGCTGCGCGCACCGCCCTCAGCCAGCGCTCGATCAGGCGCTGCTCCACCTCGAAGCGGTAGGTCTGCGGCCGCCACCGCTTCAGCCACGCGAGCGGCCTCATCAGGACCCAGCCCAGGACGCTGGAGGTCTTGATGCGCATCCCGGCGTGATATGCGTCGAGCTTGCCCTTTCTCGTTGCCCAGGCCATGACCCGCCAGCCGAGCCATGCGGGCATGATGGAAGCGAATTCTTCGATGCCCGGTTTGAGATAGTCGACTACGACGACAGGCTCGTGGTCTCGCGCGCCGGATTCCCGGCGCACCCGGGCGAACCGGGAAAGGCGAGTCTTGAGGTCCGCCACCCGGATGACGTCTTCGTAGCTCATCCACAAGGCGAGCTGCCGGGCCGTTTCGTCAGCCACCCGGAACGGCTCCTCATCGCATGCCAGGATCGATTTCACGCGATCGAGATAGAGTGTGGCGTAGGTTTCGTTCTGGTAGTCGATCAGCCGTGCAACGCCGAGGGCGAGCACCTCCTGTAGCGCCTGTGGAAACTCGGACTGCATGCGGGCATGCAAGCGACTGCTGCCGGGTTCGCTCGCTTGCTCCAGCCGGGGAGCGGTAGCCGGCGGCGCGTCCCGCGCCGGCCGCGCTCCGGAGGCGATTTCGTAGGCAGCCGCGAAACCGCGCAGGCTGGCCTCGGCGCCCTTGCCGGATCGCAGTATCGCCTGCTCGCAGGCCTCGCGCGGCAGCGGCAGCGTGCCGCACCCCGCGAGAGCGCCGAACAGCACGGCGTTGATGACGGTGCCGTTCTCCTGTGCGAGCCGCTGCATGTCGAAGAGGATGGCTTGCTTCGCGAGTTCGCGCGCGGCATCGATCACATGCTGGCTGTCGAAGCGGCCATCTGCGGCATGCGTTTTTTCGCCGGTCGCATAGATCCGATGCGTCGAGGCGACGAGCGTCGTGCGGTCCGGGCTCACATAGCCGTTCTGCATGGCGCGTCCGGCCTCGATCAGCTCGGAGGCGACCATGAAATCGACGTTTCCCGGATTGGGAGTGAGCGACATCACGGGCTCCCGCCCGGCGAGCTCGGCGCGCGGCACCGGGTAGACCTCCAGGTAGTAGGTGGTTGCGCCGGTCCTCTGTGCGACCCCGGGTATGGAGGTGCTTTGCGCCGGGTAATCGCACCGGGCCGCGGCGTCGATCAGCCAGTCCGCCATCACGCCGCCGCCTTCGCCGCCGAGCGCGGCGACGAGTATGGTCAGCGAGCGCTCGGGCAGCATGGGTCGTCTGCGTGCATTCTGCGTCCTCGCGGCGGCGGGATCACATTCCCCGCGGGGCCAGCCAGCCGATCACGCGCGCGCGCAGCTGTGCGAGGCAGGAGTCCCAGAAGTTCGGATTCTGGATCACCTCGGCTCGGTAGAAGGAGGGACAGAGCGCCGCAGCATGGGCGTTCTCTCCGCACAGCCCACAGCCGACGCAGCCATCGATGACCGTCGCCACCGGGTCGCGGCGCAGCGGGTCGGGGTTGCTCTTGATGGTGAGGGTCGGGCAGCCGGAGAGGCGGATACAGGAGTGATCGCCGGTGCAAGTATCCTCGTCCACACCGTACTTGACCCGGACGACGCGCCTTCCCCCCGCCAGCTTGCGTGCAGCGGCGGGTCGGACGCGGCGCTGACGCTCGAGCTGGCATTCGCCCTCGGCGATGATGACTTTAAGCCCCTTGTAGGGCGTGGTCATTGCTTTCTTCAGCGTTTTCGCCACCTCGCCCACGCGGTAGTTGTCGACGGTCTTGATCCAGCCGACGCCCACCCCCTTCAGAGCGCGCTCGATGCCCATGTGGCGCGCCTTGTGGTCGGCCTGGTGCAGCGATGACGGTATGTTCTGGGTGCCGGTCGCGGAGCTGTAGCCGTTCTTCATGATCACCAGTATGCCATCGTCCTTGTTGAACACGGCGTTCGCCACCCCGGATGTGAGCCCGTTATGCCAGAAACCGCCGTCGCCCATGATAGTTACCGTGCGCTTGCCGAAGAGCGGCTGCACCGCTGAATTGGAGGCAAGTCCCAGTCCGTATCCCAGCACCGTGTGGCCGAGGTTGAACGGCGGCAGCGTCGAGAACGTGTGGCAGCCGATATCGGCCGATACGTGGTACTTGCCGAGATCGCGCTCGACCAGCTTCATTGCGGCAAATACCGGGCGCTCGGGACAGCCGACGCAGAATCCGGGCGGGCGCGCCGGGACCGGGGTGCCGAGCAGCCGTGCGGCCGTGCGCTTGGGCGCCGTGATGGACTCGAGGAGGCCATCGAGCTGGCGGGTGGCCAGCCCCGATGGCACGGCCTTCTCGATGAACCTCGCTACGCCCGTCAGCACGACCTCGCCCGTATACTCGCCTGCCATCGGCAGCACGTCCTTGCCGTGCACCGCGGTGCCATCTGCACCGGGCAGGTGAGCGTGCCGGCGCAACGTGGCGAGCACGGCCTCCTCCAGATAGGCGGGCTGGCCTTCCTCTACGACGAGCACCGCGCGTTTGCCCGCACAAAACGCGACGATCTCATCGGGCACGAGTGGATAGGTCACGTTCAAACAGTGGATGGGAACGCGCGAGGTTCCGAACACGTCAGCCAGGCCGAGCTGCTGCAGCGAGCGGACGGTAACGTTGTACATTCCGCCCTGGCAGACGATGCCCACGTCTGCCAGATCGCCGCCGAAAGTTTCGTTGAGACCGTGCTCGCGGATGAACTTGACCGCCGCCGGCCACCGTGTCTCGACCTTATGCTTCTCCTGCGCGTAGGTCGCTGGCGGTAAACAGATGCGGCCGTAATCGAAGTCCGGATTCTCGATGACGCGTTTCCTAGAAAATTGCGGCGCGCGGTTGTTGCGGGTCGCGAAGGCGCCGTGCACGTGGCAGGCGCGGATACGGAGCTCCAGCATGACGGGCGTGCTGGATGCTTCGGAGAGCTCGAAACCGCGCTCGACCATCTCGACGATCTTCGGCAGCGTCGGACGCGGGTCGAGCAGCCACATCTGCGACTTCATGGCAAAGGCGTGGCTGCGCTCCTGGATGATGGAGGCGCCCTCGCCGTAATCCTCCCCGATCACGATCAGCGCGCCGCCGCGCACTCCGGCGGACGCGAGATTGGAAAGTGCATCGGACGCCACGTTGGTGCCGACCGTGGACTTCCACGTCACCGCGCCGCGCAGCGGATAGTTGATCGACGCCCCGAGCATGGCCGCAGCGCCGGCCTCCGACGCATTGGTTTCGACGTGCACGCCGAGTGTCTCCAGGATGTCGCGCGCGTCGTTCAGCACGTCCATCATGTGCGACACCGGCGCACCCTGATAACCGCCGACGTAGGCGACGCCCGACTGCAGCAGCGCCTTGGTCACGGCAAGGATGGCCTCGCCGTGAAAGACCTCGCCTTCACCCAGCTTGAGCAGCTGCACCTCTTTGTCGAACGATCGTTCCATGACTACGACTCCTCAGCCGGAAAGCGGTCTCGAGAATCAGCCCCATTCATCCGCGCCTGCCTGCGGCTCGTTGGCGGTTAGACGGCCCCCCAAAGTCAGCTGACCAGCCCCGGCAGCCACACCGCAATCGCCGGAGCGAAAAACACGAGCGCCAGCACGCACAGGCTGATCACGACAAACGGCGTTACCGCCCGGTAGATATCCATCATCGTAACCTGCGCCGGCGCGACTCCCTTCATGGTCATCAACAGCAGCCCGTGCGGCGGCAGCAGCAGACCCAGCTGCATGCAAATGAGGAACATCACGCCGAACCAGACGAGGTCTATGCCCGTCTGCTGCACGATCGGCATGTAAATCGGCAGCGTAATCATCATCATGCTCACCTGTTCGACGAACACGCCCAGGAAAATCAGCAGCAGCATCATGCCGGCTATCAGCGCGAGCGGCGGCAGCCCGAACCCCGTCACCAGTTGCGCGAGGCCGTTGCTCGCGCCGGAAAAGGACAGGATCTGGGAGAAAGTGGTCGCGCCGACGATGATGAAAAGGATCATTCCCGACACCGCAGCCGTGCCGCGCAGCGCCTTGAGCAGGTTCTCGACGGTGAGGGCACGATAGAGCACGGCCAGCGCTATCGTGGCGAAAGCCCCCAGCGCCGCACATTCGGTAGGCGTCGCCCAGCCGGCGACCATCGCGCCCACCACCACTCCGAAGATGGATACCAGGGGCAGCACGTACTGCAGGAAAGGCCGCAACTTCTGCCAGCCGCGGTACTCCTGAAGCGTCGTCTTCGGCGCGAGCGCGGGCTCGAGTCTCACGCGCAGCACGATGTATCCGATGAAAATGGCGCTGAGGATCAATCCCGGCAGCACCCCGCCGACGAGGAGCTTGGAAATCGAAATTCCGGACAGGCTGCCCAGCAACACGGTCAGGGCGGAGGGCGGAATCAGCATATCCACGGCTCCGATGGCCATGATCGGGCCGGTTGCGATGGTCGGGTGGTAGCCGCGCGCGAGCATCACCGGCAGCATCAGGCTGCCGAGCATTGCCGTGGTCGCGATGGTGGATCCCGAGATCGCCGAGAACACCGTGCCCGCGACCACGGCGACGACGGCGAGCCGACCCGGCACCTGCCTGATGAGGCGCTCGATGCCGTCGATCACCCTGACCGCGAGACCGGTGTGGAACAGCACTTCGCCCATGAGGATGAAAAGGGGAATCGGGGTAAGCGCGAAGCTGGTCACCGATTGCACGCTGTTGCGCGCGAGCTGCACGACTCCAGGTTCGCCGCCGAGCCAGATCAACGCGCCGATCAGGTTGATGACCAGGAACGAAAACGCCACCGGCAGCCCGAAGAACATCAGGGCCGTGGATCCGCCGAGCATGAGCCAAGCCGCCGCCTGCCAGGACATCGTAGCTATCTTCTTACGCCGCCGTTACCGCGTCCGCGCGCGGCCCGCGCTCGCCCGCATGGAGGCGATGCATCCGGAACAGCATCTCGATCGCGAGCAGGGCGAAAGCCGCCGGCAACGGGGCGAGCGCCCACCACTCGGGTATCGCGAGCGTTTTCACGATCATCGAGCCGATCGCGCTGCTTGCCGCCACCGCCTTCCAGCCGTAGACGGCGAGGACGATGCAGCAGACGAGAGCGCAGAAGTCCGACAACCATTCGCAGTACCAGGCGATTCCGCGCGGGATCACCCGCAGCACGATATCGACCCGGATGTGCTGGCCCTGGCGCAACAGCCATGGCGCGGTGAGCATGGTGATGAGATAGAGCGCGTATTCCGTGACCTCGTTGCCCCACGGCAGGCCATGTACTCCGGGCACCAGCCGGATATTGCGCAGGAGAACGTCCACGCAGATCACCAGCATCATGAGGAAGAGCACCGCGCACCCGGCGAGGGCGAGCGCGGTCAACAGGCGGCCGTAGAGCTCGGAAAGGCGTTGCATGAGGAATCTGGCGGGCGCAGCGCAGCAGATTCCTAGCGGCTGATCAGCTTTCTCAATTGCGGACCGTACTGCGGGCTTGCCTTGATGATGCTCGCCCAGCCCACCTCGTAGGCCTTGTCCACGTACTGTTTCGAGGTCGCCGCGTCGAACGTGATGACCTGGATGCCCGCCTGCGCCTGGCGTCTGGTGTCCTCTTCATTGAGCTTGCGCCAGGTCTCGTTCTGGTTCTCGAGCGCGATGACGTGGCGCATCAGGAGATCGCGCTGCGCCTGGGCGAGGCTCTTCCACTTGTCGAGGTTCATGACGATGGATACCTCGGCGTTGTAGAAGCCGGGATCCACGCGAAACTTGGTTTTCTCCTGCCAGTTGCCGTCGAAGATGCCCTGGATAGGCCAGCCGTAGCCGTCAACCACGCCGCGCTCCAGCGCCGTATACACCTCTCCCGGCGCCGTCTGCACGGCGGTCGCGCCGAGCGCCTGGAAGAAGTCCCGGTATACAGGCGTCACGCGTATCTTCAGACCGGTGAGGTCGGGTTTGTCTATCCGCTTCGTGAGGTAGAGGTGAAACGGCGTGAAGTCGATGACGCGCCCGAGATAGGCCATGTTCGCCTTCTCGTTCCAGATCTTGTTGATGAGCTCGTAGGCGCCATTTTTGCGCTGCTCGGGCCCGCTCACCTGCGCGAGCTTCAACGCATCGGCTTCGGGCATGATGTTGGTATAGAACGCGCCGGTCGACATCCCGACGTCGACCACCCCGGTACGCACTGCGTTGCCCACCTCGAACGGCGGCATCGCCTTGGGCCCGCCGATGAAGGTCATCTGCAGCGATCCCTTGCCATCGGCGTTCAGCTGCTTGATGAACCCTTCCAGCTTCCTCACGTACTCCGTGTTCTCCGCGAACGCGCTCACCGCGCGCAGGGTGACTTCCTGGGCGCAGGCGGCTCCGCGCAGGGCGAGCATGCTGAAGCCGATGGCGGCCGCAATCATCGTTGCGCTTCGGTTCATGCCTGATCCTCCCTTGTGACTTCGGCTGCAGCGAGGTTAGGAGCCGTGGCAATATTTGTCAAGTTGATGATCCATATGTTATGAATCATCTCCGTGAATGTGCAAGATGTCGATCTCAATCTGTTGCGCGTGTTCGACACAGTGCTGCGCGACAGGAGCGTCACGCTAGCGGCGGCGCGGCTCGGTCTCACGCAGCCGGCGGTATCGAACTCGCTTGCCCGCTTGCGGCGCCTGCTCGGCGATGCACTCTTCGTGCGCACGCCGGACGGAATGCGCCCTACCCCCATCGCGCAGGACCTCGCCGACCCGATACGCCAGGCGCTGGGTCTCGTCGAAACGGCGCTGGCGCGTAACTCGGGCTTTGACCCCGCCGGCTCGACCCGGACCTTTCGCTTCCATATGTCGGATATCGGGGAGATGGTCTTCCTGCCGGCGCTGGTCGAGCGATTGCGGCGCGTAGCGCCAGGGGTGCGGGTGGAGGCGACGGCGCTCGCATTGGAGGAGATCACGGACGCACTTGGCGCCGGAACGCTCGATCTTGCGGTGGGTGCTTTGCCGGGGCTCACGCGGCCCATACGTACCCACCTGCTGTTTCGCGATGCCTACGTCTGCATGACGCGCGCCGACCATCCCGCCATAGGACGCACCCTCAGCCAGCGCCAGTTCTCCGCCGTGTCGCATGCGCTGGTTTCCTCGCCCGGCGGCGGGCACCGGGTAGTAGAGGATACTCTCGCGGAGCACGGACTGACCGGCAAGATCGCGCTGCGCGTGCCGCACTTCACCGTCGTGCCCATGGTGCTGGCGCGCACCGACCTCGTGCTCACGGTCCCCGGACGCGCGGCTAAGATACTCGAGCAGGATGGCCGTTTGAAATCGCTGAAATTGCCCGTGCCGATGCCAAAGGCTGACGTCGGTATACATTGGCACGAGCGGTTCGAGCGCGACCCGGGGAACACGTGGCTGCGTGAGCTGATGGTGCAGCTATTCGCCGACTAGCCCGTCCGAGCGGCGTCGCCGAATCGATCAGAGGGAGGCCTCGACCGACCGATCCAGCAAAAAAAAGCGCGGCAGCACACGCTGCCGCGCCGCCCCCCTGCTGCCCCTCCACCCCCGCCTTCCCCGCCTCGAATCGCGCTCGGCAACCCCCTTGCCGTCGTGATTCGGAATTGCGCATTTCCAGCCCGTCAGAATAAGCGACGCGAACGCTTTGGCATATCGGGTGAATACCCTAAGGGGGGGCTCGAAAATCCCTACCGCTGCTGATATGCCTCTCGCACTTCCGCGCGCAGCCGGTCGGGGGCCCAGTTCTTCGAAAGGAACTTGTGGACGCCGGCATTGTTGATCGCGCTCGTCAAGGTCGGCGGATTCCCGCCGCCCGTTGCGACCACGCGGACCGCGCCCGGGTACAGTTTCCTCACATTGCTGAGGAACGCAATGCCGCTCATGCCGGGCATGTGGTAGTCGCTGATCACGACGTCAGCGCCGTGACGGGCCAGCAACTCGAAGGCGGTGGCCGGATTGCTCGCGGTCATGATGCGAAAGTCGTCGACGGCGAGTGCGCGCTCGAGCAGCACCAGATCGTTCTCGTTGTCGTCGACCAGCAGCACTACGGGCCGCTCTTCCGTCGGGGTCGCGCGCGGGTTCTCCAGCCGGCGGCCCTCGAGCAACGCCTGCGTGCAGGCGTCCGCGGCGAGCGGGCGCGCAAAGCAATATCCCTGCAGCTCGTCGCAGCCGTGGGCCCGCAGAAAGTTGAGCTGCCCTTCGGTTTCGACACCTTCGGCGACCACCTTGAGGCCCATGCCGTGGGCGAGATTGATAATGGTGACAGTCAGCGTCGCATCGTCCGAGTTGCTGACCGCCTCACGTACGAAAGCCCGTTCGACCTTGAGCGTGTCGAGAGGGAAACGCTTCAAGTACGCCAGGCTGGAATAGCCCGTGCCGAAGTCGTCCACCGAGAGCCGCACGCCCAGGGACTTCAGCTCGCGCAGCATCTGCAAGGCTTCCTCGGCATCGCTCATGAGCAGCGTTTCGGTGATCTCGAACTCGATCAGTTCCGGCGCGACTTTCGTTTCGCGCAATATCTGCTCGACCATGATTACCAGATTCTTGTGCTGAAACTGCAGCGTCGACAGATTGACCGCAACCGGCCGCGGTTCGATGCCGCGCTCTTTCCAGCGCCTGATCTGCTCGCAGACGCTGCGCAGGACCCATTCGCCCACCTGCACGATCAGTCCCGTCTCTTCCAGTACGGGGATAAACTCCGAGGGCGGCACGAGGCGCTCGCCATGCTGCCAGCGCAAGAGCGCCTCTAAGCCGCTGATCACGCCGGTATCGAGTCGGACCTTCGGCTGGTAATAAAGCAGAAATTCCCTGCGTTCCAGGGCGCCGCGCAGCCGCGCCTCGAGCTGCATGCGCTCCATCAACCGCTCGTTCATCTGCGGGAGGTAGAACTGGTAGCAGTTGCGGCCCTGCTCCTTGGCCCGGTACATGGCCATATCCGCGCTCTTGAGCAGGGTATCCGGATCGCCGCCATCGCCCGGGTAGACTGCGATTCCCACGCTGGCGGAAATACAGGTCTGGCTTCCTTCCAGCGAGAACGGTACCGCCATCGTCTCGACTATCTTCTGGGCGACGAGGCCTGCATAGTCTCCCTTCCCCAGGTTCGACAGTACCACCGCAAACTCGTCGCCCGCGAGGCGCGCTACCGTGTCGCCGCCACGCACGCAGTTCTTGAGGCGCCCGGCTACCCGGCTGAGAAGCTTGTCGCCAACCGGATGTCCCAAAGTGTCGTTTACAGCCTTGAAGCGGTCCAGGTCTACGAACAGGACCGCGGTGAGCCAACGGTTACGCTGCGCCTGGTTGATGGCCTGACCCAACCGGTCCCGGAGCAGGTGCCGATTCGGCAACTCGGTCAGGGTGTCGAACTGCGCCAGGTGCGCAAGCTTGTCTTCCGCATTCTTGCGCTCTATTGCAATGGCGAGGATGTTGGCCACGCTGCGCAGGAAGCTCACCTCCTCTTCGGTAAAACGCCGCTGCAGCAGCGTGTACGCGCTGAGTATCCCGAATGTCGCGCGCGCTCCGAACACCGGCACCTGCGCGGCGCTGCGCACTCCGTATTTCAGCGCGAGCGAAGGCGCGAAGCCGCTTTCGGCGCTGTAGTCCTCGGTGATGAGCGGCTCGCGGCGTTCCAACAGGTGCGCGAGGCGGCTACCCGGTTCGGTGTGAATCAGCCGGCGCCCTATCCATTCTCCGGGCCAGCCGGTCACGGCCCGGTAGACCAGGTGGGTCCCGGCGGGCGTCAGCTCCAGAACGCTGCAATAATCCGTTTTCAGCGTGTCCGAGACCAGAACCGCCGCCCGCTGAAGAACCTCTTCGAGATCCTGGGTGGCAAGTGCCTGCTGGCCGAACTCCGCGATCAGGCGCTGCTGCAGGGCGTGGTTGCGCATTTTTTCTTCGGTCTGCTTGCGGCCCGTTATGTACTTGCCGACGCCGCGGTAGCCGATGAAGGTGCCGGCTGCGTCGAACACGGCCTCGCCGCTGACGCTGATCCACACGCACTCGCCGCCTTCCGTCAGTCGGCACAGCTCGAGATCGCGGAACGGTCTGCGCGCCGCGAGGTCTGCGATATGCGCCGACCAATCCGCGGCGGACATGTTGAGATAGTTCTGTTCCCAGCGTTTCTTGCCTAACCATCCCAGGTTGTCCGGATTGACCCTGTCCGAGCCGGTTCCGCCGAACGACGTGAAGCGGTACTGCTCGTCCTGTTCCCAGTAAACGTCAGACGACAACCGGGTCAGATCGCGAAACCGCGCTTCGCTCCCGCGCGCGGCGAGCTCCGCTGGCTCGACTCCGGCATCGCCCTCGCGCACGCTCTGACCCGTCGCTTCATTGCATGAAGAGATCTGCTTTCCATGCTCGCGCAGCTGTAGCGCCGCGTCGGCCTCGGCATAGGATGCGCTGATGTGCTCGAGCATGCGCGCCCAGAGTTCGGCGTCGGCCGGGGTGCCGGCGTGCAGGCCCAACTGCTCGATCTGGCGTTTGAGCAACGGATGCATCGGAACTTGCTCTTCGCTGACTCGCTCTTGAAATGGCCGGAGGAGCGTTGCGTTGGGTCGGTCGCTAGGCGTTTGCCCCGCCCGCATGGTTTCCCGCCGAATCGGCTACGGCAGCGGTGGGGCTGGCGGCAACGAGGAGCGATGGGATCTTGGCTGCGAAGTCCTGCTTGGCAACGAAGCTTTCGGCGCCGGCACGCGCAGCGGCAGCCTGAAATTCGGGCGTATCCCAAAGCGATACCACCACCACGCGGATCGCGGGATCCAGCATCTTGATGTGCCGGGTAGTCTCGAGACCGGTCATGCCCGGCAAGTTGAGGTCCATCAGAACGAGATCAGCCCGCTCCTGTTTGAGATGCTCGAGAGCGTCGCGTCCATTGCGCGCCGTCTTCACCACGACCGACTGGATGTGGGAAAGAAAGCGCTGCGCGCTTGCCAGAAACTGGGCGTTATCGTCGACCAACAGTATTTTCATAGCGTCGCCTGATCCGGCGCTACCGTTCGCAAATCCGCGGATCCGGGTTAGCCGCGGTTGGCGGTTTTGTTCCCTTTTTGACGAGCCGAGACTACCGACCGCGGAGGCGGGGGCGTATCGGGCTATCCCTTGGGGGAGGGTGCGAAACACCCTAGGGGCCTCAGGCGTTAGACTGTAGGCAGCATCCGTGCCCTGCCCGACCGTCGCGCGGGCAAAGGTGGGACCAGGGAATCTTCCGTTATCATTCAGACCGTTATAGGTTGAGGACGTCATGCGCATACGGTTCGTGGTCGCTATGCTGCTGGCATGGGATGCCGGCTGCGCCTACTGCGCAAGTCCCGACTCGGAGGCTTATCCGGCGCGCCCGGTACGCTTCCTCGTGCCGCTGCCACCGGGCGGCTCGCCCGACGTGATGGCTCGCACGATCGCAAACGGGCTGGCAGGCGTCTGGCCGCAAACGATCGTGGTGGACAACCGCCCCGGAGCAAATCACAACCTCGCCGCCGAGTTGGTCGCCAGGAGCGCCCCCGACGGCTACACCTGGCTGCTCACCACGGACAACATCCTGACGGTCAACCCGCACCTCGGAAAAACACCGTTCGATCCATTCAAGGATTTCACTCCGGTGACGCAGCTCGCGCGCTTGCAGTTCCTGCTCGTGGTGCATCCTTCGGTGCCGGCAAAATCCGTAGCGGAGCTGGTGGCGCTCGCCAAGGCGAAGCCGGGCATGCTCAACTACGGTTCGTCCGGCAATGGCAGCCCGCAGCATCTGGGCGCGGCGCTGCTGCAGTACCTCGCCGGCATACAGATGCACCATGTGCCCTACAAGGGCGCGGCGCCGGCGATCGTGGATCTTCTGCCCGGCCGCATTCAGGTGTGGGTCGGCGCTGCGAATTCGTTGCTGCCGCACATCAGAGACGGGAAGCTGCGGCTGCTTGCGAGCGCCGGTTCGCAGCGCTACCCGATTCTGCCCGAAGCTCCCACCGTCGCGGAAGCGGGATTGCCGGGCTACGCGCTGGACGTCTGGATGGGCTTGACGATGCCGGCGAAAGTGCCGGGGCCGATCGTGAGCCGGGTCAACTCGGACGTGGCCACGGTCGTCAACGCGCCCGACGTGAGGTCCCGGCTGGCCGCGCAGGGAATAGACGTGACGACCGGCTCGCCGCAGGCGCTTGGCCAGCTCGCGCGCGAGGACTATGCGCGGTGGGGCAAGATCATCAAAGCGGCGGGAATAAAAGCCGATTGACGGTAGGGTGTGAGCGCGCGGATTCCAGAACCTATTTCATAACTAGGCACGTGTGCGACGGAGGCGATGTGGGATGCAGGTCGAGGAGGAGAGCCCGAAGCAATATGTCGATATTGCGAGGGCTCCCGACAAAGAGATGCGCCCACAGCGCCCCGTCCCACTCGGGT
>DATFWO010000410.1:0-2660 GCA_035259205.1 Burkholderiales bacterium | reverse complement strand
TAGGTTGTCGTGGATTAAGTACCCGGCTCGACGCCAACGCCGCCATCTATCGCGAGGTGCGCGGCAGCTACTTCCCGAACAAGGCGGCGCTGCCGGGCCACACCCTGCTGCAGATTTCGCGGCTCGCCAATCCGGCCTATCGGCTCGGAGTGGAGATCATCGCGATCCTGCCGGCGAAGGCTTAGCAACAGTAGCCCGGATTGCGCGAAGCGAAATCTGGGGTCCTATGTGGGATTGATCTAGTGTTCTGTCCCGGAAGTTCGTAGCATAATTATTGCATGAGTTTCGGGTATCCTGAGTGAAGGAGATACCCGATGCGAACCGGACGCCCGAAGGCGACGCTCATGATTTCCAGCGACGAACGGATGCAGTTTATGGCGATAACACGGTCGCGCTCGCTGCCGGCGGCATTGACGTTGCGAGCGAAAATCGTATTGGCGTGCGAGCGCGAGCCCAGCAACGCCTCCTAGGACGCTGGCGGAATGTCGGCTCTTGGGGCGAAGTGAAGAGGCCCACGAGCAAACCCCAAGTGAACTCGGTCGAAAATGACCCAAAGGCGACTTCGGTCAAGCCCATGGAGCCGACGTTGGGTGCCTTGCCCCCTATGATCTAGCTCACACACGGCCGGCAGCCGATGTGGTAGGTTTCGGCCTTCTCGCCTGGTTTGACTACGAAGGGGCTGATGAGGCGGCGCGAGTTCATCAAGCTTCTTGGCGGTGCAGCAACGGGATGGCCGCTCCCGGCGCGTGCGCAACAGCGCGCGTTGCCGGTGATCGGCTATCTCGACAGTCAGTCGCTTGAAGTCAACGAGCAGCCTCGGCGTGAATTTCGGCAAGGCGCCGATATGGAGTAAGACCTTCGGCCTTTGCCGGGTACAGGTCGTACGATATAGTCCGCTCGGGGCTCACGGAGGCACGCGATTATGCTGCGCACCGTCACCGTCCTGGTATTGCTTGCATTGTTGTCTTTGCCCGCGCACGCCCAGAAGCGAGTGGCGCTCGTTATCGGCAACTCGGCCTACCAGTACACATCCAGGCTGGACAACCCGAAGAACGACGCCACGGACATGGCCGCCGTGCTGAAGCAACTGGGCTTCCAGGTCATCGAGGGGTTCGACCTCGACAAGACGGCTTTTGAGCGCAAGGTCCGGGACTTCTCCACAGCCTTGGGCGCGGCCGACGTTGGGCTGTTCTTCTATGCAGGTCACGGCCTGCAGGTAGCGGGACAGAACTACCTCGTGCCCATCGACGCCAAGGCGGAAACTGCTGATGCACTCGACTGGGAGATGGTGCCCCTCAACTTGGTGCAGAAGACCATGGAACGTACCGAGCGCACCAACATCATTTTCCTGGATGCCTGCCGCAACAATCCGCTCGCCCGCAACCTTGCCCGCGCCATGGGTACGCGCTCGGCGGACATCGGCCGAGGCCTCGCGCAGGTGGAATCCGGTGTCGGCACGCTCATCAGTTTCTCCACACAACCCGGAAACGTCGCATCCGACGGCGCGGGCAGGAACTCTCCGTTCACCGGAGCCCTGGTGAAGCGCATTACGACATCCAACGATGACTTGAGTGCGCTACTCATCGACGTCCGCAACGATGTAATCGAAGCCACGCAGAACCGGCAGGTGCCATGGGAGAACTCGTCGCTGAGGGGCCGCTTCTACTTCAATCCGGCGGCACGGCCCGCGCCGAGGCAGCAGGTTGCCGTGGCCGAGGCGCCGAAAGCGCCGCCCACCCAAAAGACGACGGCTGCTGCGACGGAACCGCAGCTCTTCTTCGGGCGCTGGACCAAGTTCTGCCTTAAGGGGCAGGAAGCCAACGCCACGCAGACCTGCTTCACCGGCATGGACGGCTGGGAGTCGGCCAAGCCGGTGGTCGCGGCGGTGCTGATCGAGCCGGAAGGCGAGGCCAAGAAGGTTCTGCGGGTCACATTGCCACTCGGCGTGTCGATGGTGCCCGGCACGCGAGTGATCGTCGACCAGGGTCAGCCGATGTCTGGGGGCTACGTGATCTGCTTCCAGAACGGCTGCATGGCCGACTACGAAGCCTCCGCAGACCTGATCGGGCGGATGAAGAATGGCCGGACCCTTACGATTCAAGGCATCAATGGCTCCGGCCAACCCCTCACCTTCCAGCTTCCGCTTAACGATTTCGCCAAGGCCAATGACGGGCCGCCTACCGACCCGAAGGTGTTCGAGGCGCAACAGAAGAAGCTACAAGAGGAACTGCAGCGGCGCGCCGCCGCGAGATAGGCCGCGACGGTCTCTTCGATTATTTGGGTGACGACCTGCTGATCCGACAACCGTCGTGCCTCGGAGGCAGTGCAGGTCACCACCAATGCGAGCGTTAAGACAGCAAACCAGCAAGTCCTCACGGGCGCCGCGAAGAAAACTTCTTGCAGAAGTGCGAACGGGAAGCGTAACCGGCGGACAGACTGGGTCGCCAGCCTAGCCCGCGAAGACGGGCGTTCGCCCTTATACGCGAGGACGAACGGGGGGTGGCGTCACTGCACCTCCAGCACACCCTCAATCTCACCGCCCCTTCGAAAAATATCGCGCATCCGGAGGCGGCTGGTCCTTGTGGGTCGGCATCAGGTAGCCGTCCGCGCTGACGTAGTAATGCTCCTTGCCGACGCGGATATGCGGGTTGTTCTCGGCG
>DATFWO010000409.1:0-22672 GCA_035259205.1 Burkholderiales bacterium | reverse complement strand
GCACGCGGCACGCCGATGCGGCCGACCCGTATTTTCTCTACGTCGCCAGCAATTTCGGCAGCATGCTGGCGCTGATCGGCTACCCGCTCGTAATCGAGCCTGCCCTGGGCCTCGCGCGGCAAAGCCTCGTATGGACCTGCGGCTACGTGGTGCTGGCGCTGCTCATTGCCGCCTGCGCCGCCAATGCCTGGTACTACCGGGATGCCACATCGGCCGCGGCGCAGCCCGCCCTTCCCGGCGAGTCCAGCAGCGTGTCCTGGCGCGAACGTGCAATGTGGATGCTCCTGGCCTTCGCCCCGTCGAGCCTGATGCTGGGTGTGACCCAGCACATCACTTCCGAGATCGCAGCGGTCCCGCTGCTGTGGCTCGTGCCGCTCGCGCTCTACGTGATGACGTTCATGAACGCCTTCGCGCGCCGTCCGCCGCTCAAGCTCGAGTGGGCGGCTCGATTGCAACCGTTGCTCGTGATACTGCTCGCCCTGACCTGGGTGTTGAACATCTATCTTTCGGTATTCCTGCTGCACCTCGCTTCGTTCCTGGTGATCGCCCTGATGTGCCACGGCGAGCTGGCGCGGCGCCGGCCACCAGCGGCGCATCTGACGGAGTTCTATATCTGGATCGCCCTCGGCGGGGCGCTCGGCGGCGCTTTCAATGCGCTGGCCGCCCCGCTGCTCTTCGATTCGATCCTCGAATACCCCCTGGTGATCGCGCTCGCCTGCATGCTCCGTCCGGCAATCCGTCCGGAGCAGTCCCGGTTGAATTGGGCGGATTTTGCGCTTCCCGCGGCACTGGCTGCGTCATTCGCCCTGCTCGTTCATTTCGGCGTACATCCGCTGCGTCAGAGCGGGGTTATCGTCGTGCTCTACCTCGAAGCGGTCGGCATCGCACTCTATCTCATGCATCCGCGCCCGGTGCGTTTCGGGCTTGCTGTGGCGGCCGTGCTGCTCGCCACTCCGCATCTGCATATCGCTGACGAGGTGCTGGCGCGGCATCGCAGTTTCTTCGGCGTGCACACGGTGCTCAAGGACAAGGAGGGCGGCTTTCACGTGCTCCTGCACGGCATTACCGTCCACGGCGCGCAGCACCTCGATGCAGCGCGACGCTACGAGCCGACCACGTTCTATCACCGCGATGGACCGCTCGGGCAACTATTCTCGGCGCTCGGCGGCGACGGGCGTTTCCGGCACATAGCCATGATCGGGCTCGGCACCGGCAGCGCGGCGTGTTATCGCGAAGCGGGACGGGAATTCACGTTTTTCGAGATCGATCCGCTGGTCGTGCAGCTCGCGCGGGACCCGCGCTGGTTCAGTTTCCTCGCCGGCTGCGCTCCGGGGGCGCAGGTGATGACCGGCGATGGCCGGCTCTCGCTCGCGGGCAGGCCGGACCGTTCATATGATCTCATCATCGTGGACACGTTTAGCTCGGACTCGATCCCGGTGCACATGATCACGCGCGAAGCGGTTGCGCTCTATTTCCGGAAGCTGTCGGAACGCGGCGTGCTGATGCTCCACATCACCAACCAGTACCTTGATCTGACTCCGATACTGGTGCGCATCGCCTCCGACATGGGTCTCGCGACCATGGTTCCCGGACCCCGGATGTCGCTGGGGTCCGAAGAGCGCTACACCATATTGGAATCGCATTGGATGGCCATCGCGCGCAACCCCGCCGATCTCGAGGCGCTGGCAAGCCAGGAAGGATGGGAGAAGCCCGCAGCCAGAGGCCCTGACCGTCCCTGGACCGACGACTATTCGAACATACTGCAGGCGCTAAAATAGTGCCTGGAACCGCCGCGCGCTGAAAAACGACAAGAGGCAGGAAACCATCCGCCCCCAGTGCTGCCTATGGCATATCGTCCAAGCCGCCTTATCCCCCCTGGCACATGACTCTCCCCCGCAAGGTGAAGCTCGTCGAAGTCGGCCCGCGCGACGGGCTGCAGAACGAGTCGGGGCGGGTGCCGGCCGCGGTCAAGGTCGAGCTGATCCACAACCTGCAGGACGCGGGGCTCAAGGTGATCGAGGCGACCGCCTTCGTGTCGCCCAAGTGGGTGCCGCAAATGGCGGACGGCGCTGAAGTAATGGCGGGAATACAGCGCAAGCCGGGCGTTTCCTACCCGGTGCTGGTGCCCAACCAGAAAGGCCTCGAAGCGGCTGTTGCCGCGGGCGCGAAAGAGGTCGTGGTATTCGGCGCGGCGACCGAGTCGTTCTCGCGCAAGAACACCAATTGCTCCGTCGCCGAGGGGCTGGAGCGCTTCAGAGAGGTTTGCAAGCAAGCGCTGGACCAGGGCTTAAAGGTGCGTGGCGACATCTCGGTTTGTCTTGGCTGCCCCATCGAAGGGGAAGTTAAGCCCGCAGCGGTGGTTCGGGTTGCGCGCGCGCTCGAACAGATGGGTTGCTACGAAATTACGGTAGCCGACACGATCGGGGTCGGGACGCCGGGCAAGACGCGCGCCGTATTCGAAGCGGTAGCCAAGCACATCCCGGTAAAGCGGCTCGCGGGCCATTTTCACGATACGTACGGGCAAGCGCTTGCCAACCTGTACGCCGCACTCGAATGCGGCATCGCCACGTTCGATTCCTCGGTAGCGGGGCTGGGCGGCTGTCCGTATGCCAAGGGCGCGACCGGCAACGTCGCGACCGAGGACGTGCTCTACATGCTGAACGGTCTGAACATAGAGACCGGGGTGGACATGGCAAAGCTGATCGCCGCAGGCGAATACATCTGCGGCAAACTCGGGCGTCCCACCTACTCGAAAGCGGCGCAAGCCCTTGCCGCCAGGGCAAAAGCCGCATGATGAGCTTCCCGGGAAGACGGAAGCCCGTGTTCGCCGCCGCCCGGGGCTCCGCGCGCTCTGAGAATGAGTCCCCCGCCGCTGGGTCGAGCCGATTGCGAGAGCTGCGCCCCCGGCTTAAGGGGCGGCTCTTGTTTGTGCGCGGATTCCTGGAGCATCCCCGCGAGGTGGCATCCATCGTGCCGAGTTCGCGCTTCGCAGAGCAGCGCATCCTGAAGCTTGCGGAAGTAAGCTCGGCACAGTCGGTTGTGGAGCTCGGTCCCGGCACCGGCGGCACGACCTGCGCCATACTGCGCGCGCTGCCACGCGAGGGCCGGCTGCTCAGCATCGAGATCAACCCAGCCTTTCACGCCATGCTTGGGCAGATCGAGGATCCCCGTTTGATCGCTCATCCGGGCAGTGCGGAGGGGCTCCGCGATGCGCTTGTCCGCTACGGCTTGCCAGCGCCGCAAGCGATCATCTCCGGCATACCGTTCTCGACCATGAATCGCACCGTGGCTTGCGGAATACTGGAAACGGTTGCGGAAGTACTAGCGCCGGGAGGGCGCTTCGTCGCATATCAGGTGCGCGACCATGTTCACCGGCTATGCCGCCAGTATCTCGGCCCGGCGCGCGTCGAAATGGAACTGCTGAACATTCCGCCGCTGCGCGTATTCCAGTGGGAGAAGAACGGCGTGTCGCTGCGGCGCACCAACGCCGCGCATTCCTTCTACTCGCGATAGCGTTGCACGGCTAACTCGCCGTCAGGGAGATGACTGCATCCTCGTAGCGCCCCGCGCCCATGCTGCCCGCGGGAAAGATCTCGCGCTCGGCGATCCAGCGGAACGATTCCTCGAATACTTCCCTGGTGTAAGGCTCGAAGACGATGCGCTCGCCCGGACCCCACCGCCGCGTGTCCATCTGATCGAGGAAGCGCGCCGGAAACTCGTTCTTGTAGTAGTGCGTATACAGCTCCGGGCGCAGGTCGATGTCGCGCTGCGCCCGTCGCATCGCCCGGTAGAACTTGCGGATGTCCTCGAGATCCGGCTCGCCGGTGATCATCGACGCCATCATGAAGGTCGTGTCGATGATCTTGCGAAAACCGAGCTGCTCGAGGAAATAGTAGGGCCCGCTGAACAACGACACGGCGGGGATCTTCCGGTCGACTGCGAGCTCCAGCCGCCGGAACAGCAGCCCGTCGGCGAAAGAAAGCTTGATGTCCTGGCGCGGCATGTACTGCTCTAGCCCCTGGATCGTGCAATAGTGGCTGCCCGACTGGTGTCCGACCGAAATCGGCACGCCCTTCAGCTGCTCGGGGCGGCGGATGTCGGATTCCGGCGGGACGAAGACCGCGCACGGCGACACTGAGTAAGCGTCCGCGTAGAGCTTGCCGTGGCCATTCGAGGCGGCGACATTCACCGTCCAGTGGCAGGCGCCGCTCAAGTTGCAGGCGCGCCCCTCCTCCAGGCTTTGATAGGCGCCGACCTTGTTCGGCGTAGTGTGCTTCTTCGCGGCGTCGCCGGCACCGTAGTTGTCGCGGAACTCGTAGTCCAGTCCTTCGGCGGCGAAGTATCCTTTTTCCTCCGCGACCCACTCCTGGAGCCTGAAGTGCGGCGAGACGATGAACCTGGCCATGGCGTTCTCCTGCGGTACGGTTGGCTCACTCTAAACCGCTCGCGCATGGAAATCAAAGGCGCAACGAATATGCCGCGCCTGGGGGCCACCCACTCCCTCGGGGTAAAATCCATCCCGGGAGCACATCATGCCACTGACGAGCCCTGTTTCGCGCCAGCTCATGCACACTCGCGCCATCGAATGCAAAGGTTACGAACGCGACGACGGCTTGTGGGATATCGAAGCGCATCTTGCCGACACCAAGACCTTCGTCCATACGCGGCGCTCGGGTGACAGCGTGCGCCAGCCCGGCCAGCCGGTCCACGACATGTGGTTGCGGGTGACGATCGACCTGGACATGAAGATCCACGACGTCGAGGCGCGAACCGATGAAGGACCTTATCCGATATGCGGGGATATCGTCACGAACTTCAAAGCGCTCGTCGGCCTCACCATCGGCAAAGGCTGGCGCAGGAGCATAGCCGAGCGTGTCGGCGGCGTGCGCGGCTGCACCCATCTGGTCGAGCTGCTGGGACCTCTGGGAACCACCGCATTTCAGGCCACCAACCGGGCGCGCCAGGCGCGCAGCGCCGGGAAGCCGGTCCTGAAAAAGCCCTACCAGCTCAATTCCTGCCACGTCTACAAGGACGATGCTCCGGCGGTCCTCGAGCGCTGGCCGCAGTTCTACACGGGAAAGCGCTGAAGCGCTTCGCTGGCGGCCGGCGTCACGCACGAAATGACCCGACTGACGAGGTACCAGCGCAGACTTCAGAACACGTGAGCCGCGAGAGCCCGGCCGCACTTACGTACCCCGCTGGCGCGCGGTATCCTTGGAAAATTAGCCGCGGTTTGCCATGGTAAGACCTTAGCTCTGGATTGCTCCTCGTCCATCCCAGGCAGGAAAGGGACTTGTGCTAAAGTCTCAGAGCTTCATGGGAGGGCCCAATTTGAAGCTTGCACCGCGATCGTTTCTGTTCCTCTCGCAGCGGTGCTTCATTAGGATTTTGCTGGACGAAAGTCCGGCAAAATCCTGGAGCGCAGCGGCGTGAACGACACTGCCGGAATGTCGCGCGTCGATCCGCGGCAGCTCGCCCGCCTGGTTCTCACCAACATCGAGCGCGTGATGGCAGGCCAGTTGCCTGCCGTGCAAAAAGTGCTCGCCGCCTTCTTCGGCGGCGGCCACGTGCTCCTCGAGGACAATCCCGGTACCGGCAAGACCACGCTCGCCAAGGCGCTCGCGCGCAGCGTCGGCGCGGAATTCAAGCGGGTGCAGTTCACACCCGACTTGTTGCCCTCCGACATACTGGGCGTTTCGCTTTTCAACCCGCGGGACCAGACCTTCCATTTCCATCCCGGCCCGATCTTCACCCAGATCCTGCTCGCCGACGAGATCAATCGCGCGAGCCCGCGCACGCAGTCTGCGCTGCTCGAGGCCATGGCGGAAGGCCAGGTCAGCATCGAGGGCAAGACCCATCCGCTCGACGAGAGGTTTTTCGTCATCGCCACGCAGAATCCGGTCGAGTTCCGCGGCACCTATCCGCTGCCCGAGGCGCAGATGGACCGCTTCGCGTTGCGCCTTTCGCCCGGTTACGTCAGCGCGGAGACCGAGGTCGCGATCCTGTCCGCGCAGGAGCATACGCATCCCCTCGAGACCCTGGAGCCGTGCATCAGCGTGGAAGACGTTCTCCATGTGAGGAGCGCGGTGAGGGACGTTCGTATCGGGGCCGAGCTCAAGCGCTACGCCGTGGAGCTCGCGCGTGCGACGCGGGCCGCGGCGTCGGTTCAGCTCGGGGCAGGTCCGCGCGCTTCGCTGGCGCTCGCCCGCATGGCGCAGGCGCTCGCGCTCGTGCGCGGCGAAGAGTTCGTGACGCCCGATCACGTGCGCGACATGGCCGCGCCGGTGCTCGCGCACCGCCTCGTGCTCGATCCGCAGGCGAAATTCGCGGGCACCAGCGCCCAGCAGGTCGTGGAAGACGTGCTGCGTAGCGTCCGCGTTCCGGCGTAAGCGCCGCATTTTTCCATGCAGCGGCCGAGCTATCATATTTTTCGTTTCGTCACGGGCGTGGTCTACCGGGCAAGCCGGCGCTTTACCGGCCCCGGCGTTTATGTGCTCTCGTTCGCGGTCGTGGCCGGGGCGATCGGCGTCGACACCACCCAGAGCGTCGCCTATCAGGCCTTCGGGCTGCTCTTCGCGCTGATGGTCGTGTCCGCGCTGTGCCTGCCGTTCCTGCGCGCGCGCGTTGACGTGGAGCGGGAGTTGCCGCGCATCGCCACCGCCGGCCAGCCCTTCGTCTATCGGGCAAGAGTAACCAATCCGGGCAACGGCGCGCTCGATGGACTGTGTCTTTACGAAGACCTCGCGGATCCGCGGCCTGCGCACGAGGTCTACCGCACCGCCATCGGCTTCCCCACCTACCGGGCGTGGAAGCGCCTCGTCGACGCGAGCGAAATCGCCCGCGTCGCGGAACGGCCCGTGCCCGCCCTGCCGCCCGGCACGACCGTCGAAATCGAGGTGCAGGCGCATGCTCTGAAGCGCGGCATCGTTCATAGCCGCGGCGTTACGGTCGGCCGCGCCGATCCGCTCGGGCTGCTCAGGGCGCTCTCGTCCCTGCCCCGACAGGCCAATCTCGTCGTGCTGCCGCGCCGCTACCCGCTGCCGCCGTTCACGCTGCCGGGCTCGCGACGCTACCAGCAGGGCGGCGTCGCGCTCGCGGCCTCTGTCGGCGACTCGGAGGAATTCGTGGGCCTGCGCGACTACCGCCCGGGCGACCCGCTGCAGCGCATACACTGGAAATCGTTCGCGCGCGCCGCGAAGCCCGTCGTCAGGGAATACCAGAACGAATATTTCGAGCGGCACGCCCTCGCGCTCGATACGTTCGCGCGGCCGGGCGACGAGCGCCGGTTCGAGGAAGCGGTGTCGATCGCCGCCTCGTTCGTCTATACGATAGAAACGCAGGAGTGCCTGCTCGACCTCATGTTCATCGGCGCCCGGGCATACAGCCATACTGGAGGCCGCGGCCAGCTCTCTCCGGCGAGCCTCCTCGAGATCCTCGCGGGCGTGCAGCCGTGCCGCGAGCATAAATTCCCGGCGCTGGCCGAAGCGGTCCTGGCGCGGCGGCAGGCGTTGTCGGGCTGCATCTGCGTGCTTCTCGACTGGGACGAGCCGCGCCGCGAGCTGGCGCGCATGCTGCGGGCGCAGGGCATCGCGCTGCGGGTCGTCGTGGTCACCGACCAGCCGGTGGACGAGCGTCCTCCCTGGCTGCTCGTGGTCGAGCCGGGCCGGGTCGCGGAAGGCCTGGCCGGCATGCAATCGCGCTATCGGACGCCGTACCACGATCACGACGGTGAGCACGAGCGATCAATGGCCGCCGGACGGTCGACAGTTGCTCCGGCAAGAGCTCTCCATGAATAGCCCATCGCAAAGTGCCCGCGCTCGGCCTGTCGGCCTGTAGCTGCGGAAGGACGCCGTGAATACGCCGCCGCTCCTCATCGCTGCAGCCTGCACGCTGTGGGTCGTACAGACGGGCCATTGGCTCGTTGCGGTTGCGGCGGCAATCGCGCTCGAATCCGCGCGGCTGTTTCCGCTGCGCTGGAACGTTACTCAGGCCCATTTCAACCACCTGTCGGATTTCTGCTCCGTGCTGATCGTGGCGGTAGCGGCGTACCTGTACTTCACGTTCGGCAATCCGCGCGCCCTATTGCTGCTGGTGCAGTGGCTGCCGGTGACCTTGCTGCCCCTTGCGCTGGCGCAGGCGTGGGGCAATCTGCCCAAGGTCGGCGCCGCGGCCTTTGTCTGGACGATGCGGAAGGATCCTGCGGCCGGGCGTTATGCAGTCAATCTCGCGTACCCGTACTTCGTCGTCTGGCTCCTTGCGGCAAGCGCGACCAACTCGCGCGGCCCGGTGTTCTATGCCGCGTTCGTCGCGATCGCCGTCTGCGCGCTGTGGGCGGTGCGCCCGAAGCGCTCCGCGCCGGTCCTCTGGGTCGCGCTGGTCGCGCTGGCGGCGGGCGGCGGTTATGCGTCGCACCAGGGTCTTGCCCGCTTGCAGGGCTGGATCGAGGATGCCGTTCCAGGTTGGCTCAGCGCAAGCGGCACGCGTACCGACCCGTATGAGAACCGCACCGACCTCGGGCACATCGGCGAGCTCAAGTGGGACGACGCCATCGTGCTGCGCGTCCAACTGGAAGGCCGGTTGAAAACGCCGTTGCTGCTGCATCGCGCGAGCTACAACGCCTATTTCGGCACCACGTGGGTGGCGCGTAACGCGCAGCTCACGTATCGTCAGCCGGCGGCGGCCGAGCGTTGGACGCTGGCCCGCGCCGTTTCATCCCCCGTTCGGGTGACGGTATTCGATCATGCCCCGCGCGGAAGTCCCGTACTGAGCCTGCCGAGCGGCACCGTCGAGGTGGCACTCGCGGCACCCGCAATCAAGCGCAATGGGCTCGGCACGGTACAAGCCGAGATTCCACCGGGGTATTTCAGTTATGTCGCACTGGTCGATCCCGCCGCCGCAGCGGACGGGAAGCCAGACGAGGAAGACCTTCGCGTTCCGAAGATAGAGGAGGCATTGCTCGCCCGCCTGGCGCAGGATCTCAATCTGACGGGCCGTTCTCCCGAGCGCGCGGTTGCGGAGGTCCGGCAGTTCTTTGTCCGCGGCTTCGGCTACAGCACGTATCAGCCGCACCGCGACGGCGGTGCGACCGCGCTGGCCGATTTCCTGTTCAAGACGCGCGCCGGGCACTGCGAGTATTTCGCCACGGCGACCGTGTTGCTGTTGCGCATGGCTGGCGTTCCGGCGCGCTATGCCACCGGTTTCGCCGCGCTGGAGTACAGCCGGCTCGAGAACGCCTACGTCGTGCGCGCGCGGCACGCGCATGCCTGGGCCAAGGCGTACGTAAACGGATCATGGATCGATATCGATACGACCCCATCGATCTGGGCGAGCGCCGAAGCACAGGACGCGTCATGGTGGTCGCCGCTGGCCGATTTCTGGTCGTGGTTCCGCTTCAATCTGTTCCGGCTTACCGGCGGCGGGCGCGACGAGGGTACGGTAGCGGCGCTCTGGACGGGGATCGGCTTGGTGCTGGCCGCATGGCTGGGCTGGCGCCTCTACCGCCGGCATCGCCCGCTTGTGATCGGCAGCGGCCGGCAGTCCAAGGAACGCACCGAGCCGGCGGTAACCGGCAGCGATTCGGAATTTTTCCTGGTCGAGCGCGCGCTCGCCGGCAGCGGCTATCCGCGCGCGCCGGGCGAGAGTGTCCTGGAATGGCTAACGCGTATCAGCTCGCGCCTTCCCGCCGGCGTCGAGCGGGCGGAGCTTACCGAGCTCGTCGCCCTGCACTATCGCTACCGCTTCGATCCGGCTGGGCTGGCCCCGGCAGAACGCGACCTGCTGCGCTCGGCGGCTCGGACCTGGCTGTCGCGTCATGCTGCTCAGTAGCGTCAGCCTGGCGCTTTACTTCCTTCATCTGTCGAGCCACGCCTGAATCAATAGTAAGTAAGGCGCTTTCCGCCAATGCTTTGGGCAAGATCGCAGCGCGCTCAATGTCATTGACTCCAGCCTTATGGCATGCGAGGTCCATGCTACTTACATGCCAGTGTCTTGGGCTCACCAAGGTACTGTTCCTCTTTGTTTCTTTAGAACCTGGCGGGATCTTCCTAGCTAACGCTTCAAGTCCTGTCGGGAAATCCCCGACACCAATTGTCGGCTCCGGCGAGCACGAAGCCGTGCCGCACTATTCGCGAGCGCTCATCCCGAAGACACCATCCCGCCGTCTACGGTACGCTCGATCACCAGCTCATGGATCTTCGGTGCCTTCTCGCCGGCTATCGTGAAGGAGATGTCCACCTGCGTGCCAACCTTGAACGTGAGCTGGATGATTTCGATTCCGTTCGGGAAGAAAAGGCGTGGTTTTGACGGATCAGGCGCCGCCTGCGCCCTTTCCTGGATGTTCTTGATCGCTTCTTTGAAGAACTGCTGAGCTGTGTCCGCGTAGGTCTGTGCAAGATCGGCGTTCAGGTCGCGCGGTTTTATCTTAGCCATGGAAGCCTCTCACCAAAAACAATGAACATGCAGCGTCACTGTGTGTTTGACCGCAGCTTCAATTCGTTTCAGCCACTTGCGGATGATTTCGGAGTACGAATATGACAATCGGGTTACGCTCCTTCACCTCGGGCAGGCGCAGGATTTTCGCAACCTCATGGTAGTGGCGCTGAACGATACGCGCCTGGGTTCCGCCAGATTTCAGATTTTCGCCGCTGCCCACTTCCACAAGTGTTCCCAATCTCCGGCGAGTTGTCCACCGCGGGCCTGGCATGCACAAACGCTCGACGGCCCTGAGCTGGACCACCTCTCCGTCTCCTTGCATTTCCAGATACTTGGCATTGCTCCTTGCAGTCGATACTCAGGTCTTGTCGGAAAATTCCTTACGCAAGTTATCAAGGACGCACTACACCGGTACCCCCCCTGCCGGCGCTACCATTCGGATGGGGAGCGTCCCTTCCCGACACTGGCATCGCCAGTTCGAAGAGCAAGTTCGCGGGCGAACGGCACCTTGCATCGTTTCAAGGAGGAAACGATGGGTCGCATGCGGAGTTCGTTTCGCCGTACGGGTATCGCTCGAGCGCTCGCATCCGCGAGCTTCGTCTCGTCGCGGTTGCTGCAATCGCGTTTGGCAGCCTCGCTGTCCGGCGGGGCCCGAACTTCGCAGTCCCAATCGGAGTGAGCTATGGTCAAGCGTCGAGGCGACGGAGCTCCAGAGCCCCGGGGTGGCCGCGCCGCGGAGCGCCTGCGGATGTTCCTGGACGCTCGCCGGCCGAAACCCGATCAGACGAAAAAGGCGCGGAAGTCCAGAAAGAATCCGAAGAATCCGGTGAACAAGGAGGACTAGCCAATGAGAAGCAAGTTCGACTCGAAGATAGAGACGCGGGCTCGGCGCTCCGCGCGCAAGCCCGTTCCGGGCGGCAAGGCCCTGCAGCGATTGTTTGCCTATCTCGGCCGGCGCGATCCCGCCATGAACGACGAGGTCGTTGCGGCGGTTCCGGTGCAGAAGGCGGCGCGTCCGGCGTTCGGCCTGACCGGCAGAGCGAGAAACGCTCCCGTGGCGCGGGCTCGCCCGCGCAAGCCGTCGGCGCGAGCGGCGAAATCATTCGCCCGATCGATTAGCCAGGCCGCGGCCAGGCTTTCCAGGGGACGCCGCCGGAGACCTTCCCGCGGCATGCCGAAGACACCCACGACTCGCGCCCATGTAGACCGGGCACTGGCTCCTGCGTCCGCCCGCGCGCCGGCTCTGTGGAAGTCGATCGGGCCATCGCGCATCCCGAACGGGCAGACCTACGGTACCAACCGCGTGGACGTCATCGGCCGCGTAGCGTGCATCGCCGTCGATCCCAACAATCCCAAGCACGTTCTCTGCGGCTCGGCTGGCGGCGGCATCTGGGAGAGCGCTGACGCGGGGGCGACCTGGGCCCCGCGCACCGATCAAATGCCGTCTCTCGCCACGGGTGCGATCGCTTTCGACCCGACCAATCCGAAAATCGTCTACGCGGGAAGCGGTGAAGGCAATTTCTATTACAACCTCGGGGCGGGCGTTTACCGCTCGACCGACGGCGGCACGACGTGGACGGTACTCGCGACAGGCCCCTTCGTCGGCGTCGGCTTTTTCGACCTGGTGATCGATCCGAGCAAGCCGAAGGTAATGTATGCGGCGACGACCGGCGGCTTCTACGCTTCGATCAACGGGGGCACGACCTGGACTTTGAAGCGCGCGGCGCGATGCTGGGATATCAGCCTCCACCCGGCCGGCGGCGCCACCGCCGAAATTCTCGCGGCATTCGCGGATGGCCTTTTCGTCTCGACGTCGGGCGGCAATTCCTTTAGCGCCGTAAGCCTGCCATCGGCGCCGAGCGGCGCGTGGACGCGGTTGGCCGTCGACCGCGTGGCGACAGCGCCGGACGTGGCTTACGTTTTCGGAGCAGCCGGGACGTCGCCTCACCTGTGGCGGCGGTCGGGGACCGTCTGGACAAAGATCACCACCTTGCCGACCCCCGCGATGAACATCACCCAGGCTTGGTACGACTGGTACGTCGCCGCGACGCCGGACTCGAAGAGCCAGGTGTATCTCGGCGCGATCGACACCTATCGCGGAGACTTGTCGGGTTCCACCTGGAGGTGGACGGACATCACCACCCAGGGCAGCAACAGCATACACCCGGATCAACACTGCTTCGCCTTCGCGCCCAACAGCTCGAAGACCGTTTACCTGGGGAACGACGGCGGCATCTTCCGATCGACGAACAGCGGCGCAAGCTGGACGGTGCTCAACGACACGCTCGGGATTACCGAGGTCGAATACATGGCCAGCGACCCGACCACCTCGAAGTGGCTGATGGCGGGAACCCAGGACAACGGAACCATCCGTTTTGTCGGGTCGCCGGTGTGGGACCACATTGCCGACGGCGACGGCGGCGACTGCGGAGTCAATCAGACCAACCCGAACGAGATCTTTCATTCGTTCTACGGGGTATCTCTCCAGCGCTCGGCGAACAAGGGAAACACCTGGACGAACCTCGCGCCGCCGGCCATGCAGGCGCTGTTCTACCCGCCGGTCGAGGTCTTTGGCGTGACTGTTGGAATGAGCGGCGTCGCGCTGGATATTTCCCGCAACTCCGGCACATCGTGGACGTCCGTAGCGCTCGGCCTGCCCGCCGGGGATGCCGCCTCCGCCATGGACATTCCCGACGCCAACACGGTCTTTATCGGCACGACTCAAGGTCGGGTGCTCAAGCTCGCGTGGAACGGCACGAGCTGGGTCAAGACTACGCTCACCTCACCGGCCTCCCGTTACATCAGTTGCATCACTGCCGATCCCGGCACGCCGACGCGGCTGTGGGTGACATTGTCACAGGTCGGCGGTGGACGCGTGTACAGATCCGACAATACGGGGGGGACCTGGGTGAATTGCTCCAGCGGACTGCCCGCAATCCCGGTGAACTCGGTCGCCGTCGATCCGGCGAACGGGAAACATGTGTGGGTCGGGGCCGACGTCGGCGTCTATGAGACCACGGATCTCGGGGGAACCTGGGCCAGCTTCTCGAACGGCCTGCCCAACGCGGTTGCGGCCGATCTGCTTTTTCACAAGAAGGATCGCGTGCTGTTTTGCGGCACGAGGAACCGCGGCGTGTGGGTGGTTTCTGTGCCATAGAGCCGGTTAACGTACCGCTCAATGGCAGGGTGGAGCTTCGTCGAGCCGGCGGCCGCTCGGCGCGCTCACGCCTTGCCGTGCATCAACCGCTCGAGGAGCGGCGTGATCAGCAGCAGGAGCACGCCCGCCCCCGCCGAGCTTCCCACCAGGAACCAGTAGAGCGGCATTCCCGAGCCTTCGAGCAGGCTCTCGAGTATCCCGGCCAGGTAGTTGGCGATCGCGCTCGCGGTGAACCAGATGCCCATCATCACCGCGGCGAGGCGCGCGGGGGCAAGCTTCGTGACCATGGACAGCCCGATCGGCGACAGGCACAGCTCGCCGATGGTGTGCAGCAGGTAGACGAGCAGGAGCCATTGCGGGCCGACTTTGCCGAGGCTGTCGGCGCGGCCCTGGGCGATGGCCAGCACGACGAAGCCGGCGCCGAGCACGATCATCCCCAGGCCCATTTTCGCGGGCGCGGGCAGCGCGTAGCGTGACGCGTCCCAGCGCCTCCACATGAGGGCGAAGATCGGGCCGAGCAGCACGATGATCAGCGGATTGACGCCCTGGAAGTAGGACGCGGGCATCTCCCACCCGAAGAGAAGCCGGTCGGTCTGCTGCTCGGCGAACAGGTTCATGGTGCCGCCCGCCTGCTCGAAGCCCATCCAGAAGAAGATCACGTAGACGCCGATCACGGCGATGGCGAGTACGCGATGCCATTCGTCGCGCGTACACGATCTGCGCTGCCAGGCGAGGAAACCCGTGAATGCCGCGACTGGAATCGCGATCTTGACCGGCGTCCCGAGCCCGCTCCAGAGAGCGCCGAACGCGTTCCACGCGGTGATGACGCCGTACACGAGCGGGATCGCGAGCGCGCCGATCAGCGCCACGTGCACCCAGTCACGGGCGTCCAGCTTCTCTTTGCCGGCCGGCAGGCCCGCCCTTCCCAGCTTCCCCTGCTGCAGAACGAACTGCGCCAGCGCGAAGAGCATGCCGACGCCGGCCGAGGCGAAGCCCCAGTGCCAGCCCACCTTCTCGCCCAGGGTGCCTGCGATGAGCGGCGAGAGCAGCGCGCCGAGATTGATGCCCATGTAGAAGATGGTGAAGCCGCCGTCTCGCCGCGGGTCGTTCTCGTGGTAGAGCGCGCCGAGCAAGGTGGAAATGTTGGGCTTGAAAAAGCCGTTGCCCACGATCAGGAGCCCGAGGGCAAGGGCGAGGAGCGAAGGAAACGCCATCGCGAAATGGCCCGCGGCAAGCACGATGCCCCCGATCAGGATCGCCTTGCGGTAGCCGAGGTAACGGTCGGCGAGCCAGCCGCCGAAGATGGGCGTGAGGTAGACGAGGCCCGTATACGTGCCGTAGAGCGCGAGCGCGTCCGCGCGCGCGTAGTCGAGCGAGCCGACCAGGTACAGCACCAGCAGCGCCCGCATGCCGTAATAGCTGAAGCGCTCCCACATCTCGGTGAAGAACAGCACCGGCAGGCCTGCGGGGTGACGCCCCGTGCCCGCAGCGTCGCGCCCTGGGATCGCAGCGGTGGTGCTATTGGTCATTTCGCGAAGGGCGTCTGGGCAGATGATGGAGCGGCTCGCCGCTCTGCGGCCGCCCGCTTACGTTACGTCTACACGGCTGACCGCTCATCACCCATCACCCATCACGGTTTTGCGCAGCAAGCTCCTCCTCCGCCACGGCGAGCGTTCGCCAGTCGGTGGACTTCGACACTATCCCTTCGAAGGAGGAGAGCTTGACCTGCGGGATGCGCGCGGCGCCCAACCCGATCGCTGGCCCGCCCTCCCGTATTTTGCGCGCCGCCTCCACCATGATGCGCCGGAACTCGACGATGGCGAGATCGCTCGCCCCCAGCCGTTCCTTGCTGCGGTCCATGATGGCACCCATGCTTTCCCACATCGCGATGTCCTGATTGGGAAAACCACGGATGCCGGTGAAGTCGCCGAGCTTCATCGCCTTGCGGTCCTGCAGGTAGTTGTTCTCGCGGTTCCTGAGCTTCCGGTACTGCGGGTCGAGATCGATGCCGACTTGCGCGCCGCAGAACTTGCGCCACGCCTCCTGCTCTATGCCCGGCTTGTCCGCCCCCGCCCAGGCGATCATGTAGAGGATCGTGTTGGTGTCGTCCAGCGGGATGTTCATCAGCGACAGGTTGTGCACGTTGTTCGGCGGGATGAGCGAGGTGAACGGCGCGACGAAGACCGTGATCCGTACATAATCGTGGGTGGCGGCGTTCATGATGGGACGCCGGATCGCCGCGTAGCGGAAGCCGAAGCTCGTGCGCTGCGCCTGCAGGCGCGGCGCCCTGTCGGTGGACGGGCGCGGCCACACCGTGCCCGTCGATTTGGCGCCATCCACCCGGGCGGGCGGCATATCGGTCGAATGCAGGCTCGAGCTGTGCGCGGAATCGATCCCGCCCTCCAGGGTCTGCGCCCAGTTGGCGGCGACGTGCATCTTGACGATGCTGATCTTCGTGTCGGATGACGGTGCCCACGCCGGGAGCTGGAACTCCGGCATCTCGCCTGCAGGTCCCATGTAGGCCCAGACGAAACCGCCCGCCTCGCGCACGGGATACGCCTTATGTTTTACCTTGCCCGCAAGACCGCTTTCCACGGGCTCCGAGAACATTTCGAGCACGTTGCCTTCCACGTCGAGCTTCCAGCCGTGGTAGAGGCAGCGCAGCCCGCATTCCTCGTTGCGTCCCAAGGCGAGCGATGCGCCGCGATGCGGGCAGTACTCTCCCAGCACGCCGGGCCGTCCGTCGCTGTCGCGAAAAGCGACCAGATCCTCGCCCAGCAGCCGCACGCGGACCGGCGTTCCGTCGACTTCCGCGACCTCCTCCGACATGCAAGCCGGCAGCCAGTGGCGCCGCATGAGCTGCCCCATGGGCGCATCGTTCTCGACCCGGCACAGCAGTTCGTTTTCTTCAGCGGTCAGCACCGGTTTCTCCTCCGTGCGGGCATGCCGCCGCCCCGGTGTTGATTCCGGCACTGCCGCGGCATAAACTTAGACCTCTAAGTATCTGCATGATATCCCGTACCTGCGCCGCCTGTCGAGAAGAAGGATGGAATTGCGGATGATGCGATGGCATACATGACCGCCTTGCGCGTGGAGCGCGCAGAGCAGATCGCGGCCGGCATCCACCTCTTCGAATTGCGCGATCCCGACGGGCGTGAATTGCCCGAATTCAACGCGGGATCGCATATCGCGATCGTCGTGCCTACCGGAGACGTGCGGAAATACTCCCTGTGCAACGATCCGTGCGAGCGCGACCGTTACGTCATTGCGGTGAAGAAGGAGGCAGCGGGACGCGGCGGCTCCATCAGCCTGGTCGATGCGGTCAAGGCCGGCGATCTCGTCATGTCCGGCACGCCCGAAAACTCGTTCGCGCTGGACGAGCGCGCGGCGAGCTTTCTTTTCATCGCGGGCGGCATCGGGATTACCCCGATCATGGCCATGATCCGTCATTTGAAATCCACGGGCTGTGGCCGTTTCAAGCTCTACTATTGCACGCGCAATGCGCACGCGACTGCATTTCTTGACGAGTTGAGCGCTCCGGCATACCGGGGGCAGGTAACGATACACCACGACAACGGCGACCCGGCGCAGGCACTGGACCTCTGGCCCCTGCTCGAGCGGCCGGCGGGCGCGCATCTTTACTGCTGCGGGCCGCGCGCGATGATGGAAGCGGTGCGCGACATGACAGGGCATTGGTCGCGCTCCGCCGTGCACTTCGAGAGCTTCGTCGACGCCGCGCAGACGCGAACCGTGGAGGACCACGCATTCTCGGTGCGTCTTGCGCGCACGGGGGAAGTCGTCGAGGTTCCGGCGAACACCTCCATCCTGGAGGCTCTGCGCTTCAGCGGACACACCGTGCCGAGCTCCTGCGAAAGCGGCACGTGCGGGACGTGCAAGACAAGATTGGTGCGCGGCGCAGCGGACCATCGCGACCTAGTCCTGTCCGAGGCAGAGCGTTCGGAGTACATCATGGTGTGCGTCTCGCGCGCGCGATCAACCGAGGCCGAGCTCGTGATCGATCGGTAGTTGAAGACCATTTAAAGCCGCAGATAAACGCAGATGCGCAAGCTGAAGTTGGGCGTAGCCGGTTTGGGACGTGCCTTTACCGTCATGCTGCCGACCCTGGCGCGGCATCCGCGCATTGAGGTCGTGGCCGGAGCCGATCCGCGTGCCGACGCCCGCCTCCGCTTCGCGGCGGATTTTGGCGCCAGCGCTTACGCTTCGGTGGAGGAGCTCTGCGACGACGCGGCGGTGGAGGCTGTTTACGTCGCCACTCCGCACGAGCAGCACGCTCGGCACGCCTGCATGGCCGCAGCTCGGCGCAAGCACGTGCTCGTTGAAAAACCCATGGCGCTCGCCTTGCAGGATTGCCGCGCGATGATAGAGGCGGCACGCTCCGGCGGCGTCCACTTGATCGTGGGGCACAGCCACAGCTTTGACGCGCCGATCCGGCGCGCACGAGAGATCGTGGAAAGCGGTGCGGTCGGCAGCGTCCGGATGATCAGCGCGCTCAATTTCACGGACTTCATGTATCGGCCGCGGCGCCCGGAGGAGCTCCGCACCGAAAGCGGGGGCGGCGTCCTGTTCAACCAGGCCGCGCATCAGATCGACGTCGTACGGCTGCTGGGGGGCGGCCGGGTGCGGAGCGTACGCGCGGCAACGGGCTCGTGGGACTCTGCACGGCCCACCGAAGGGGCCTACTCCGCCTTGCTGACATTCGCAGACGGCGCCTGCGCGTCGGTCGTCTACAGCGGCTACGGGCATTTCGATTCCGACGAATTCTGCGGCTGGGTCGGCGAATTAGGCCGCAGGAAGGATCCCGACAGCTACGGATCCGCGCGCCGGCTGCTGCAGCGCGTCGCGACGGCGGGGGAGGAAACCGCGCTGAAAAACGCTCGAGCCTACGGTGGCCCTGAGTACACGGCGCAGGACGTCGCAGCCGCCGGCGCGGAGCCGACGTGGCACCAGCACTTCGGGCTCGTCCTCGTAACCTGCGAGCGAGCCGATCTGCGCCCGCTGCCGTCGGGCGTCATGATTTACGAGGACTTGGCGCGACGGTTCGACCCCTTGCCAGCGCCTGACGTGCCACGCGCCGAGGTGATCGACGAGCTTTACGCAGCCGCAGTTCTTGATCGGGCGCCCTTGCACACCGGCGAGTGGGCTCTCGCCACCACGGAAGTCTGCCTTGCCATGCTTCGATCGGGCCGGGAACAACGGGAGGTCTTCCTCGAGCACCAGACAGGCGTGGGTGAGCGATGAGCCAATCCAAGCGCTCCGTCCCCAGCGGCACGCAGGCTATCCTCCGCCACTGGCGCGAGGCGGTTCCCAACGATCGCCTGGCTCACCTCGTCAAGGACGCGACGCGGGCGCTCGTGCGGGCTCTCCAGATGCGCCTGACCGGGCACGGCGTGTCCTTCGGTCACTGGACGTTTCTCCGCATACTGTGGAACAGCGACGGCCTCACCCAGCGCAAATTGAGCGAAGAGGCGGGCGTGATGGAGCCCACCACGTTCGCCGCGTTGCAGGCCATGGAGAAGCTCGGCTACGTCACGCGCCGGCAGATCCCCGAGAACAGGAAGAACGTCTACATCCATCTCACGGCCAGGGGACGCGCGTTGAAAGGAAAGCTCGTCCCTCTGGCCGAAGAAGTCAACGAGATCGCGGTCCGCGGCGTGAAGGCCGCCGACACCGCGACGGCGCGGCGCGTATTGCTGGCGATCATCGAGAATCTGGCGCGGGACGAGGCGGCAGCCGCGGACCCCAGCAGGCGGGTGCCTTCAACCCGGGAACTCGCGCGCCGGGTCGCGCACGCGCACAACGAGGCAAAGACTAGAAGTAACCGCAGATAAACACGGATGTGTTGCTGATGGTAAGCCGTAAGCAGTAAGCGCGACTTGATCTGACTGCGCGTCTGGTTTCGATTACCGGGACCGACCGCTCTCGGGACCGGGGCGACCTTCCGCCACACTCAAATTCGATCTCCGGAGGCCTCGACGCGACACTCCCGCCCACGCAAGATAGAATCATTCAGGGACAAATGTGCAGCGCGCGCTGCCATCTACAAGGAGACCCACCATGGCCATCAGCCTGAAGGTCAACGGGGCGACCCGCTCGGTCGATGCCGAGCCGGACACGCCGCTGCTCTACGTGCTGCGCAACGACCTCGAGCTCAACGGCGCCAAATACGGCTGCGCCATGACGCAATGCGGCGCCTGCACGGTGCTGGTCAACGGCGCGGCGAGACGCTCCTGCGTAACGCCGGTCGGCTCGATCGAGGGAAACGAGGTGACCACGCTCGAAGGGCTCGGCACGCTCGACAAGCCGCATCCGCTGCAGAAGGCCTTCATCGAAGAGCAGGCAGCTCAGTGCGGCTATTGCGCCAGCGGCATGATCATCACGGCGGCCGACCTGCTCAATCGCAACCCGCAGCCGCGGGAAGCGGAGGTGCGGGCGGCGCTCGCCGACAATCTCTGCCGCTGCGGCACGCACAACAGGATCGTCCGCGCGGTGCTACGCGCAGCTAAGGGGGCGGCATGAGACGCGGAGCAGGGATCGGCGGAACGTGGAGCAGGGGACCCCGCTTGCGGGGATGCGACCGTGGAGCCGATCATGGGCGCGTCGCCGCCGATCCTTGCGCGTCACCGGGGGTCAGATCCCCAAGGGGCCCCTCTTCCGCCCCTCGACGCGCCCCATTCATGGGGATGCGACCGTCGAAGGCCGCGGGCCACCGACGCGATGGCAATTGCCCGACCAACAACGTTGCAGAGGTGGCGCCATGAAACGCCGCGACTTTCTCAAGTCCGCCGGCGGCATCGCCGTCGCCTTCGGCTGGAGGGCGCCGACCGTGCTCGCCCAGCAGGCGGCGCGTCTTCCCGGCAGCCTCGGCACCAACCGCATGCTGAACGGCTGGATCCGCATCAACCCGGCCGGCACGGTCACGGTGTTCACAGGCAAATGCGAGCTGGGCCAGGGCATCTTGACCGCGCTTGCGCAGATAGCGGCCGAGGAGCTGGATGTCGCGTACGAGCGCGTCGAGATCGTCTCGGCCGATACGGCGCGCACCCCCAACGAGGGCATGACCGCCGGCAGCCTGTCGGTAGAGAACAGCGGGACGGCGCTGCGCTTCGCCTGCGCCGAGGCGCGCCAGATCCTGTTCGAGCTGGCCGCCGCGAAGCTCGGCGTCGCCATCGCCAAGCTGTCCGTGTCGGACGGAACGGTGACCGGCTCCGGGAAAGTTACCTACTGGGAGCTCGCACGCGAAGCGAACCTGGAGCGCGAAGCCTCGGCCCAAGCGAAGCCGAAATCGCCCGCGCAGCACAGGATAGTCGGCCGCAGCATCCCGCGCCGCGACATCCCGGCCAAGATGACGGGCGGCGCCGCCTTCGTGCAGGACGTGCGGCTTCCCGGCATGATGCATGGCCGCGTGGTGCGGCCGCCGCGCTATGGCGCCAGGCTCGACAGCGTCGACGAGGCCAGGGTCAAGGCCATGCCGGGGGTCATCGCGGTGGTGCGTGACGGCAGCTTTCTCGGCGTGGTGGCGCAGCGCGAGGAGCAGGCCATCAATGCGCGGCTCGTGCTGATCGAATCCGCCAAGTGGTCGGGCGGCTCCGAGCTGCCCGATCCGGCGAAGATGTACGAGCAGCTCATGTCCCTGCGCAGCGAGGACAGGGTGATCGGCGAGAAGGATGCGCCCATGCCGGCTGGCGCCAAGGTGATCGAGGCGACCTACCGTCGGCCCTATCAGGCGCATGCCGCGATCGCGCCCTCCTGTGCGCTGGCTGAGCTCAAGGACGGCAAGCTCACGGTCTGGACCCACAGCCAGGGCGTCTTTCCGCTGCGCGCCACCATCGCCAGGGCGCTCGGTCTGCAGCCGCGCGACATCCGCTGCATCCACGCCGAGGGCCCCGGCTGCTACGGCCACAACGGCGCCGACGACGCCGCCTTCGACGCCGCCATGCTGTCGCGCGCCGTCAATGGGCGGCCGGTGCGGCTGCAATGGATGCGCGACGACGAGTTCAAGTGGGAGCCCTACGGCCCCGCCATGACCATGAAGGTCAAGGGCGCCGTCGCCGGCGGCCGCGTGGTCGACTGGGCCTACGACGTCTGGAGCCAGAGCCACAACATGCGGCCGGGCGATCCCGACGGCATCAACCTGCTCGGGAGCTGGTACCTCGCCGATGCGAAGCAGCCCGGGCCGGCGCGCCATGCCGCGCAGCCGAACGGCGCGGGCGACCGCAACGCCATCACGCTCTACGACTTCCCGCGCCAGCGCACCACGCACCACCTGATCATGGACAATCCGGTGCGCACCTCGGCGCTGCGCACGCTCGGCGCCTATGCCAACGTGTTTGCGATCGAGTCCTTCATGGACGAGCTCGCGGCCGCCGCCGGCATCGACCCGGTGGCGTTCCGCCTCGCACACATCAAGGACGAGCGCGAGCGCGCCGTGATCGAGGCCGTGGCCAGGGCCGCCGCCTGGAAGCCGGGCGAGAAGGGCGACGGCCGGCGCGGCCGCGGCATCGGCTATGCGCGCTACAAGACCGTGGCCACCTACAATGCGGTGATAGCCGAGGTTGAAGTGAATCGCACGACCGGCATCGTCAAGGTGCCGCGCATCTGGACCTCGGCCGATGCCGGGCAGATCATCAATCCCGACGGGCTGACCAACCAGATCGAAGGCGGCGTCATCCAGTCGACGAGCTGGACCCTGCACGAGCACGTGCGGTTCGACCGCAACGGGATCCTGTCGGAGGACTGGATGACCTATCCGATTCTGACCATGCCGGAGGTGCCCAAGGTCGAGACCCTGCTGATCGACCGGCCGAACGAACGTGCGCTCGGTGCCGGCGAGGCCGCGCAAGGGCCGACGGCGGCCGCCATCGCCAATGCGTTCGCGGCCGCGACCGGCAGGCGCATCCGCGAGCTGCCGTTGACGCCCGAGCGGGTGAAGGCGGCCCTGGCGTAGCGAGGAACTGACGCTGGCCTGGGCAGGCTGGCTACGGCCACATATAGTCTGTGGAGACGTGACTCCGACGTTCTGGGCAATTTAATCGAGAAGGGGGATCCAATGAATTCGAAACGAAA
>DATFWO010000408.1:0-5371 GCA_035259205.1 Burkholderiales bacterium | reverse complement strand
GACCCTTTGCCGCCTTGTAGGCCAGCTCGACGTTGCTCGGTATGCGATCCTTGCCTTCCCAATCGTCGAATTCGGGCATGCGCAGCTCGGCTTTCACCTGGTCGAGCGACTTGCCCTCGCCGGCGAGCTTCCCTACGCGTTCCGTCAGCAGGCCGTAGTAGCGCTCCATCTCGTCGAAGATTCTGGTCGTGCCGGGCGCACCGTGGCCGGCGATTACCACCTCCGGATTGAGGCCCCTCATCATCTTGATGGCCGCCTGGATGTCGGGGATCGTGAGGAACGGCCTGAGGTTCGGATAGCGCTTCACTCCGACCGCCGCGGCGGCCCAGAGTATCCGTTCCTTGGGCAGCCAGATGGCGGTGTCCGCCTCGCTGTGCACGTTCCTGAGATAGACGAGCTCCAGCGTGCGCTCGCCCACGTTGAGGGTCATCCTGTCCTTGTACTCGACGTGCGGCAGGACTTTGCGGTAGCCCTTGAGGGCGTCGCGCATGCCCGGGTAATCGGCCATTTGCTCGTTACGCTGGGCGGTGTTGGCCTTCCTCATCGATTCCGCCGCGCCGGCATGGGCGATGACGACCGCGGGCGGTGAGAACACGTAGTCGCCGACCGTGTGATCGTCGTGCGGCTCGGTGTGGATGACGAAGCGCACCGGCAGCGGCGTGAGCTTCTTCACGATGTCAGACACCGCCCGCGCGTCTACGGGCGTCTGGCCGGTATCTATCAGCACGACGCCCTCGGTGGTCACTATGATGCTGACGTTGGAATCGATGGGTTTTGCCGCGTAGACGTAGATGCCGTCCCGGATCTTCCTCACGGAAGCTCCGAGATCCTGCGCCGCCAGCGGCGCGACGAAGGCCGGTAACGCGCTGACAGCAAGCAGCGCCGCAACTATTCGGTCTCTCATTTCACTCCTCCTCGATTTTCGCGCCAGGCGATCCTGCAGCGGCCGGTCGGGACAAATCGGACCGGCTGCTAATCGAGCCGTATGCCCTGCTGCTTGATTATCTTGTCCCAGAGCTCGAAATCGCTCTTCATGAACGCAGCGAGGGCTTCGGGCGTGCTCGAGACGGCGTCCGTCCCCTGGCTGGCAAAGCGCTCCTTCGTTTCGGCCATCGCCAGGACTTTGCCGATGTCAGCGGCAAGGCGGTCGACGATCGCGCGCGGCGTACCCGCCGGTGCGACATAGGCCCACCAGCCATACGCATTGAAGCCGGGGTAGCCGGCCTCCGCGACCGCTGGCACATCGGGCAGGCCCGCCCACCGCTTTTCAGTGGTGACCGCGAGGGCGCGCAGCTTGCCGGAATCGATGTGCGGCTTGGAGACGATGGTCGCAATGAAGCTCAGCATTACGTGACCGCCGATCTGATCCATCACCGCCGGTGCCGCGCCCTTGTACGCCACGTGCACGATGTTCGAACCTGTGCGCGTGCGGAACAGCTCGCCCGCGAGGTGTGACGGCGAGCCGGCGCCGGACGACGCGAACATGATCTCTCCCGGCTTTGCCCTGGCGAGAGCGACGAGCTCCTTTACGCTGCGCGCGGGGAGCGAAGGATGGACGACAACCACGTTGGGCGAGGTGCACGCCATCGTGATCGGCACGAAGTCCTTGAATGGATCGAAAGGCAGCTTGCGGTACAGGCTCGCACTGACGGTGAGCGAGTTGTTGGCCATCAGGAGCGTGTAGCCGTCGGGCGGCGACTTAGCCGCGATTTCGGCGCCGAGATTCCCGCCGGCGCCGGCGCGGGTGTCGATAATGAGGTTCTGGCCGAGCAGACTCGACAGTCGGGCGTTGACGGTGCGCGCGGTGAAGTCGCTGCCGCCGCCCGCCGGGAACGGCACGATCACTCTTACCGGTTTGGTGGGATAGGCCTGCCCGGTTGCGGTGGCGCTCAATGCGGCGAGAAACGCGGCTGCGATCAGCTGCGATTTCAGACGAACCGGCGCGGTAATGATCGCTCTCATCGTGACGATATGACGTACGGAATGACGCGCGAGATACTAGCATAGTTGCGCGGAGACCCATTCGCTGCGCGGCCGGTGCAGCCATTCGTGCGCGCAGGCCGTGGTGTGAGCGGCTGCCCGCCATAGTAAACTCCGCGAGGCGCGACAGCGATCGGCCGGCGAAGCAATGATCCAATCACGAAGGAGCGGCGAGTGGCTCAATCAAAGCAGAAAATGTCTCAACCGAAAAACTACAAATTGATCGTCGAGAAGGACGTGCGTATCCCTCTGCGGGACGGGACCGTGCTCTACGCGGATATCTTCCGTCCTGACGGCGGCAGCGAGAAATTCCCGGTGATCATGACGATAGGGCCGTACATGAAGGACAAGCTTTGGGTGCCGCCGCCGGACCTCGAGGAAAAACCCAATCCCTACATGAACTGGGAGACCGTCAATCCATTGTGGTGGTGTCCCCGCGGCTACGCGCTGCTGCGGGTGGATACGCGCGGCTCGGGCAAGTCCCCGGGCAAGTCGGACCCGAGCTCATATGGCGAGGCGGTGGATGCGTACGACTGCATCGAGTGGGTAGCCAGGCGGCGCTGGTGCAACGGGAACGTCGGCACCTGCGGCATCTCCTACCACGCGGCCTTCCAGTGGCGCGTCGCCGGGTTGCAGCCGCCATCGCTCAAGGCGATCATGCCGTGGGAAGGACGCGCGGACCAGTACCGCGACCAGGCGTATCACGGCGGCATCTTCGCGATGGGGTTCATCGCACGCTGGGCGAACACCAACACCGCGCTCCACCTGTTGGGCGAGCCCCGTTCCTACAATCCGGACTCCTTCGACAACAATCTGCTCTGGAACTACATGAGCAAGGACCTCGACTCGGAGTACTGGCGGCTGAACAGCGCGCGCTGGGACCGGATCGAGGTGCCCCTGTACTCCGTCGGCAACTGGGGCGGCTCCTCGCTGCACCTGCGCGGGAACACTGAGGGCTACATGTGCGCTGCGTCTGGGCACAAGAAGCTGCGCATACACACCGGCACCCACTTCCACGCGTTCTACGCGCTCGAGGCGCGCATCGATCAGCTGCGCTGGTTCGACTACTGGCTGAAGGGCATCGACACCGGCATCATGGACGAGCCGCCGGTGAAGCTCGAAATCCGCACCGGCGGCAGCGCCAGGCCGTACAAATTCCGCTTCGAGAACGAGTGGCCGCTCGAGCGCACGGAGTGGACGAAATTCTTCCTGAGAATCGACCGTGCCGGCTCGGAGAATCCCAGGGCGGTCGAGGGGCAGCTCACGCGGACCGCGCCGAAGAAGGCCGCGAAGGTGAGCTATCCGGGGTCCGCGGCGAGCCGCCCCGGGAAGATACCGCGTGGTGTCTCGTTCGAGACGCCGCCGATGACCGAGAACACCGAGATCACCGGGCCCATCGTGCTCAACCTCTGGGTGTCGGGCACGGCGAAGGACATGGATATCTTCGCCACGATCCGCAACATCGCCCCCAGCGGAAAAGACGTGTTCGAGGTCGGTCAGCAGGGCGAGCCGCTGCAGTGCGTGACCAAGGGCTGGCTGCGCGCGTCGCACCGCAAGCTCGATCCGGAGAAGTCGCTGCCGTACCGCCCGTACCATGCGCACGACGAGCGGTGGTGGTTGAAGCCGGGCGAGATCGTCGAGTGCCAGGTCGAGATCTGGCCGACCTGCATGGTCTTCAAGAAGGGGCACAGGATCCGGCTGGACATCTCGCCGGCGGACGGCGTGGGCACTCAGCACTTCACGCACTTCCACGCCGACTATGCACAGGGCGCGAGATATACCGTCTATTCGGGCGGCAACAGGGAGTCATACCTGCTTTTGCCGGTCATTCCTCCCAAGGACAGGGACTAGAGACTAGAGACCAGAGACCAGAACAGGGACCTAGAGAGGGTTACGAGTCTCCAGTCTCCAATCTCTAGTCTCTATTGAAGCGGCATGCCGATCTCGCGTATCAGCTTTGCGTACTTCGCCATTTCGGACTTGAGGAAGGTGTGCATCTCGTCGGGACGGCCGGTCATGACGATAAAGCCGAGATCGTCGAGGCGTCTGGTCATCTCGGGCTTTGCCATGGCGGCAAGAGCCGCCTTGTGGAGCGTGTCCACGATCTCTCGCGGTGTCCTGACCGGGACCAGCAGGCCGGACCACGCCATCATTTCGTAACCGGGCACTGACTCGGCGACGGGCGGGATGTCGGGCACATGGGCGAGGCGCTTCGGTGACGTCACCCCAAGCGGCCGCAGCCTGCCGGACGCGAAATGCGGCAGTCCGACGGCGAGCGGGGTGAAATAGACCGAAGTCTCGCCGGCGACCACGGACGCGAGCGCGGGCCCTCCGCCGTTGTACGGCACCTGCACCAGATTTATGTTGGCAAGCGCCTTGAAGTACTCCGTGGCGAAGAACGTGCCGCTGCCGGTCCCGGCCGAGGCGTAATTGAGGTCGCCGGGACGGGCCCTGGCGAGGCTCAGCAGTTCGCGCACCGACCGCACGGGCAGGGACGGATGGACGGAGAGCACGAACGGCGACTGCGTGAGCATCGTTACGGGCGCGAAATCGGCGATGATGTCGTAGTTGAGCTTGCGGTAGACCGCATGGTTGATGGTGTAGTTGGTGTGGGGGAGAAAAATCGTGTAGCCATCCGCGGGCGCCCTTGCGGCCAGCTCGCCTCCGATATTGCCGCCGGCGCCGGCGCGATTCTCCACGATGACCTGTTGACCCAGCACCTGCGAGAGGCTGTTCGCGAAGAGCCGGCCGAAAGTGTCGGGATTGCTGCCGGCCGAGGTCCCGATCAGGACGCGCACCGGCTTGCTCGGATAGCCCTGCGCCCAGGCGGCGCTCGCAAGCACACTCGCAAGGCCGCCGACGGCAATCGAAAATGCGACAAGCCGGTTTCTCAACATAGTCATGCACCATCCGCCGCGTCGAAAAAATAAAGACTTAGGTTACACTGCTCTCGAAGAAGTGACGAGTGACGCGTCGGGAAGCTTCTACACAAGGGACGCCAGCCGATAAAGGAGATCAAGGCCTTGACGCAACAGACGTCAATCCGCGAAGGAATCAAAATGATGTCTTTCGTTCCTTCGAAGCCTTTGCGACCTTCGCTTCGAAGTTATTGACGCACCTTCGAGCAACCTTCGCGTTCTTCGTGTTGCCGTTATGCTTTGTTGAGAGCAGGGAAGAAATGAAACCGAGAGACCGCATCAGCAGCGCCATCGTACCCGAAACCCCGGTCCCGTCGCGGGAGAGCGAGGAATTCTGGGGCTCGGATCCCATCGCGGCGATGCTGCGCGAACTGGAAATCCCGTACATCTCGCTCGTGCCGGGCGCGACCTACCGCGGGCTGCACGACAGCATCGTCAACTACCTCGGCAACCGCATGCCGCAGATCGTCCTC
>DATFWO010000407.1:0-3016 GCA_035259205.1 Burkholderiales bacterium | reverse complement strand
GACGCCGTCAAGCGGCTGAAAGAGGCCCTGGCTAAGATCGCGAACGTGCGCAAGACGCCGCCGCCGGACGTCGAGATCGTGGATTTCACGCCGCGCGGCCCGGTACTCGCGGTGAGGGGCTACGCGCACACCGATCATTACTGGCAGGTCTACTTCGACATCAACAAGGCGATCGTCGATACTTTCGGCAGCGCCGGCTATCCGGTGCCGGAGGAGCACCTCCATATGCGTCAGGCGGTGGCAAAGCAGGGATAATGACGATCGGGTTCGATGCCGGACGGCGGATAGCACCAGGGCCTCGTCGATTTTTGCGACGATCGCCGCCACATTCGAAATTGTCGTAATCTAGCCTTGATGCGCGCTGACGGGCGCCGCGGGTTACCATCGTTGAAATCATGAGGAGCAGGAACATGGCCAAGGACAAGAAAGCGGCAAAGCGGGGCGACTCCGGTGACGAGGAAGGCGGAAAGGTCAAGCGCAAGAAATACGACAAGGAACTGTCCAAGCTCCACGTCGAGCTGGTGAAGCTCCAGGAATGGGTGAAGTACAAGGGACTCAGGATCTGCATCGTATTCGAGGGGCGCGACGGCGCCGGGAAGGGCGGGACGATCAAGGCGATCACCGAGCGGGTCAGTCCGCGCGTGTTCCGTGTTATTGCGCTGCCCTCGCCGACGGAGCGCGAAAAGAGCCAGATGTACATCCAGCGCTACCTGCCGTATCTGCCGGCGGCGGGCGAGGTAGTGATCTGGGACCGCAGCTGGTACAACCGCGCCGGGGTCGAGCGCGTGATGGGCTTTACCAGCGAGGAGCAGGTGCAGCGGTTTCTGCAACTCGTGCCGGCCTTCGAGAAGATGATGGTCGAATCCGGCATCATCCTCCTCAAGTACTGGCTCGACGTGAGCGAGGAAGAGCAGACCCGCCGGCTCGAGGGGCGCATCGACGACGGCCGCAAGATCTGGAAGCTCTCGCCGATGGACCTCGAGTCGTACAGCCGCTGGTACGACTACTCGCGGGCGCGCGACGACATGTTCAAGGCGACCGACACCGCGTGGGCCCCGTGGTTCGTGGTGAAGTCGGACGACAAGAGACGCGCGCGGCTCAACCTCATCACCCACCTCCTGAGCAGGATCGAGTACAAAAAGGCGCCGCGCGACAAGGTGAAGCTCCCGAAGCGGCAGAAGCGCAAGGGCTACCGGGAGCCGAACTATCCGTACAAATTCGTGCCCGAGAAATTCTGAAAGGGATCGCGTGCGTTGATGCCTGCATGCCGCAACGGTACTGCGGCAGCGGGCCGGGTCGCGTCCCGGCCAGCGGCCCCGATAAAATATGTTGAGTTCGCCATATACCTCCACGGGCAGGCCCTAAAGGGTTCGGATGAGCGCCTACCAACTGCTCGCGTTCGTGGTAGTACCCGGGCTGTTCCTGGTCATGCTTCTGTTCCTCAAAGTGGGCTACCGCATGGGGGTGAAGCGCTTGACGGAGGAAACGGAACAGGAACGCGTCGGGATGGTCTCGGTGGAGACCGCGATTTACGGGCTGCTGGGGCTGCTCGTCGCCTTCACGTATTCCGGGGCCGCATCGCGGTTCGAGGCGCGGCGGGCGCTGATCGTGCAGGAGGCCAATGCGATCGGCACCGCCTACCTGCGGCTCGATCTGCTGCCGTCCGCGGCGCAGCCGCCCTTGCGCGAGAAAATGCGGCGCTACACGCAAACGCGGTTGAAGGCGTATCAGTTACTGCCTGATGTCGACGCGTGGCGCACAGAGCTAGCCGCGGCGAACGCGATGCAGCAGGAAATCTGGAGTGCCGCAATTGCCGCGTTGCGTGAGGTTCCCCCACAGTCTGCCCAGCTTCTTCTGCCGGCGCTCAACGACATGATAGATATCACCACCACCCGGGAGATTGCCACCCTCACGCAGACCCCCGGCCCCGTTGCGGCCGCGCTGGTACTGCTGGCGATGTTCTGTTGCCTGCTGGCCGGCTACGGCCTGGCGGGCAGCAAGGCGGTGAACAGGTACCTCCACATGCTCGGCTTTGCGCTCATCGTTACCGGGACGATCTACATCATCCTCGATTACGACTATCCGCGGTTTGGACTGATACGCAACGACTACGCGGACCAGGCGATCGCGGCGACCCTGGCCAGCATGAAGTGAAAGCCTCGAAGCCTTGTCGGATAGCGCAATGTCGAGCGAGCATTCTGGAAGCCCCCGCATCCCCGTCCTGGACTGGATCCGTGACTACCGCAGGGAATGGATCGGTGCGGATATTACCGCGGGCCTGACCGCCGCGGCGGTCGTAATTCCTAAGGCCATGGCCTACGCCACGATCGCCGGTTTGCCGGTGCAAGTCGGCCTCTACACGGCGTTCGTGCCGATGGTGATCTACGCGCTGCTCGGGACGTCGCGCGTGTTGAGCGTGAGCACGACGACGACGATTGCGATACTGTCGGCCGCGGCGCTGGGCGCAGCGGCTCCCGGTGGCGATGCGGCGGCCCTGCTGGCCGCCTCGGCGACATTGACGCTGCTGGTAGGCATCATCCTCGTCGCCGCGGCGCTCCTGCGCCTGGGTTTCGTGGCCAACTTCATCTCCGAGCCGGTGCTCACCGGATTCAAGGCGGGGATCGGTCTCGTCATCGTGATCGACCAGATCCCCAAGCTGCTCGGCATACATTTCGATAAGGGCTCCTTCTTTCATAACGTCGCGGCCATCGCCACGCATATCCCCGAGGCGTCGATGGCCACCGTGGCGGTCGGCGCAGCGACGATTGCCATACTGGCGGCGATCGAGCGGTTTATTCCGCGCGCGCCGGCGCCGCTTGTCGCGGTCGCCGCGGGCATCGCCGGCGTGAGCTTCTTCGGTCTGCAGGCGCACGGCGTGAGCATGGTCGGCCAGGTTCCCACCGGGCTGCCGTCGCTCACCCTGCCGGACTTTGCGTTGATCGCGAAGCTCTGGCCGGCGGCACTGGGCATAGCATTGATGAGCTTTACCGAGACGATTGCGGCGGGGCGGGCTTTC
>DATFWO010000406.1:0-45519 GCA_035259205.1 Burkholderiales bacterium | reverse complement strand
TGCCGAGATTCATTTTCGATCGTTCTGCCGCCGCACTCGGGGATTTCGTCTGCGGCGCGAACGAGGACGGCTACCACTACGCGGGGGTGAACTACGGGCGCGATCTCCCCGAGCCCCTGGAAATCGCCGATATCCGCAACGTCGTAGCCGGCGACCCCAGCCCGGACGGGAAGGGCGCCCTGGAAATCTGCCGCGGCATCGAGGTCGGCCACATCTTCCAGCTCCGTACCAAGTATTCGGACGCGATGAAGGTGACTTTTCTCAACGAGGCGGGCAAGCCCCAGGTAATGGAAATGGGATGCTACGGGATCGGCGTGACGCGAACCGTCGCCGCGGCCATCGAGCAGAATTTCGACGAGCGGGGAATCATCTTTCCGCGCGCGATGGCGCCGTTCGAGCTTGCGCTCGTTCCCCTGGGGGCCGGGCGCAGCGCCCAGGTTCGCGAAGCAGCCGAACGCCTTTACAGCGAGTTCGCCGCGGCCGGCGTCGACGTGGTGGTCGATGACCGCGACGAGCGTCCGGGCGTCATGCTTTCGGACAGCGAGCTGATCGGCATCCCGCACCGGCTGGTAGTTGGCGAGCGCGGACTCAAGAACGGCACGGTGGAATATCAGGGTCGGCGCGACGCCAAGGCGGAGCCGGTCGCCTTGCATGACGCGGTCAATCTTGTAAGATCGAAGGTGTGCGGGGAATAAGTCTTAGCGTCCGGTTGCTTTTGGCATTCGCCGTCGCGGCACCCGCAAATGTATTTGGCGGAGGGCAGATCTACGAGCCGCTGGCCGCGAGTGTGCAGGCGGCTCTGCACAAGGCGATCTCGGATCAGGCGGTACCTTATCTCGCATTCGCCACCGAAAGCGAAGCCCGGGCGTGGTTGGCGGCGATGTCGCGCAAGCTCGCGTCACGAATGCCCGATCGTTCCAATCGCGAGGACTTCCTGATCACGGTCCATTACGAGGCGAAGCGCGCCGGACTCGACCCGCAGCTCGTTCTCGGGCTGATCCAGGTGGAGAGCAACTTCCGCAAGTACGCGGTTTCCAGCGCGGGCGCCCGCGGCTATATGCAGGTCATGCCCTTCTGGCTACGGCTCATCGGAAACAAGGATCACAATCTATTCCACCTGCGCGTGAACCTGCGCTATGGCTGCGTGATCCTGCGCCACTATCTCGATATCGAGAAAGGCGACCTCTACCGCGCGCTCGGCCGCTACAACGGCAGCCTGGGCCGCCCCGAGTATCCAACCCTGGTCGAGCGTGCCTGGCAGCGCGACTGGTATTACCGAACGGTCTCGGCGGTCGGGACGGCCGGTTCGGTCCGCTGAAACAGATCCTCGAGGCTGAGCTGGAGGCTCTCTCCCGTGCTCCCCGCGAGGGATAGCGCAAGCTGATCGAGCCGCTCTCCCGACTGTCGCGGCGGGAGCTGGTCGCCCGGGCGGAATACAAACAGACGATAGACGTCGGCGGCACTGATAGCGGCCGTATCGCGGCTGAGCTCCCACCCGTGCGCCGACCGGCTCACCCAACGCACGGCACGCAGCGTCTCAAGGATCGCTTCGAGGCGGTCGATCGGCAGCCTCAGGGCGTCGTGCAGGCGTCGCTCGCTGACAGCCTCGCTGGCGCCGCGCGCCTCCCACAGCACGCGCAAGACCTGCAGCGCATCGAGGAATTCCGCACCGGGAACGGGGTCCGTCTGGGAAGAGCGGGCGCGCCACTCCGGCGCCACGGCCGCAGCCGCCGCGCCCAACAGCACCACCAGCCACGACAGGTAGATCCACAGCAGAAAGAGCGGGACGGCGGCGAACGCGCCGTAGATGAGTCTGTACGTGGGAAAGTGCGTGACATAAATCGCGAAGCCATACTTCATCGCCTCGAATGCAGCCGCCGCGAGGAAGCCGCCCAGCAGCGCATCGCGCGCGAGCACCCGCCGGTTCGGAAGGGTGGCGTAGAGGAGAGCGAACGCAAGCCCGGTCAGCAATACCGGCACGATTCTCAGCAGCAGCTTGCCCGCGTAGGGAACGTCCTTCACCAGCCCCAGTGAGACGCTCATTACCCATGACGTGAGCGACAGGCTCGCGCCGACGAGCAGGGGTCCCGCGGTGATGAGCGTCCAGTAGATGAAAACGCGTTGAACCGGCTTGCGCGGACGCGACACCCTCCAGATCTCGTTCAGGGCGCGCTCTATCGTCATGAGCACGATGATTGACGTCACGAACAGGAAGCACAGCCCGACGGACGTCAGCTTGGCCGTGTTTTCCGTGAACTGCTCGGCGTAGGAGACGATCGTCCGGGCGGAATCCGGAAGCAGGTTGTCCACGATAAACAACTCGAGCTGTCCTCTCATCTCGCCGAATACCGGAAACGCCGAGATCAACGTCAGGGCCACGGCTATGATCGGCACGATCGCGAGCAGCGTGGTAAACGTGAGGCTGGAGGCGGTCCGCATGCAGCGATCATCGTGGAAGCGCCGCCACAGCATGCGCACAAAATCCGCGAGCGGCGGAGGCTTGCGGAGCTCCGGCACGTCACTGCCCTCGAGGAAAGAAGGAATTTATATAATACTCCCGGTGAAAGACATCCTCGTTCTCTACTACAGCAACGCCGGCGCGGTGCGGGAAATGGCTCAGCTCGTAGCGCGTGGCGTGGGACAGGTGCAGGGCGCGGCCGCCCGGCTGCGCACGGTACCCAGGGTTTCCGCTGCGTGCGAGGCGACGGAACCGGCGGTGCCTGTCGCCGGCGCGCCGTACGCGGAACTCAAGGACCTGGAAGAATGCGTCGGTATCGCCTTAGGCTCTCCGACGCGCTTCGGCAACATGGCGGCGCCCCTGAAGTATTTCTGGGATTCCACCGGCGAACTCTGGCTCAAGGCGAGGCTTGCCGGCAAGCCCGCCGCCGTGTTCACCTCCACGGCCAGCCTTCACGGCGGGCAGGAAAGCACCTTGATCTCCATGATGATTCCGCTTCTGCACCACGGCATGCTCATAGTCGGATTGCCCTATTCCGAACCCGAGCTCTTCACGACTGCCGGTGGGGGCACGCCCTACGGTGCGAGCCATCACGCGGGACCGGCCGGCGAGCACCCGGTCACCGAGCCCGAGCGCAGACTGTGCATTGCACTGGGACGCCGGCTCGCTGAAATCGCGTTGAAGCTCCATACGGGCGACTCGGCACGCTAGATGCAGCGCGCCGCTCATGTCGTGGCTTGCGCGAGCCTGATCGCGCTCATCTTCCTTTCCCTCGCGTGGGAGCTTTGGCTTGCACCGCTGCGTCCGGGCGGGTCATGGCTCGCACTGAAAGCGCTGCCTTTGCTCGCGCCGCTGTTCGGCGTGCTGCATGGCAGGATCTACACGTTTCAGTGGACGCTGTTGCTCGTACCCGCATATTTTGCCGAGGGGATAGTACGTGCTTATTCCGAGCCGGGAGCAGCGGGCCGGCTTGCACTGGCGGAAATCGGGCTGGCGCTGGCTTTTTTTGTCTCGGGCCTGGTCTACGTGCCGCGCGCGGCAAAACTGCCCGCGCCGCGCCGACGGTAGGTGGCGAGGTCTCACGAGCTGCCGTCCGGCAGGCTGATCCCCGGTGGCTAGCGTCTGAAAATCCACAGGATCACGGTGATTGCGATCGAGACGATGATGCTGGTCGTGAGAGGGAAGTAGAACGTATGGCCCTTGCGCTCGAGCCTGATATCGCCGGGCAGACTGCCGAGCCCGAACTTCGCAAGGATGGGCCATAGCACACCCAGAACGATCAGTATGACACCGACAGTGATCAGCCACTTCGCCATGTTGATGCCGTCTTAGATGCGACCGCGCGCCCCGCTCCCGGGAAGCGCGCTAGACAGCGGTCATATCCCCAAGAATGCGATTGTGACGCATTCCACGATTCGGTGCTGTAAGCTGGCCGCACCGGTTTCGTCTTGCGCGCCTTTGTCTACAGCGCGCGCCGACGTGCTATTCTCAACTCTCCCGGAATTACGCTCGAGGGAGAATGCCATGCCGTTTGTCGCGATGACCCGCGAAATGGGGTCGCTGGGCAAGGACGTCGCAGCGGCCGTTGCCGACCGCCTGGGCAAGCAGGTCGTACATCACGAGATCATCGACAGTCTCGCGAGCAAGATGCGGTTGCGCAAGAGTCACGTGATTCGCTTCCTCGAAGGCAAGAGCGGGATCTGGGAACGCCTGACCACCGACAAGACCAGCCTCTCGATATATACCGCCGATGAGACCTTCGCACTGGTCGAGAGTGGGCGCGTGGCGGTAATCCGGGGCTGGGGAGCCGCGCACCTGCTGAGGCCGGTGCCGCATGTGGTCTCGGTGCGCGTGTGTGCCCCGTTGCCAGTGCGCGTGAAGCGCATGATGGAACGGCTCCATACCGATGACCGTGACTTCGTCGAGAACGAAATCCGTCTGTCGGAAGAAGCGCATGGCGCGATAACGCGGCGCCATTTCGGGATCAGCTGGCAGCATTCCGACCAGTACGACCTCGTGCTCAACACCGAGCGGTTGACCGTCGAGGAATGCGCCGATGAGGTCATGAATCTGCTGGATGACCCTACGTTCCAGGAAACCGCGGAATCCCAGCGCATCTTCCGCAACCTGGCGCTCACCGCTCACGTTCGCTCCGCGCTGCGCCATGACGAGCGCACCGCCAGGTTTCAAATTGCAGTCGCAGCCGATGACGGCGTGGTAAGTCTTAGCGGCCTCATCGGTCCGGGCCAGAGTGCCGAGCATGCCACCGAGGTGGCCCGACAGGTCTCCGGGATCAAGGACGTTGTGAACCGGCTGCGCGTCACGACGACCGGGGCGCGGCACCTGGTCGAGGGCTAGATCAAAAGGGGCAACTGCGCGCCCCGCTCTCGCCGATCAACCGGCGGGCCACGACGGTGGGCTCGATCTCGAGCGCAGACCGTTCTGAGCTGTCGCAAACATGGCCAAGGATAGTCCACCGCACGTCGCTGCCTGGAGCGCGGGTGCTGATTTCCAGCCGTCCGCTTCTTCGCTTGCAGGCGAGATCCAACGGGCTATGGCGTTGCACGAGGCCGGACGGCTGGCCGAGGCCGAGCGTATCTATCGCGAAATTCTTGGTCGAGCGCCGGCGCATTTTGATGCTTTGCACTTGCTGGGCGTGATTCAATACCAGAAAGAGGAGTACGAATCGGCCGTCGAGCTCATCGGTCAGGCGATAGGAATAGATCCCCGTCAAGCCGTTTTGCATTCAAACATGGGGCTCGCCTTGCACCGGCTCAAGCGCCCTGAGGACGCGCTCGCGTGTTACGAGCGCGCGCTGGCTATCGAGCCCGACAACGCGCAAGCACTCAACAATCACGGCATGGCACTGCGCGACCTCAAGCGGCCGGAGGAGGCACTTGCCAGCTGCGACCGGGCGCTGGCGCTCAACCCCGACTTCGCCGAGGCGTTGAACAATCGCGGCACAGCACTGCGGGACCTCAGGCGGCTGGACGAAGCGCTCGTGAGCTATGAGCGAGCCCTGGCGCTCCGGCCCGACATGGCGGAAGCGCACAACAATCGTGCGGATACGCTGCAAAAGCTCATGCGCCCGGCGGAAGCGCTGGCCAGTTGTGACCGGGCGCTGGAGCTGAAACCCGACTATCCGGCGGCGCTCAACAACATGGGCAATGCGCTGCAAGACCTGAATCTCCCGGAGGAAGCCCTGGCGAGCTACGATCGTGCCTTGAAACTCTGGCCCGATTTCGCGGAAGCTCTCAACAATCGCGGCAATGCCCTGCAAGAGCTGGGGCGGAATGACGAGGCGCTCGCCAGTTTTTCGCGTGCCCTCTCGCTCGAACCCGGGTATGCGGCCGCGAACTGGAACGAGAGCCTATGCCGGTTGCGCGCCGGTGATTTTGAGCGAGGCTGGCCGGGCTACGAGTGGCGCTGGCAGGATGTTCAGCGCAACTCCAGGCGCAATTTCAAGCAGCCATTGTGGTTGGGCGAAGAATCCATTGCCGGAAAGACCATCCTTCTCCATGCGGAGCAAGGCCTGGGAGATACCATACAGTTTTGCCGGTATTCGAAACTGGTAGCGGAACGCGGCGCGACGGTGCTGCTGGAAGTCCAAAGTCCCCTCAAGCCGCTGCTGACGGGATTGAATGGCGTCGACCGTCTGCTGGCCAAAGGTGAACCCTTGCCCGAATTCGACTGTCATTGTCCGCTGCTCAGCCTGCCCCTCGCCTGTGGCACGCGCCTCGACAACATCCCCGCCGCTATTCCGTACCTGGGCTGCGATCCAAGCCGCGTCAACGAGTGGCGAAACCGGCTCGGTGTCCAAACACTGCCACGCGTCGGACTGACATGGGCGGGCCGCCCGGGGCACAAGAACGATCACAACCGCTCGATCCCGCTGGTGGAATTCGAGAAGCTGCTGTCGGGTCGAGCGCAGTTCGTAAGCCTCCAGAAGGAACTGCGCCCTGCCGATCGGGCCGCGCTGGAAGCCCGCAGGGACATACTGCATTTTGGCGACGAGTTGAAGGACTTCGCGGACACGGCAGCCCTTGTGGAGCTGATGGACGTCGTTGTGAGTGTGGACACCTCGGTGGCGCATCTCGCCGGTGCAATGGGCAAGCGGGTGTGGCTACTGCTGCCCTTTGCGCCCGACTGGCGCTGGCTCCTCCAGCGAGACGACAGCCCCTGGTACCCTACCGCCACTCTCCTGAGGCAGCCCACGATCGGTGATTGGGCGAGCGTGATCGAGCGCGCCCGCAGCATTCCATTTCCTGCGCAGGCAGGAAAGTCATCGGGACTGTCCAGGCTATCGCGCGCCATAGCCGGGTGGATCAGGGGCGAGTGAATGCCGGACGCGGCATTCCGCGCCTCACCGCTCCTCACGCACCGCCTCCCGGCTTCAGACCTGGGGATTCAGCCGCTCTAGCTTCGAATGCAGCTTGTTCAGAGCGTTGAGATAGGCCTTCGCCGACGCAACCACGATATCGGTATCGGCGCCCTGCCCGTTGACGATGCGCCCGTCTTTGGCGAGGCGCACGGTGACCTCGCCCTGGGCGTCGGTGCCGGTCGTTATGTTGTTGACCGAATAGAGCAGTAGCTCCGCTCCGCTCTTGACGATGGTCTCGATCGCTTTGAAGGATGCATCCACCGGCCCGCTGCCCTGCGCCTCCGAGCGCCGTTCCGCGCCGTTTTCAGCGATGACGATTCTTGCATAGGGAAATTCGCCGGTTTCGGAATGCGCGGTGAGCGAGATGAACTTGTAGTGCTCGCTTTCCACGTGGTCGATCCCTTCCTCGCTGATCAGCGCCTGCAGGTCCTCGTCGAATATCTCGCGTTTCTTGTCGGCAAGATCCTTGAAACGCTTGAACGCCGCGTTCAATGCCTCCTCGGACTCGAGCACGATGCCGAGCTCCTGGAGCCGCGTCTTGAAGGCGCTGCGACCGGAGAGCTTCCCCAGGGTCAGCCGGTTGGTGGCCCAGCCCACTGATTCAGCGCTCATGATTTCGTAGGTCTCGCGGTGCTTGAGCACGCCGTCCTGGTGTATGCCGGACTCGTGAGCGAACGCGTTCGCGCCGACGATCGCCTTGTTCGGCTGCACCGGATAGCCGGTGATTCCCGAAACGAGCTTGGACGCCGGAACGATTTGCGTCGCGTCTATGCCGGTGTCGCACGGAAACATGTCCTGGCGCGTGCGCACGGCCATCACGATTTCCTCAAGCGATGCGTTGCCGGCGCGCTCGCCCAGCCCGTTCACCGTGCACTCGACCTGGCGTGCACCGTTCAAGATCGCAGAGAGCGAGTTGGCGACGGCGAGCCCCAGGTCGTTGTGGCAGTGCACCGACCATATCGCCTTGCCGGAGTTGGGGACCCGCTCGCGCAGCATCCGGATCAAGCCGCCAAACTGCTCGGGCAGCGTATAGCCCACCGTGTCCGGCACATTGATGGTGGTGGCTCCGGCCTTGATCACCTGCTCCAGTATGCGGCACAGGAAATCTATGTCCGAACGTCCGGCGTCCTCGGGCGAGAACTCCACGTTGTCCGTATACTCCCGCGCCCATCTGACCGCCCGCACCGCCTGATCGATCACCTGCGAGGGCTCCATGCGCAACTTTTTCTCCATGTGTATGGGCGAGGTAGCGATGAAGGTGTGCACCCGGGGTGAGCTGGCTCCCCGGACCGCTTCGCCGCAGCGGCGGACGTCGCTCTCGTTGGCGCGCGCGAGCCCGCATATCGTGCTGTTCTTGATGGATCTCGCCACTGCCCGCACGGCTTCGAAGTCGCCATCGCTTGCGGCGGGAAAGCCGGCCTCGATGACGTCCACGCGCATGCGCTCCAGCTGACGCGCGATGCGCAGCTTCTCGTCCTTGGTCATCGAGGCGCCGGGGCTCTGCTCGCCGTCGCGCATGGTCGTATCGAAAATAATCAGCTTTTCTTTGGTCATCATGCTCTCCGTTCTGTCGTGCCCGCCGCGGCGCTCGCCGCAATGTAGGCATCGGATACGTTTCCCGGCCGCTTGCTTCGCGACCGAGCTCAAAAAACCGACTGCAAAAGGGATGAGGGAAGTTATGCGCCGCGGGGGCGCAGCAGCAGACCGGCCAGCAGAAAGCCGGCGGACGAACCGAGCACGGTAGCGAGGACTGAGGCGTGCCGTAACATCATGATGCAGGAATATATAGTCTTTCCGCGGCGGGCGCAACCGGCTGCGGCGCCCCGGGGCCGGAGAGCCTCGCAGCGTTCAGGCATTGGCGGGAGGATTCCTCGCGATGCGCCTGCGTTTCGCGAATTCCCAGCCCCAGATCACGTAGCCGGACACCGCGTAGCCTACGAAGAGTATGAACAGCATCTCGGGCAGCGTGCTGGAAAACATCGCGAGGAAGACGATACCCATCGTGATGAGTACCACCACGGAAAACGGCACGCTCTTGCGCAAGTTGATGTCCTTGCCGCTGTAGAACTTGAAGCTGCTCACCATCGTAAGCCCCGCAAATACGGTCAACCCCCAAGCCAGCCACTTCACGTCGGTGCCGCGGATCTGATACTCGCTCATCGCCCAGACCAGGCCCGCTATCACGCACGCGGCGGCCGGACTCGGCAGTCCCTGGAAAAAGCGCTTGTCTGCGACGTCGAGCATGGTATTGAAGCGGGCGAGCCGCAGTGCCGCGCAGGCGCAGTAGATGAAGGCCCCGATCCACCCCAGCTTGTTGGTAAGCCACGGCCCGAGCATTGCGATGTCCTTCATCTTCGCGAAATCCTGCAGAGACCACACGTAGACCACCAGCGCCGGCGCGACACCGAACGACACCATGTCGGACAGGCTGTCGAGCTCGGCCCCGAATGCGCTCTGCGTGCGAGTGAAGCGCGCGATGCGCCCATCGAGTCCATCGAACACCATCGCCACGAGTATCGCCATCGCGGCGTACTCGAAACGGCCGTTCATGGCCTGCACGATCGAGTAAAAGCCCGAGAACAGCGAGGCAATGGTGAACATGTTGGGCAGCCAATAGATGCCGCGCTGCGCAAACCGCGACCTGATGAAGAGCTTGTGCTCGCGCGGCTCGTACATGGCTCAACGGTAGGCGGTCAGCGGCGAGCGGATGGCTACCGGCACGGAACTTCCCCCTTTGCTCCTTGCCGCTTACGGTTTACGGCTTATCGTTCACTGCTCACGGAAGCACGGCGAGTATGGTTTCGGTGGCATACACCTTGTCGCCCACGCTCGCCACGGGGCGCGTCCCGGCCGGCAGGTAGACATCCACCCGCGAGCCGAACCGGATGAAGCCGAAACGCTCACCACGCGCGAGGCGCTGGCCGATCCGCGCGTAGCAAAGTATGCGCCTTGCGATCAGTCCCGCGATCTGAACGCAGGTAACGTCGGCGCCGGCCGGCGTCCTGATCCACAGCGCTGCGCGCTCGTTCTCGAGCGAGGATTTCGAGAGCGCGGCATTGAAGAACTTGCCCAAATGGTACCAGGCGTCGCGGACCTCTCCGTCCACCGGGCTGCGGTTCGAATGGACGTCGAAGACGTTCATGAACACGCTCATCTTGACCGCGTCGCGCTCTAGATACGGGTCGCGGCTGCGCTCCACGGCCACGAGGCGTCCGTCTGCCGGTGAGAGCACCGCCTTCGGGTTCTCGGGAACCTGCCGCGGCGGATCGCGGAAGAACTGCACCATGAACAGCACGAGCAGCCAGAGGGGCACTGCCCACCACGGCCCGAAGGCCCAATGAACCAGCACCGCCGCCAGCAGCCCTATGAATATGAAAGCCCATCCTTCCCGCGCAATGATGGGATGCGGATAGCTCTTCACGGGCGCGGGCGGTAGCGCCAGGTGTGTGGGGCGATTTTCGCTCATGGCATGGCGTCCTATCCGAATGACCGCGCGGGGGACAACTAGTTCTTGGACTGGTCGACCAGGCGGTTCTTCTTGATCCACGGCATCATATCGCGCAGCTTCGCCCCGATCACCTCGACCGGGTGCTGGGCGGCAACGCGGCGCATCGCCTTCATCGAGGGCACCCCTGCGCGATTTTCAAGGATGAATTCCTTCGCGAACTGCCCGCTCTGTATCTCGGAGAGTATCTTCTTCATCTCGGCGCGCGCCGCTTCGTTGATGATGCGTGGTCCGCGCGTGAAATCACCGTACTCGGCCGTGTTGGATACCGAGTAGCGCATGTTGGCTATGCCGCCTTCGTATATGAGGTCGACGATGAGCTTTACCTCGTGCACGCACTCGAAATAGGCCATCTCGGGCGCGTAACCGGCTTCCACCAGAGTGTCGTAGCCGGCCTGGATCAGTGCGGTGAGGCCCCCGCACAGCACGACTTGCTCGCCGAACAGATCGGTTTCGCACTCCTCCCGGAATGTGGTCTCGATCACGCCCGCGCGCGCCGCGCCGATCGCCGCTGCATACGACAGCGCGACGTCGCGCGCATTCTGGCTGGGATCCTGATACACGGCAATGAGCGACGGCACGCCCCCGCCCTGCGTGTAGGTCGAGCGCACGAGGTGTCCGGGCCCCTTGGGCGCGATCATGATGACGTCGAGCTCGGGGCGCGGCTCGATCTGACGGAAATGGATGTTGAAGCCGTGGGCGAATGCGAGCGTGGCCCCTTTCTTGATGTTGGGCTCGATGTGCTCGCGGTAGACCTCGGCGTGATGCTCGTCGGGCAGCAGGATCATGACGATGTCCGCGCTCTTCACCGCGTCGTCGACCTCCTTCACTGCCAGACCTGCATTCTTCGCCTTGGCCCAGGAGGCGCCGCCTTTGCGCAAGCCGACAGTCACCTTCACGCCCGAGTCCTTCAGGTTGTTCGCGTGAGCGTGACCTTGCGAGCCGTAGCCGATGATCGCCACGTGCTTGCGCTTGATGAGCGACAGGTCGGCGTCTTTGTCGTAATAGATTTTCATGATTCCCTCTGCAAAAGGCGTGAGTCGTGCCGGGTCAGACAGCGCTAGATTCTCAACACCCGCTCGCCCCGGCCGATCCCCGAAGCCCCGGTACGCACCGTCTCGAGGATCGCGGCGCGATCGAGCGCTTTCAGAAAGGCGTCCAGTTTCGAGCCCGTGCCCGTAAGCTCGATCGTATAATCCTTGTCGGTGACGTCGATGATGCGGCCGCGGAAGATGTCGGCCATCCGCTTCATCTCTTCGCGGTCCTTGCCCACCGCGCGCACCTTGACCAGCATCAGCTCGCGCTCGATGTGATCGCCGTCCGACAGGTCGATGATCTTCACGACGTCGATCAGCTTGTTCAGCTGCTTGGTGATCTGCTCGATTACCTCGTCGGAGCCGGTGGTAACGATCGTCATGCGCGAGAGCGTCGCGTCCTCGGTCGGCGCGACCGTCAGCGACTCGATATTGTAGCCGCGCGCCGAAAACAGCCCCGCCACGCGCGAAAGAGCGCCGGCTTCGTTCTCGAGCAGCACGGAGATGATGTGCCTCATACCAGGATCATCTCGGACAGGCCCTTGCCGCCCGGCACCATCGGAAACACGTTCTCGGTCTGGTCGGTGACGAAATCCATGAACACGAGATCGTTCTTCCGCGCGAACGCTTCCTTTAACGCGGGCTCGACGTCCTCGGGCTTCTCGATCTTCATTCCGACATGCCCGTACGATTCGGCCAGCTTGACGAAATCCGGCAGCGCATCCATGTACGATTCGGCATAGCGGTTGCCGTGGAAGAACTCCTGCCACTGACGCACCATGCCCATGTACTTGTTGTTGAGGTTGACCACCTTGATCGGCAGGCGGTACTGCTTGCACGTGGACAGTTCCTGGATGCACATCTGGATCGAAGCCTCGCCCGTGACGCAGGCCACGGATGCCCCTGGATGCGCAAGCTGCACGCCCATCGCCGCCGGCAGGCCGAAGCCCATCGTGCCCAGCCCGCCGGAGTTGATCCAGCGCCGCGGCTTCTCGAACTTGTAGAACTGGGCCGCCCACATCTGGTGCTGCCCGACGTCGGACGTGACATAGGCGTCCCCGCCGGTGATCTCGTAGAGCTTTTCGACCACATACTGCGGCTTGATGAGCGGGCTGGTGCGGTCGTACTTGAGGCAATCGCGAGATCGCCACAGCTCGATCTGGGTCCACCACGTCTGCAGCGCCTCCTGGTCGGGCCGCTCGCGGGAACTCTCGAGGTGCTTGATGAGATCCTTCAGCACCTCCCGCACGTTTCCGACGATGGGGACATCGACCCGCACCCGTTTGGAAATGGACGACGGATCGATGTCGATGTGGATGATGGTGCGCTGCTCCGAGAAAAAATGCTTCGGATTGCCGATTACACGATCGTCGAAGCGCGCCCCGATCGCAAGTAGCACGTCGCAGTGCTGCATCGCCATGTTGGCTTCGTAGGTCCCGTGCATGCCGAGCATGCCCAGGAATTGCCGGTCGGTCGCGGGAAACGCGCCGAGCCCCATCAGCGTGTTGGTGCACGGGAAGCCCAGCAGCCGCACGAGCTGGGCGAGTTCCTCCGAGGCGCCGCCGAGCACCACGCCTCCGCCGGTATAGATCATCGGCCGCTTCGCCTGCGTCAGTGTCTGGATCGCCCTCTTGATCTGGCCGGCGTGCCCCTTGATCACGGGGTTGTACGAGCGCATCGAAATCGTCGCGGGATAGTGGAACTCTGCCTTCTGCTGGGTAACGTCCTTGGGTATGTCCACGACGACCGGCCCCGGCCGTCCAGTCGCGGCGATGTAGAACGCCTTTTTCATGGTCGGCGCGATGTCTTTGACGTCCTTCACCAGAAAATTGTGCTTGACGCACGGGCGGGTAATACCGACGGTATCGCATTCCTGGAATGCGTCCTGACCTATCGCATGGGTCGGAACCTGCCCGGTAATGACTACGTGCGGAATCGAATCCATGTAGGCGGTTGCAATGCCGGTCACCGCGTTGGTCACGCCCGGACCCGAGGTGACGAGCGAAACGCCGACCTTATCGGTAGAACGCGCGTAGCCATCGGCAGCATGGACCGCCCCCTGTTCGTGGCGCACAAGGATGTGCTTCACCTTGTTCTGCTTGAACAGTTCGTCGTAAATGAACAGCACGGCGCCGCCGGGATAGCCGAATACGTACTCAACGCCCTCGTCCTGCAGGCAACGCACCGTGATTTCGGCGCCAGTGAGTTCCATGACCTCGATTCCCGGGCAACTCGGAAACATGGAACATTACCGTCTGCGTGCAGGCAGGTCAAGCAAAACGTCCCTGTAAACAGGAAGATAGAACGTGCGCCCGCAAGTGGCCGATAGCGCGGACCGCCAGCCCGGGCATACGGCCCGCCACACGAATGCTGTGACGCCATGCGTGAGCGCTGGCCGCGGCGAATATTTGCTAAGATGCGCCGGACCCCGGCGGGGTCAGGAGGAGCCGGCCATGGAACAGCGAGAGCCGGCGCAGACCAACACAAGGGCGGCACACTGGCCACTCACAAAGAACTGGCCGACTTCCTCGCCGAAGTCGAGCGCCGGGCCTATAAGCAGGCGGTGTTCGCGGTGCGGGACGATCACCTCGCCCTGGACATCGTGCAGGATGCGATGCTCAAGCTGGCCGAACGGTACTCGGCCCGACCGTCGGCGGAGTTGCCACTACTGTTTCAGCGCATTCTGCAGAATACGATACGCGACTTCTACCGCCGGCAGAAAGTGCGCGCCATCTGGACTACGCCGATTTCCAGCCTGTTTGGCACCGACCCCGAGGACGAGAGCGATCCGCTGGAAACTCTGGGAGGGGCCGACGACTCGCAGTTTTCGAAGCCGCCGGCCGAACAACTGGAGCAGACCCAAGTGCTTGGTTTAATTGAAAAAGCCTTGGAGAAGCTGCCGGCGCGTCAACGCCAGGCCTTTCTGCTGCGTTACTGGGAGGAACTGGACGTCACGGAAGCCGCCAAGGCCATGGGTTGCTCGGAGGGAAGTGTGAAAACACACTGCTCGCGGGCGACGCATGCCTTGGCTACAATTTTGAAGAAACAGGGGATCAAGCTATGAACCGGCCAGACGACGAACTCGCACGTAGGATCGTGCAGCAGCTCGACCGCGGCGTGCAGCACCTTGATCCGGCCACGTGCGAGCGGCTGGCTGCTGCGCGCAAGGTCGCATTGTCGCATTGCCACGAGAGGCCCGAGCCGGCATTCGGCCTGGCGTGGGCCGTGAACGCGATTTCCCACAAGGGCGTGCAACGCCCTTACGGCGCGCGCTATCTGATCGCCGTTGCCGCGCTGGTGCTCGGACTGATTGGTTTTGCGTACTGGCAGACCATGACGTCGAATGACTTTTCCGACATCGACGTCAACCTGCTTACCGACGATTTGCCGCTCAACGCGTACCTCGACAGAGGCTTCGATTCATGGTTAAAACGTGTGCCGCGCTGATCGTCTGGATATGTTTCGCATTTCCAGCAGCCGCCGCGCAAGGCCACACTGAAACTAAGAAGCCCTCACGGCCGGCGTGGTCGGAACTGACCCCGGTGCAACAGCAGATTCTCGCTCCCCTGCAGCCCGAATGGGAGAGCCTGGATTCCACGCGGCGCAAGAAGTGGGTCGAAATAGCCGGGCGTTATCCCAAGATGAAGCCGCAGGAACAGCAACGGCTGCAGGAACGCATGAAAGATTGGGTGAAGCTTACGCCGCAGCAGCGCAAGGCGGCCAGGGAAAAATACCAGACACTCCAGAAGATGCCCCCACACAAACGGCAGGAAGTGAGCAGCGAGTGGCAACGCTACCAGCGCTCGCTCGCGCAGCAGCAACAGCAGCAGGGCGCCCCGCTGGACCCCAACCTTACCGAGCCCGCGCAGCCAGTCACGGAGTCGCCGCCCGTTCAGTGAAGGATGCCCCGTGCTCCGGCGCGCCGGTCTCCTTGTTCCGGCGATTGTCGAGCCTGTTCTACGAAATGGTGCTGCTCACCGCATTACTCATGATCGGCACACTGCCCTTCGTGCTGCTCGGACAGGATGCGGATCGCATATACCTGCGCCCCTTGCTGCAGCTCTACCTGCTCGCGCTCACCGCGGTGTATTTCGCGTGGCAATGGCTGCACGGCGGGCAGACGCTGCCGATGAAAACGTGGCGCTTGAAGCTCGTCGCGCGGGACGGCGGCCCGCTCAGCACGACGCAGGCCGTGCGGCGTCTTATATTTGCCCTGGCGGGCACGCTGGCCCTCGGGCTGGGCTTCCTGTGGGCGTTGCGCGACCCCGAGCGCCTGTTTCTTCACGACCGGCTAGCAGGAACACGGATCGTGTCCTGCTGAATTTCAAGTTTCGGGTTTCAAATCTGAAGTTTGAGATTCCAGGTTGCCGCCATCTTGAAACTTCAAACCTGACACTCGAAACTATCTGCGTTCCTGCCACCACATCATCCCTACCGCTACCGAGAGGAAGATTATGGTGGGCATGATCGCGGCCGCGAACGGCGGCCAGTCGTTCAGCAGCCCCAGGTGCGAACACAGCCGGTTGAGAAAGTGGAACGCAAGGCCCAGCATGATACCGGCGAAGATCTTCGCGCCGACGCCGGCCTGCCTGCTCTGGAAGTGCGCGAACGGAAGTGCGATCACCATCATCACCAGCACCGCCAGAGGATAGGTGATCTTGGACCACAGCGCGATTTCATAGCGCAGCGCCTTCTGGCGGTTCTCCCGGAGATGCTGGGCGAACGAATAAAGGCGCCACGCCGCCATTTTCTCTGGCCGCTGCATCAGCACGGTGAGCAGACTCGGGTCCAGCACCGAATCCCAGTGGGCCTGCGCAATCTCGTGCACCGTCGTCTTCATGTCCTCGAAACCCGTCTGGGTAATGTCCTTCAACAGCCAGCGTCGGCCACCCTGGTAGTTGCCCGTCCGTGCAAAGCTGATCGAACGTAGTTGATGGCGGTCGTCGAATTCGTAGATGCGCAGCCCCTTCACACTCGAATCGGGCAACACTTCTACCACGTTGATGAAGCTCTTGTCGTCCTTGACCCACAGCCCGGAGCGGAACTCCTGCGCCACAAGGCCGGTGATGGCTTGCGAGCGCACGCGCTGCGCCAGCCGCTCGGAGGGCGGCCCGATGAATTCGCCGAAGACGAAGGTGAGGACCGCGAACGCAAGGCCGATCACAACGAGCGTGGCGGCGAGGCGCGTCATCGACACTCCCGAAGTGCGCATCACGGTGTACTCGGAGCCCGCTACGAGTTGGGCTAGCGCAAAGAGCGTGCCGATCAACGCTGCAATCGGGAACAGCTCGTAGACGTGGTCGGGCGCCGAAAGCAACACATAGAGCAGGATGCGGCGCAGGGTGTAGACCCCGCGTCCGAGATCCTTGATCTGCTCCACCAGATCGAAGAACGCGAACAGCATCAGCAAGGCAGCGAACACGAGCCCCGTGGCGGCCAGGATTTCGGTCGCGAGATAACGTCTGAGCGTCTTCATGGCGGATTCAAGCCATCCTCATTCCGCGCTCATCGCACGAGGCGGAACAGCGAGTAGACCATCAGCCGGCGGTAGAACATGACGAGCAGAAGCACCAGCATGAAAACGTGCACTCCCCACAGTCCGGTAAGCAGGGATATCCGGGACTGTGCGATCGAGGCCTGGGAAATCGACAACAGATTGCTGTAGATCATGTAGACCAGCAGCGCGAACACGAGGTTCATCGAGCGGCCGGCGCGCGGATTGACGAAGGATAGCGGAATCGCGAGCAGCGCGAGGATCAGCGCGCTCGCGGGCAGCCCGATTCGCCATGAAAGCTCCGCTAGATTGGCCGGCACCGGATCGGCGAGCAGCTCCATGGTCGAGACGGACTTGGTCGTCGGCGCGCGGGCTGCGGTCGCCTCCTTCGAGTCGATGCGCATCGCATAACGGTCGAACTGATAAATCTTGTAGTCGGCATTTCCGGGCTCACCTTCGTAGCGACGGCCATTGAGCAGCACCAGGAAGCGATCACCGTTGGGCGCGGTTTCCTGGAAGCCCCGTGCCGCCACCATGACGCCCTGCTTTTCGAGCTGCGTGGAGCTCACGAACACGTTGGAGACCATGTTCTGGCCATCCGGCGCATCCTCGACGAAGTAGACCCGCTCGGACTGGCGCGATTCCCGGAATGCGCCAGGCGAGATCGAAGACACGTCGTCGCGGCTTTCCATCTGGCGCCGCAATTCCTCGCTTTTCTCCACCGACCACGGCGTAAGCGTCAGCGAAAGTACGGCGATCACCAGCACGAGCGGCAGCGCGAACGCCAGCACCGGCCGTACCCACTCAATGAGGCTCAGGCCGCTCGAGAACCACACCACCATTTCCGAGTCGCGGTAGCTCCGCGACAGCGTCATCAGGACCGCAATAAACAGCGTGAGCGAGAGCAGCACCGGAAGGTAGTTGACGGACGAGAGACCGAGCAGGGCTATTACGGCCATGGATGTTATGGAGCCGGTTGCGGCCTGGCCGAGCAGACGCACGAGCTGGGTAGTGAGCGTGATGCCAAGCAACACGACGAAGGTGGCCGTCGCGACCACCAACAATTCACGCAACAGGACTTTGCGGAAAATCATCGGAGGAGCGGCCGTTTTGACAAGGCGCCGAGCATGCGCGAATAATCAGACGCCTAGGAGGTCGCTACCCGAACGACCTCGGACCGACAGGAAAAAAGGCAGGGAAATGAGGGGGTTCGAGGGGCGCGTTCCCTCGTTTCGTTGCCGTAACCGGCAGGGAGCACATTGTGGAATTTAGCATAAAACGCGGAGTGCCGCAGACGCTTAGCAGGGGTTGTCTGGTGGCCGGCGTGTTCGAGCCCCGCCAGCTTTCGGGCCCGGCAGCAAGCCTCGATCGCGCCGCTAAGGGTTATCTGACCGGCGTCTTGCGCAGCGGCGACATGCAGGGCAAGGCCGGTACAACGCTGCTCCTGCACAATGTCCCCGGTGTTCCGGCCGAGCGTGTGCTGCTCGTGGGATTGGGAAGCGCGGCGCAATTCCGCGAAAAACAGTTCCGTGACGCTGTCGCTACCGCGGTCCGGACGCTCACCGCCACCGGCGCGGAGGAGGCGGCCCTCTACTTCACCGACATTGCTGTCGGTAGGCGTGATGCGACCTGGAAGGCAGCCCATGCCGTAATGATCGCGCGCGAGTGCGTGTATCGGTTCGCGCAGATGAAAAGCAAGAGCGAGGACGGAGAGCCCGCGCTGCGCCTGCTTACGTTGATCGTTGCCGACAACGCGGCGGCGCGCCGCGCCGCGCTCGGCCTCAGGCAGGGGCTCGCCGTCGCGCAAGGCGTCAGCCTGGCGAAAAACCTCGGCAATCTCCCGTCGAACGTCTGTACCCCGTCCTACCTGGCCGATCAGGCGCGCGAACTCGGCCGCAGACACGGCATGAAGGTGCGGGTGCTCGAGCGCGCGGACATGGAAAAGCTCGGCATGGGCGCGCTGCTCTCGGTCGCGCGCGGGAGCGCGGAGCCGCCCAAGCTGATCACGATCGAGCATCGCGGCGGCCCCAGGAATGCGAAGCCCATCGCGCTCGTAGGCAAAGGCGTCACCTTCGATACCGGCGGCATCTCCCTGAAGCCAGCCGCCGAGATGGATGAGATGAAATTCGACATGTGCGGAGCGGCGAGCGTGCTCGGCACGCTCGAGGCCGTGGGCGAGCTGCGTTTGCCGCTCAATGTCGTCGGCGTCATACCGACGACCGAGAACATGCCGGGCGGCCGCGCGACCAAGCCGGGCGATATCGTAAAAAGCCTCTCCGGCCAGACTGTCGAGGTTCTCAATACCGACGCGGAGGGTCGCCTCATACTCTGCGATGCGCTCACCTATGTCGAGCGCTACGCGCCTGCCGCGGTCATCGATATCGCCACGCTGACCGGAGCCTGCGTGATCGCGCTCGGCCACGTGGCCAGCGGTGTCTTCGCCAACGACGACGCGCTGGCACGGGAGGTGATAGACGTCGGCACAGCCGCATACGACCGGGCGTGGCATATGCCGTTATGGGATGACTACCAGGACCAGCTGAAAAGCAATTTCGCCGATTTCGCCAACATCGGCGGTCGACCGGCCGGAGCGGTGACCGCAGCGTGCTTTCTCGCGCGCTTCACCAAGCAGTTTAAATGGGCGCATCTCGACATCGCGGGCACGGCCTGGAAGAGCGGCAAGGAAAAAGGAGCCACCGGCCGCCCGGTACCTCTGCTCACGCAGTTCCTCATCAATCGCGCCAGGAGACGGTGACTGGTGACTCGTGACCGGTGAATGGCCCTGCAAACCGGCCTCCGATCCCGCGAATCACGAGTCACGGATTCCAGGATATGACACAGATCGACTTTTACACCCATGTTCCGGACAAGCTGCGCGTCGCCTGCGCGCTGTCCGCTAAGGCTTGCGGCCAGGGGCTGAAGGTGTTCGTGTGCTGCCCCGACCCGGACACCGCACATCGTTTCGACCGCATGCTGTGGACGACGCCGGCGATCGGCTTTACCCCGCATTGCGCCTTGCACGATCCGCTGGCGGCGGTCACGCCGGTGATCATCGGCTATCAGGATGAGACGCCGCCGCTCGACGAGGTTCTGGTAAACCTCCGCAACGAGTGGCCGTCGTTCTTCACCCGTTTCCGGCGACTGATCGAGATCGTCAGCCTCGATGAGGAAGACCGGATCCGGGCCCGCGAGCGCTTTCGCTACTACCGCGACCGCGGATATGAGTTGCGCACGCACGACTTGAGCAAATCCAGTGAACAGTAAGCGGTTTAGCCAAAAACCCTTGTTGCAATGTCCCTGCTCGCCTACAGTTCACTGTCCACCGTTCACCGAACACCGAGTTTATGGCCGACGATGACGACGACCTGATGCGGCGCGCCGAGGCGCTGATCGAGCGGCACCGCGGCGCTGCGTTTCCGCCGCTGATCGACCTCGCCGATATCCCAACGCTCACCGAGGCAGTCGAGCCGGTCGCGGAGGGCGTCGGCATCCGGGCGCCGAACGATGCCGTGCGCATGGATGCGAAGGCGATCGTGCTGCCGTCCGAGCCTTCAGTGCCGCCGGGGCACGGGCTTCAGGTTCCATCCGCCGGCGCCGGCGGTGAAGTGATCGCGCGCGTGCAGGTGCAGAACCTCGAGCACAGCGTCTACCAGAAGCTGCGCCGCGAGCTTGACGAGCGCATTGCGGAAGTCCTGCAGGACCGCTTCATGCCGGACATCGGGAGCGCGCTCGATCAAGTGCTCAAGAAAATCAGCGAAGGCCTGAAATCGGACATCGGCGCCATGGTGCGCGCCTCGATCGAAGAGACGCTGCACACCCAGTTGAAGGCGCTGCGCGTCGGGCTGGAATCCAAGACCGCGGAGCCGGCGAGCGGGCAGCTGGGCTCGGATATAATGCCCGCTTTTTCCGCTTCGCCCACTCCCGATATGGAGCTCGCCAAGAGTTTCGAGCCCGCGGCCATCGAGGCGCGCTGGTATCCCTTCTGGGAAAGCAGCGGATATTTCAGGTCGAACTCCGACCAGAGCAAGCCCGCCTATTGCATACAGCTGCCCCCGCCGAACGTTACCGGCACGCTGCACATGGGGCATGCGTTCCAGCAAACCCTGATGGACGCCCTCATCCGGTATCACCGCATGTGCGGCTACAACACCAATTGGATCGTGGGTACCGACCACGCCGGTATCGCGACCCAGATCGTCGTCGAGCGCCAGCTTCAAGCCGAAGGCAGAACGCGGCACGACCTCGGGCGCGAGGCGTTCGTCAAGCGTGTCTGGGAGTGGAAGCAGCAGTCGGGCTCCACCATCACCCGCCAGATGCGGCGACTCGGGGCGTCCGCAAACTGGGGCTATGCGGACACCGAAGGGCAGAGCGCGGGCTACTTCACGATGGACGAGAAGATGTCGCGCGCCGTCGTAGAAGTCTTCGTGCGCATGCGCGAACAGGGATTGATCTATCGCGGCAAGCGCCTGGTCAATTGGGATCCGGTTCTCGGAACCGCGGTATCGGACCTGGAAGTCGAGGCCGAGGAGGAGGACGGCAAGCTCTGGGAAATACGCTACCCGCTGGAGGACGGCACCGGCAGCGTCGTGGTCGCGACGACGCGGCCGGAGACCATGCTCGGCGACGTCGCCGTCGCCGTGCACCCGCAGGATGAGCGCTACCGGCCATTGCTCGGGAAGCGGGTCTGGCTGCCGTTGACGGGTCGCACCATTCCCGTGATCGCCGACGACTCGGTCGATCCCGAATTCGGCACGGGCTGTGTGAAGGTGACGCCGGGTCACGACTTCAACGACTACCAGATCTGGACGCGGCACAGGGACGCGGAGCTGAGGGACGCGCCGCAGGGCGGACTGATCTCGATCTTCACCCTCGATGCCAGGATCAAGCCGTCCGGTCTCGACGACCTGATCCCGCAGCCCTATCGCGGGCTCGACCGATTCGCCGCGCGCGCGCAGATAGCACGGGACCTTGCGGCAACCGGGCACCTGGTTTCGGAAAAGCCGTACAAGCTGCGCGTGCCGCGCTCCGGGCGCACCGAAGAGATCGTCGAACCCATGCTGACCGACCAGTGGTTCGTGCAGATGGAGGACCTCGCGCGCCGCGGATTGGGAGCCGTCGCCGGCGGCGAGGTCAGATTCTTCCCCGAGCACTGGACGACGACCTACAACCACTGGCTGGAAAACATCCAGGACTGGTGTATCTCGCGCCAGCTGTGGTGGGGTCACCGGATACCGGCCTGGTACGGCGACGACGGCGCCGTCTACGTCGCGAGAGACGAGGCCGAGGCGCGGGCTCAGGCTGCCGCGAGGGGCTATTCCGGCGCGCTGAAACGCGACGAGGACGTTCTCGACACCTGGTTTTCCTCGGCACTCGTGCCGTTCACCGCGCTTGGCTGGCCGGAAAAGACCAAGGACCTCGAACTGTTCCTGCCATCCTCGGTGCTGGTGACCGGATTCGACATCATCTTCTTCTGGGTCGCGCGGATGATCATGATGACGCAGCACTTCACGGACAAGGTGCCGTTCCGTCACGTTTACATCAACGCCATCGTGCGCGACGCCGAAGGCGAGAAGATGTCCAAATCGAAGGGGAACACACTCGATCCGCTCGATCTGATCGACGGCATCACGCTCGAGGAGTTGCTCGCAAAATCCACGAGCGGACTGCTGCTCACCGACCACAGGCAGAAGGCGTACCGTTACGTGCGCCAGCATTTCCCCGAAGGCATACCCGCTTTCGGCGCCGACGCGCTGCGCTTCACGTTCGCCTCACTCGCCACCTTCGCCCGCACTCTTAACTTCGACCTGAATCGCTGCGAGGGCTACCGCAATTTCTGCAACAAGCTGTGGAATGCGACGCGCTTCGTCCTAATGAACTGCGAGGGCAAGGACACCGGCGTCGACGAGTCGTTGCCGGTCGAGCTGTCCTTCGCCGACCGCTGGATCGTGAGCCGATTGCAGCGAGCCGAACAGGCGGTGCACGAAGGATATCGGGACTACCGCTTCGACATGCTGGCGCGCGAGATCTACGAGCTCACCTGGGACGAGTACTGCGACTGGTACGTGGAAATCGCTAAGGTGCAGATCGCGAACGGCAGCGAATCCCAGCAGCGCGGGACGCGCCGCACGCTGACACGCGTTCTGGAGGCTATCCTGCGCCTCGCTCATCCCGTGATTCCCTTTATCACAGAGGAGCTGTGGCAGAAGGTGGCTCCCCTCGCCGGCCGGCGCGGCCCTTCGATCATGATCCAGCCCTATCCGCGTCCGCAGCCGGAGAGGATCGATGAGACGGCGGAAACCTGGATGGGAAGACTGAAGGACGTTGTGAACGCCTGTCGCACCTTGCGCTCCGACATGGGGGTCGCGCCGGGGCAGCGCATGCCCCTGTTCGTCCAGGGCGACCGCGACGAGATCGGACCCCTCGTGCCTTATCTCATGGCGCTCGCGCGCCTCTCCGAGGTCCTGGTGACCGATCGCGAGCTGCCGAAGGTTGATGCGCCGGTGTCGATGGTCGGCAAATGCAGGCTCATGTTGAAGGTAGAGATCGAACCGGCCGTGGAGCGCGCGCGCCTCCGGAAGGAGAAGGCGCGGCTCGAGTCCGAAATCGCGAAATGCGACGCCAAGCTTGGAAACGCCGAATTCGTGAAGCGCGCCCCTCCGCTCATCGTCGCGCAGGAAAAGGAGCGGCTCGCCCGCTTCAAAGTCGCGCTCGCGCAAATCGAAGAGCAGCTGCGAAGGCTCGGTTGATGGTTCGTGACTGAAGCGGCGTGACTGGCGTGGCGCGCTCAGCAAGCCGCGTCTCATCAGCTGCGATTGACGGTCACGCACGATCAGTCGCGCCGCTTCAGTGACGTAGCATCAGTCACGCCTCATCTAAAATGAACTACACCCTGCGCGCGTTTGGCCATCGCAACTACCGGCTGTACTTCTACGGCCAATCCCTGGGTATCATCGGCTACTGGGTGCAGCAGATTGCCATGAGCTGGCTCGTCTACCGGCTGACGGGCTCGGCCTGGCTGCTCGGGGTGACCGCGTTTGCCGGCCAGATCGCGGTCCTGGTGCTCGCGCCCTTCGGCGGCCTGTGGGCCGACCGCGTGGAGCGCAAGAAGATACTGCTGGTGATGCAGACGGCCGCCGCCGTACCGGCGTTCACACTTGCCGTCCTCGCCGGGCTCCACGTCATCGAGGTCTGGCACGTCATCGTCATGGCAACGCTGCTCGGCGTGATTATCGCGATCGACTCGCCGATCCGGCAGTCGTTCGTCCCGGAGATGGTGCCTGCTCGGGAGGATCTGCCGAGCGCCATTGCGTTCAACTCCGGCATGTACAACGCCGCGCGCATGATCGGACCCGCTATCGCCGGGGTGTTGCTTGCCGTTTCCAGCGAGGCGTTCTGCTTCCTGGTCAACGGATTGGCCAAGGTCGCGGCGCTCGTCCCGCTCGCCATGATTGCTATCGCGCCACCGCATCGGCCCGCCGCGCGGGTATCGATCTGGCAGGACTTCAGTGACGGCGTGTCCTACGCCTGGAACATGGTGCCGGTGCGAGTGTTGCTGCCGGTCGTCGCGCTGGTGAGCTTCATGGCGACCCCGTACCAGGCGCTGATGCCGATCTTCGCCGCCGAGATATTTGCCGGCGGTGCCGACACGCTGGGCTACCTGATCGGCGCCGCGGGACTGGGAGGTATTGCGGGCATCGTTTCGCTCGCCGCGCGCAAGGAAATGCGCGGACTCCTCACCTGGGTCGCAGTGGCGTGCTTCTGCACCGGCGCCGGGCTTGCCATCTTCGCCTATTCGACGCAGTTTCCGCTCTCACTCGCAATGCTGGCGGTCGTCGGCGCGGGCATCGTCATCGCCGTCAACGGCATCTCCACAATCACCATGACGATCGTGGAAGATCGCCTGCGCGGGCGGGTCGCCGGCTTCTACAGCATGGCATTTCTCGGGATGTATCCCGTGGGAAGCCTCGCGTCGGGCGCGCTCGCGTCGCGGCTCGGGGCCGCGCACACGCTCGCGCTGGGCGGCGCGTTCTGCATGCTGTGCGCGCTATGGCTCTGGCCGCGATTACCGACGCTGCGGCGGCACATCCGGCCGATTTACGTGCGGCTGGGGATCGTCAATGAGTGAGGCATAAGTTCGGACCGGCCGTTCCGGGCGCGCGCGGGCACACCGATCCGACGGCGCTTTACGGAAAACGCGATGTCTCTTTAAACTGTAGAACCTATTTCATAACTAGGCGCGTGATGCGTTGTGGCCAGGACGGACCGTATGCGAGGCGCACGGCGCAGGCCATATGTCGATATGGTCAAGCCGGGCAACGAAGCAGACGACCGTCCTGGCCGCAACCCGAGTGGGACGGGGCGCTGTGGGCGCATCTCTTTGTCGGGAGCCCTTGTAATATCGACATATTGCTTCGGGCTCTCCTCCTCGACCTGCATCCCACATCGCTTCCGTCGCACACGTGCCTAGTTATGAAATAGGTTCTAGAGACAGCCATACAAACTCATGGACGGCCTCTCGAACATAGCCCTGGTGGCGGGGCTCGGCTGGGCGAGCGGTATGCGCCTCTACGCCGTGCTCTTCTTCCTGGGCGTGCTGCATCATGCGGGCCTGTATACGCTGCCCGAGAATCTCTCTGCACTCGCACATCCGGCGGTGATGGCCGTCTCGGGCCTGCTATTCGTCACCGAGTTTCTTGCCGACAAGGTCCCCGGTTTCGACACGCTGTGGGATGTCGTGCACACGTTTATCCGTATTCCGGGCGGGGCGCTGCTAGCGGCGCTCGCAGTAGCGAGCCACGATTCCGGCCTCGCAATAGCGGCGGGCTTGCTCGGTGGCCTGATCGCGGCCGGCAGCCATTTCACCAAGGCCGGGGGGCGAGCCCTGATCAATGTTTCACCGGAGCCATTCACCAACTGGACCGCCTCGTTGAGCGAGGACATGCTCGCCCTCGCGGTGCTCTGGTCCGCCATCAAATATCCGCTCGTACTGCTGGCGGGCCTGGCCCTGTTTCTCGTCGCCGCGCTCTGGCTGCTGCCCAAGCTGTGGCGCGGCATCCGGCGGCTGCTGCGGGCAATCGGTGCCCTTTACGGCGGTCGCGCATAGCATCGGGCAGGCTTGCCCGTGGCGACCGTTTTCTCGCACGCGCTCCTCGGCATCACTGCGGCCAGGGCGGCGTATCCCGACGATCGCCACTTCAGTATCGCGACTTGGGCGGCAATCCTTGCGATCCTGCCCGATCTCGACGTGCTGGGCTTTGCATTCGGTATCCGCTACGGAGATTTCTTCGGGCACCGGGGATTCTCGCACTCGCTCGTTTTCGCATTCGCGCTCAGCGTGCTGGTCGTGGCTGCCCGCTTCCGGGAGATCCCGTTGGGGACGGGGGGGTTGGGGCTGACGGTCTTTTTCTTCCTTGTAACCGCCTCGCACGGCGTTCTGGACGCGATGACCAACGGCGGACTCGGCATCGCTTTCTTCTCACCCTTCGAGACCTCGCGTTACTTTCTGCCGTGGACTCCGCTGCAGGTCTCCCCTATCGGCGCCGGCTTCTTCTCCATAGAAGGACTCGAGGTACTCGGCAACGAGGCGCTCTGGATCGGCTTGCCCTGCGCCATTCTGTTCGCTGCGCGCCACGCCCGGAATGCGCGATCGAAACGACTCTGAACGTTGGAGAACGCGAGGGCGGTATCCCCTTATTCGTCCCCGCCCTCAGTAGCGACCCGGTGTAAACGGGACCTTGCGTCCAACGAGGCTCTCGAGCAGCACGAGCTCGGCATCGGTATGGTTGACGACCGGCGCCTTTTCTATCCGGCGGGGCATCCCCTTCGGATAGATGTAACGAGGCTGGTCGTGATGCCTGGTGCGGACCGTTTCCGCCGCCTTCGGATCATCCACGGGGGTGAGCCGCGCCCGACCGTAGCAGGTGCAGACATACGTGCGGTTGGCCTCGGCTTCGACGTACACGCCGGTGCCGCGTATGCCGATGTTGGCGCTGGCCGTGCGCACCTGCCTCGCTTCCCCCGGGCCGAATACGGCTAGCAGACCGCCAGTCACGACGCGCGCGATGCCGATGGCGGCGCCTCCGGACCTGCCTGCGACGAGCTCGATCTGCGTATCGGCGCGCACCATGAACGCGTCGCGGCCGACGACGGCCACGAGTTCCGCGTTGCCGGCCGTCGTGATCGTGTCTCCAGGCCCGAGCGCCATGCCCTGTCGCGCCGGCTCGCCGTTGATGCGTGCATCACCGCGCACCGTGGCTACGCCCTTCGCCACCGCGTCCGCGGCGAGCGCCTGCCGCAGCCGGCTCATCCCCAGCGCGAGAGCGGCGCCACCCGCGGCTGTGCGCGCGAGCCAATCTCTGCGGGAAATTGATCGCTTCACGCTTCGAGCCGGCTGCCGCGACAGGGGCCTAGCAAGCCTGCTGCGCGCGTTGAGCGACCCGCTGCGGCTGGTACGGCAGGCGTATCCATTGCGGCGGCTACGCCGTTCGCAGCGGGACTATTTCTTTTGGAGGAGAAAGACGAACTCGTCCTTCACCGTATCGGACGCCAGCAACGGATTGCCGGTTTGCCGGGAGAACGCCTGGAAATCCTTCACTGCGCCTGGATCGGTCGCGAGCACGCGCAGTACCTGTCCCGATCTCATATCGGTCAGCGCCTTCTTCGTTCTCAGAATCGGCAGCGGGCAGTTAAGGCCCCGCGCGTCGAGTTCCTTCTGGTACTGAATGTCTGCTCTTGTTTCCATGGACGATCCCAGATCGCGTGAGTGGCAGCCGAACTTGCAAGCCGGATAGAGCGGAAAGATCCGAACGGCTACTTGTTAGCCGCCGTGCTCTTGGCATCGCCCGTATCGTTCGGCTCCGCAGCCTTTCGCGGCTCCTGCCCGGCGGGTTTCTGCGCTCCTGGAACGTCGGTAGCGGCGGCCTTTCCCGACTTGTCTTTTGCAGCACCGGCGTCGTGCTGTTTGAAGGTCTGGCCGAAGAAACTATAAGCCCCGATCCCGGCAATCACGACCAGCGCGAGGATGATGATGTACTCCATCATGCCCTGGCCGCCGAGCTTGAGCCGCCTGGACGGGCTGGAAACGTGCCCCATGCTTGCCTCCGATTGCGAGCTTCTATGGAACGAACGCACTGCCGCCCGCGAGCTTTGTCATCCTAGCATAGTTCGACCGTTGAAATCGCCGGCACCCGGAGCAATCAAGGACGTCCGGCGCGATCGGCATTGCGGGAACTCCACGGCGCCGGGATGAGCGCGCTCCGTGACACCGGCACCACTAGAAAACGCTGACGTTGCGATCGGCCAGCAGCTGGGATAGGCGCAGATTCGCCATCGAGAGACGGTCCACGAGCAGCTCGAGAAATGCGCCGTGGAAATGATGGCGGCAGAGCTCCGATGCCCGCCCGAGCGTCTCGGCGCGGATCTCGATCAAGGCGATATCCGATATGGAGATTACGCTCGCCGAGCGCTGGAACTTGTGCTTGCCGAGGTAGGCCATCTCGCCGAAACACTCGCCCACCTTCAGCAGGTTCAACAGCCGGTCCTGCTTGACGACTTTGACCTGCCCCGAGATCAGGATGAAGAAGGATGACCCGATGTCGCCTTCCTGTATCAGCATCGTGTCGCGGGAATACTTGTGCCAACTCGCCAAACGCATGACCTCCCACAGCTCGACGTCGGAGAAATGCTTGAAAAAATCGAGCTGCCGCAGGGTGTCGAATTTCTCGCTCTCGGCGAATCCCTTCTCGAGCTTGTGCTCGGTGCCCAGCGCAACGACGAGATCGTGCGCGAACTCGTCCCACGTTGCGTAGCGCTCCGAGGTGCTCTTCTTCAATGCGCGCATTACGATCGCCTCGATGCGCGGGGGCAGGTCCGCGCGGAACTGGCTGGGCCGCGGAGGGTCGGTGTTGATGATCTGATAGATCATGCTGTAGTTGTTGGTGCCCTGGAACGGGAGCCGGCCGGTGATCAGCTGGTACATCAGCACGCCCAGCGAAAAAATGTCGGTCTGGTGCGTGAGGCTCTGCTCCTTCACCTGCTCCGGCGACATGTAGGCCGGCGACCCGACGCCGGTCACCTGCGTCGTCTGCGCGGCAAGCGTGAGGGCCGCGCCGAAATCGGAGATCTTGATGTCGGACTCGCCGGTCATCAGCACGTTGGCGGGCTTGATGTCGCGGTGAATCACCCCTTGCCGCGCGGCGTAATCGAGCGCCCGCGCGCACTTGTAGACGATCTCGACGATCTTCTGGATCGGCAGCAGGTTCTGATGGCGGGTGTATTGCTCGAGCGTCGTGCCTGGCACGTACTCCATTACGATGTAGCTCAAATCGTCGCCTGCGACCGCGTCGTAGATGGCCACGATATGCGGATGGGAAAGCTTGCCGGAAAGGGATGCTTCGGTCACGAACAGCTTGCGATAGCGCTTGCCGTGTTCCTCGTCGACCAGCGCCTCGGGAAACACGACCTTGACCGCGACCTCGCGGTTCATGAAGGGATCGAAGGCCTGATAGACCGCGCTGGTAGCGCCCTTGCCGAGCTCCTTGATGATCTCGAATTTACCGATCTTGTCCATCGCGACGGGTACGCCAGGTGCAGTCGGCGCTGGGGCATTGTCCATGCAGGCACGATACCATAAGGCATGCCGTCGTAGTGCCATCGGGGCTCGATTCGGAGCGCGGTTCAGCGCCGCGCCCGACCGGTCCGGCACCGGCGGATGCACCGCGATTCTGCGGTCGTTGCGCCGCGCCGTGCGCAGCCGCTATTTCTTGCTTTCCTTGCGCAGCTCCTCGTCGAGCCGGCGCAGTTCCCGCAGCCGCGCCTCGGCGCTGGAAAGCTGGTAGAAATCGCCGTCGCCGCTCTTCAGTCCGATCTGGAGTTGTTCCACCGCGGCGGAGACGTTTCCCTGGCGCACGTAGGCTTCGGCTTGCGCGCGATGCTGCGCCAGCTGCCTCCCAAGCGCGGAGTAAGCACGCGCCTGCAACAGGTACAGCCGGGGATCGCCGGGGTTGAACTGGAGCTGGCCTTCGGCCACCTTGAGCGCCGCTTCGGGCTGACGGGCCTGAAGCAGCGCAGTGGCGTAGTCGTACACGAGCGCGCGATAGCCGGGATAGGCCTTGATTGCGTCGCGGTAGCAGGCCAGCGCCGCACCCGCAGCGCTCTCGATCCGGCAGCCCAGGGTCTCCACCACGGGATTCGGCGGCAGGAGCTTCGCGGCCGCGGCGAGCTCCTTGCGAGCGCGGGCGAGGTCGTTCATTCGCAGCGCGCTCGCCGCCAGCCCGTAGTGACTCGCCGCCTCGCTCAGGAACTTGCGCTCCGCGAGGCTGGCTTCGAAAAAGGCGACGGCGTCGCGCGGCGAGTCGAGCTCCGCTTTAAGCCTTGCCCGCATCAACTGGAACTCGATGCTGTCCGGGATCTGGCGGTAATGATAATCCTGAAGGCGGTTTTGTATGTCCGCGATCCGCTCGTAGGTAACAGGGTGAGTGCGCAGGTACGACGGGGCGGCGGTCTCGTAGAAACGGGTGGCTCGCTGCAAGCGCTCGAAGAATGACGCCATGCCGCGCGGATCGAATCCAGCTTGTTCCAGCAATTGCAGGCCGATGCGGTCGGCCTCGCGTTCGTTCTCACGAGTGAAATTCAGCTGACTCTGAATGTTGCCCGCCGTGCCGAAGGCCAGTGCCGCCTGCCCCGCTTCCGAGCTGACCCGCGACAGCAATATCGCCGCCGCCAGCGTGGCGATCGTGGCGACAGCGCTGCCCTTCTGCGTTGCGATCATGCGCGCGATATGACGCTGCGTGACGTGCGTGATTTCGTGCGCCAGCACGCCCGCCACTTCCGATTCGCTCTGGGCCGCAAGCAGCAGCCCGGTATTGACGCCGATGAACCCCCCGGGAAGGGCAAACGCGTTGATCTGCGGCTCCTTGATCAGGAAAAACTCCAGGTCCTGGCGCCCCTCGGCGCGCGCACCGAGCCGGTTACCCAACTTGTTGATATAGTCGGTAAGCTCGGGCTCGTCGTAGTAGGACGGATCCGCGCGGATTTCACGCATGATGCTCTCGCCCAGCCGCCGCTCCTGCGCCGGAGTGAATGAGGCCTGTGCCACATCTCCGAGGTCGGGCAACCCCTGGGCGAAGACACAGGAGCTCCCGAACAGCAGCAATACGGCCAGGAGGCGCGGCATCATAGTGCTATGATAAATCGGCCGCACTCGAGTTCCTACCCGGAACCGCGCGCAGGCTGTAACGGACAGCGGCGTGAACAAGCTCACACATTTCAACACCGGCGGCGAAGCGCACATGGTCGACGTCGGGGCGAAACCGGCGACCCGGCGCATTGCGCGCGCTGCCGGGCGCATCTGCATGAGGCCGGCTACGTTGAAACTGATCACAGCGGGCAGCGCCGCGAAAGGCGACGTTCTGGGTACCGCGCGCATCGCGGCGATACAGGCGGCGAAGCGCACCGCCGAGTTGATCCCGCTCTGTCATCCGCTCGCGCTTACCCGGATCGAGGTCGCGTTCGGAGTCGACCGGAAGGCCGCCGCCGTGAACTGTACCGCGACCGTGGAAACGGTTGGACGTACCGGCGTGGAGATGGAAGCGCTCACCGCCGTCGCCGTCGCCTTGCTGACGATCTACGACATGTGCAAGGCCGTCGATCGCGGCATGCGATGCGAACGCATCCGGCTGCTCGAAAAACTCGGTGGCAAGTCCGGACACTGGCGGGCGGACCGGAAGCCCGCGCGGAACTGACATTCACCGCAGCCATCGGGCCGTTTACGCTCGAAGATATCTCCGTCCCGCCATCGTGGTTTTTCGCGCCCGGGGAGTGGACAGAGTGGGCGATGTTGGCTAGCATCCCCACCCGCAGTTTGAGCTCTACGTGCAGGCTGCGCTCGCAAGAACCGCAATCAGGGAGTGGAGATGGGTGGTACGCGCAGGAGTTTCCTGAGGCTGGCAGCATCGGCGGCAATCGTCGCAACGGCCGTTGCAACCGGGCTCACGCGCTCGCGCGAGGTCTGGGCCCAGGTCTGGAACAAGTCCGGTTTCGAGGCCAAGGCCGTTGCGGAGGCGCTGAGATCCCTCGGCGCAGCCAACGCCACCGACAGCAAGGACATCGTGATTACGGCGCCCGACATCGCAGAGAACGGCGCCGTCGTACCCGTGGAGGTCACCAGCAGGATCCCGGGCACCGAGAGCATCTCGATCATCGCGGAGAAGAATCCATTTCCACTGGTCGCAACCATGGAGCTCGCGAGCGGGAGCGAACCATACACCTACGTGCGCATCAAGATGGGCGAAACCTCGAACGTGCGCGTCGTCGTCAAAGCCGATGGGCGGTTCTATACGGCGGCAAAAGAGGTGAAGGTGACCATCGGCGGCTGCGGCTAGCCGGGGCTCAATATGCGGGACGCAGAATATTCATTTGCCTGCGGACGCTTTCCTGAGATGCCACAACCATGGCCGAGCCGATGAAGATTCGCGCCACCGTCAAGGGCGACGTGGCGGACATACGGGTACTGATTGCCCACCCCATGGAAACCGGGCAGCGCAGAGACGCGAAAGGCGAACTCGTACCGCAGCATTTCATTCAGAGCATCGTGGTAACCTACAACGGGAAGACCGTGTACACCGGGCAATGGAGCCAGGCGGTCTCACGCAACCCGGTCTTTGCCGTGCGCGTCCGGGGCGCCAAGGCGGGGGACAAAGTCAGCGTCACCTGGGTAGACAACAAAGGCGACAGGCGCACCGACGAGAAGACCGTTGATGCGGCCTGACTTCAAATCCTCTCGCCATCCTCGTCCCCGCAGCCTGCTGCGAATCCGGGCACTACGGGCCGTTGCGCAGCGCGCTCGTGCTGCTACCACCGTGGCATGCGCCGTAGCTTGCGGCGCCGCGCTTGCCCAGGACGGAAAGGTCGATCCGCTGGCAGTGGGCCGCCAGCTGCTGGCCGAGGACAATCCCGGGGAGCTGTGGGTGCAGCGCGGCGAGAAACTCTTCCATGCGAAGCGGGGTCCGCGGCAGGTATCCCTCGAACAGTGCGATTTCGGGCTGGGACCGGGCAAACTCACCGGCGCGTTCCCCCGGTTGCCGCGGTATTTCCCGGACACGGGCAAGGTTCAGGATCTCGAGTCACGGCTTCTCACGTGCATGGTCGAGCTGCAAGGATACGCGCGCGCGGACATCGTCAAGGGCGCTTTCAGCACGCTCGATCACGACTCGGACATGGAGGCACTCGCCTCCTTCGTCGCTTCCAGGTCGAACGGGATGAGCATGAACGTGCAGCTTGACCACGAGAAGGAACGCGAGATGTACAAGGCCGGCGAATACCTGTTCCATCGCCGCAGCGGTCCGACCGACTTTGCCTGCGTCACCTGTCACGGCGACGAGGGCAAACGCATCCGGTTGCAGGAATTGCCCAACATGACGGACCGCAAGCAGATTCAGGCGGTCGTCTCGGGCTGGCCTGCCTATCGCGGCACGCAGAGCACGGTGCGCACCATGCAGCACCGGCTCTACGATTGCAATTGGCAGATGCGGCTGCCCGACCTGGATTTCGCTTCCGACATGTCGATCGCGCTTACCACCTACCTCAACTACTCCGGCAACGGCGCCGTGATCCAGGCGCCCGGTGTACGGCGTTAGCAACGCCGATGCGCCCGCCTTTCATGGCGTGGTTGACGTTTGCGCCGGCGCTCGTGGTGCTGGGCTGCGCCGCGTTTCCGGACGAGCAGTCGGCTCGTGTGGCCGGCGAAAGCATCGTAGCGCAAGCCTACCCCGGCATGCCGGAAGTGCTCACCCGGCGCGCCGTGCAGGATCCTCCCCAGCGCATCTGCAGCAAGATCGGACCCGGCAAAATTACGCAAGAGGAGGCTGCCGAGGTCATCCGGCTTTCCCGCGCTTCGATCAAGTACCCCGCCTCGGGCAAGCTCGTCGGCGACTGGAAGACCGGCGCGGCGTTGGCATACAGCGGAGTCGGCACGCGTGTTCGCGACGGCAAGGTTGAAAAGGTGAAGGAGAACGGCGCGCTTTGCTCCAATTGCCACATGCTGGACCCCCGAGAGGTCAATGCCGGCAACCTCGGGCCCAGCCTCGCCGGCTACGGTAGCCAGCGGGGAAGCACGGATGCGGTGACGCAGTACACCTACGAACGGATCTATAACGCCTGGGCATTTGTTCCATGCTCCAACATGCCGCGGCTCGGAGCGAACGGCCATCTCACGCCCGAGCAGATCGCGCACGTCGTCGCATACCTGATCGATCCGCAGTCGCCGGTGAACCGGAAATGACGGCGCGCAACGGCTCACCTCTGCGCGCGTGCAGCGGGTGAACGATGCACGTCGCCGTGCCGCATAAGCCACCGCGCAGCGATTTCCTGATCGTGGCCGGGCTGTACGTTGGCGCCCATGGGCTGATGCTGCTCAACAACGGCCTCTACTGGGATGATTGGACGATCTTCGGCTTTCCCTACGCCGCCGTCACGCAGTGGTATCGTGAATACGGCCTTCCTCTATTCGGCTACTATCATCTCGTTCTCGATAGCCTCGGCGTTCCCGCGTATCGTATCCTGGTGTTCCTGAGCTATCTGGTCAGCGCCGCTTGCCTGTACGGGATTCTCACCCGGGTCCGCGAAATCGATCGGCGGACCGCGTTTGTTCTGGCTCTGTTCTTCGTCCTGTTTCCGTCGAACAGCGCGAGAATTTCCGTGATGGCATCACGGACTTCGCTGTGCTATGCGCTGTTCTTCGCCGGGTTCTGGCTTGCCTGCCTCTACCTGGACAAGCGGGTGCCCGCCCTGCGCGTGGCGGCGCTGATCCTGCTCTGCGCGTCCTTTCTCACTCATTCGTTCCTGGTCTTCTACATCGTGGTACTGATCTATATCGCCTACCACGAGAAATCGGGGCTCGGCGGCGTGCGCGCGCTGCCGGGGTTTGTGCTGCGTTATCTGGATTTTTTCGCACTGCCGGTGATTTTCTGGATTATCAAGCTCCTCTACTTCGAGCCCTACGGCTCGTATGAAGGCTACAACCGCATTACGCTGGGCAGTGCGCTCAACGGATTCTTCCTGATCGGCGCTGCTTTCTATGGAGGATTCGTCGAGCCGCTCGTCGCATCGTTCAGGCTTCCGCTCGTCGTTCTGATTGCGGCGGCCATCCTGTCCTGCTTCGGAGCCAGGCTGATCGGCCGGATGAACGGTTCAGCCTCGGCGCAGCCTTTGCGGCTCTCGTTTTGGTTTCTGGTATTGGGAATCGTATTGTTCGTGGCTGGCGTGTTTGCCTATCTTGCCGTAGGAAAGGTTCCGTCGCCGTACGATTGGAACAGCAGGCACCAATTGCTCACTCCCCTCGGTGCCTCCCTCATCCTGGTCTACCTGCCCAGGCTGATTCTGGCCGAGCGCGTGCAGAATCTGGTTTATGCTCTGCTCGTCGCCGCGTTCCTCGCGGCCGACGTGCAACAGTGGGTCGTTTTCCAGAAGGACTGGTACAAGCAGGTAGCGCTCATCGAGAGCTTCAAGGAGTCTCCCGAAATCCGGCGCGGCCATTATTTTCTGATCCAGGACAAGACCGCCGATCTCGACGCGAATCATCGGGTCTACCGCTTCTACGAGTATACCGGCCTGTTTCACGCGGCGTTTGGCGACGAGAGGCGACTGGGCCAGGAGGTGCGGAGCTTCCGGGTGCAGGATTTCAACGATCTGCGTTCGATGCTCAATTCACAATTTCGCCTGGGTGAGTACGACGCCAGCGTGAGCTCACCGGACGCCGTGCTCATCGTCGAGCATGGAGAATTGAAACTTACGCCATGGGACGTGATCAGGCTGCGGTTCCTCGAATGGAGCGACACGAGTGAATTCCACGCCGACGTGAAGCACGTTGTGCGCGTGTCGGTGGTGGAAAACGTGAGCGTAGTCAGGCATGGGCGCGATATAACGGTTGCTCCCAGAGAGCAGGGCAAGTAGCGCCCCGCCGCGCGTCTTCAACCCGCCGCAATTCCCCTGAGGATGTTCCTTACCCGGCGCGAATTCCTGCAAATACTTGCGGCAGCCGCTAGTTGCGGCCTGCCGCTCGCAGGCAAGCCGCGCGCCGCCGTGGAAAGCGCAGTCGAAATCTACGACCTGCCGCCTTCACGCAGCGCCGTTACATTGCTGCACTTCACCGATTGCCACGGCCAGTTGCTGCCGACCTACTACCGTGAGCCCGACGCCAACATCGGTATGAACGAGGCCTGGGGCAAGCCGCCACATCTGGTGGGGGAAGCGTTGCTGCGGCACTTCGGGATTGCATCCGGGAGCCGGCTCGCGCACGCCTACACCTGCCTCGACTTCGAAGATGCGGCGCGCCGATTCGGCAAGGTCGGGGGGTTTGCACATCTGACGACGCTGGTGAAGCAGATCCGCGCGCAGCGCCCGGGCGCGCTGCTGCTCGACGGCGGTGACAGCTGGCAGGGCTCGGCGACGGCCTTGTGGACCCGCGGCAGCGACATGATCGCAGCCTCCCGGCTCCTCGGAGTGGACGCGATGACCGGGCACTGGGAGTTCACCTACGGCGCGCAGCGCGTGCGGCAGGCCATCGCCGGCGAATTGTCGGGAAAGATCGAGTTCATCGCGCAGAACGTGAAAACGGCCGATTTCGGCGACCCCGTATTCAAGCCGTACGTCATCCGGGAAGTGAACAAGATTCCCGTGGCCATCATCGGCCAGGCCTTCCCGTATACGCCCATCGCCCATCCGCGTCACCTAGTCGCCGAGTGGACCTTCGGCATCCAGGAGGAACACCTGCAGCAGATCGTGGAAGAGACGGCGACCAAAGGCGCGCAGGTGATCGTGCTGCTGTCGCACAATGGGGCGGACGTCGATTTGAAGCTTGCTTCCCGCGTGCGAGGCATACACGCGATCCTCGGCGGACACACCCACGACGCGGTGCCGATACCCGTGCTGGTAAAGAACGCCGGTGGAACGACGATCGTCACCAATGCCGGATCGAACGGGAAATTCCTGGGCGTGCTGGATATCGAAGTGCGCGGCGGTGCCGTGCGGGATTTTCAGTACCGCCTGATGCCGGTATTCGCGAGCCTGCTCGAGCCGGATCAGGAGATGGCGTCGCTCATCCGGAAGGTACGGGAGCCTTACGAAGACAGACTCGCCGAGAAGCTCGCGGTGACCGAAGACCTGTTGTACCGGCGCGGCAATTTCACCGGCACGTTCGACCAGATCATTCTGGACGCGCTGATGGAAGTCAGAGAAGCGGAAATTGCGTTTTCTCCGGGATTTCGCTGGGGCACGACGGTCCCGTCGCGGGAGACGATCACGATGGAGCACGTGATGAATCAGACCGCGATTACCTACCCGCACGTGACGGTGAACGAGCTGACGGGTACAGCGATCAAGGCGATCCTGGAGGACGTGTGCGACAACCTGTTCAATCCCGACCCTTACTATCAGCTGGGCGGCGACATGGTGCGCGTGGGCGGCATGCAATACGCGTGCGACCCGGCGCAAAGAATCGGCCGCCGTATCGACCGCATGATGCTCAAGGGGAAGCCGATCGAGGCCGGCAGGAAGTACAAGGTGGTGAGCTGGGCCCCGGTCGCCGAGGGCGCCGGCGGCGAGCCCGCTTGGGAGATCGTCGCGCAGCACTTGCGAGCGAGGAGAGTGGTGCGCCCGATGAAACCCAGCCGGCCGACGCTAACCGGCGTTCATGACAACCCCGGAGTGAGTAAAGTCCCAAGCCAGTGAGGTCCTTGAAGACGCTCATTGCCAGGATCTTTCCCCCTCTCGCAAGGGGATCCGGCGTATCCGCGCCCAAGACTTATCCACAGCGTGCCTACCTGGACGCCATGCATCATGGCCATGCGCTGCTGGATCTCAAGCAGCCGGAAGCCGCGCTGTCGCACTTTGACCGCGCTTTGCAGCTCGAGCCCGACAGTGGGGAGGCGTTCTACCAGCGCGGGTTGACTCTGCAATACCTGGGGCGAGACGAAGAGGCGGTAGCGAGCTTCGACAGCTCGTTACGGCTCAAAGCGGACTTTGCGGAGGCCCATTACAAGCGAGGAAACTCCCTGCTCAGTCTGAAACGGCCGGCAGAAGCGCTCGCGAGCTACGACTGCGCGCTGAGATTGAAACCGGACCATGCGAACGCGCATTACAACCGCGGACTGACGCTGCAGAGGCTGCAGCGACCCGACGAGGCGGCGGTCAGCTATGAGCGCGCGCTCTCGTTCAAACCAGACGACGCGGAAGCGCTCAACAACCGCGCCAATGCGTTATTGGATCTGAGGCGCTTTGAAGACGCACTGCGGTGCTACGACTGCGCACTCTCCATCAGACCCGACTACCAGGACGCCCTGTACAACCGCGGGCTTGCGCTGCGGGGGCTCGAGCGGCCCGAGGAAGCCGCCCGGTCGTACGCGAAGCTGGTCGAGCTCGCTCCCGATTACCCGTACGCGAAAGGCCAGCTGCTGGGCTCGAAAATGCTGTGTTGCGACTGGGAGCAGCTCGGATCTCTCGCCGTCGCGGTCGAGCAAGACATCCTGGCGGGAAAGAGATCGGGCGAGCCCTTCAGCTACATGGGAATTGCGACCTCGGCAGGCAGCCTCAGGCTCTGCGCCGAAGCCTATGCGCGAAGTTCCCCCGCGCCGCAAAACCGCCTCTGGACCGGAGAACGCTACGGCAACGGCAGGATACGCGTCGGATATCTATCGGGGGAGTTCCGGGACCAGGCAACTTCGGTGTTGATCACTCAGCTGTTCGAGCTCCATGACAGGAACCGCTTTGAGCTGTTCGCTTTCGACAACGGGTGGGATGATCACAGCGAAATTCGGGCAAGAATCGAGAGCGCGTTCGATGAAATCATAGACGTGAGCCGCCTGCCCGACCTGGAGGCGGCCGCCATGATCAGGGAAAGAAAGATCGATATATTGCTCGATCTGAACGGCTATTTCGGGCAGGCGAGACAGGGTCTGTTGAGCTACAAACCGTGCCCTATTCAGGTCAATTACCTGGGTTTTCCCGGGACCCTGGGCGCGGACTACATCGACTATATCCTCGCCGACTTGCAGGTGATCCCCCGGGACCATCAACGATACTACACCGAGAAGGTGGTTTACCTGCCCGACACGTACCAGGTCAACGATGCGAAGCGCAGGATCGCCGGGCGCGTCCCTTCGCGCGCCGAATGCAGGCTGCCCGAGACCGGATTCGTATTCTGCTGCTTCAACAACAGTTTCAAAATCACTCCGCGCGTCTTCGATGTCTGGATGCGCTTGCTGAACGAGGTGGAAGGCAGCGTGTTGTGGCTGCTGGAAACCAGCCCGGCGGCTACCCGCAACTTGCGGCGTGAGTCCGAGCGGCGGGGCATTGCGCCGGAACGGCTGGTCTTTGCGCCAAAAATAAGGCTGGACGAGCATTTGTCCCGCCACCAGCTCGCGGATCTGTTTCTGGATACCCTGCCCTGCAACGCACATACCACGGCGAGCGACGCGCTGTGGGCCGGGCTCCCGGTGCTCACCTGCATGGGGAGCACGTTCCCGGGGCGAGTGGCGGGCAGTCTGCTGAACGCGGTGGGATTACCCGAGTTGATTACGGACAGCCTGGAAAGCTACGAGGCGCTGGCGCTGCGGTTGGCGAGCGTGCCAGAGCTGCTCGCGGAAATCCGGAGCACGCTCAACCGCAATCGCATGACATACCCTTTGTTCGACACCGACCGCTTTCGCCGCCACATCGAATCCGCATACGTCGAAATGTGGGAGCGGCATGAGCGCGGTGAGCCGCCGCAGAGCTTTGCGGTGCGGCCCATGGAGTGAACGATGCTCAATGGCGGCACTCGGGCGGAACGTACTTGTAGGACTGCGGGCCGGTCACAGTGCTGCAGCTCCAGAGGACCTTGTTCTCCGAGGTCAGGCTGGGCGCGAGCTGTATCGTCAGCGAGACACCGAGCGTAGTGGTGCTGCCGGCGAGCTGTATCGTGCCCGTGTTTGTGATCTGACCGCCGGCGACTCTGCCGGTAGGACAAACGGTCAGTCCCATACCGGCGCTGCCGAGCGATCCATCGGTCCAGGCTTTCTCGACGACAGTCACCTTGTGCTTGCTCGCCTCGAGCACCAGCTCGGAGACTCTCGCCCGCACGGTGTAGTCCTGGTAGGCAGGCAACGCGATCGCCGCGAGTATCCCGATGATCGCCACCACGATCATCAGCTCGATCAACGTAAATCCTTTTTGAAGACCCCTCATTTCATCCCTCCCGTCCGGCGATGCCCCGGCTCGCCCACTTGCAGCAAGAGGCGTGCCAACCGACGGTTGCGCCACCGCAGCGCCTGCCGCGCCACAAAAAGAAAACCCCTCTCGCGAGGGGTTTTCACAGGATGACCGGCGGCGCCGGTCTGTCCGTGTGCGCTCTTAGTGGCGGCACTCCGCCGGCACGTACTTGAACTGCCCGGCGTTACCCGCACTGCACGCCCAGAGGAGCTTGCCGTCGGACTGAATCGACGGGGTCAAGGTAACGGTGACTCCGGTACCGACGCTCGCCTTGTTTCCCGCAATCACGATGGTGCCTGTATTGCTGATGTCGCCCGCGACTATCTTGCCGCTGGTGCAGACGGTCAAGCCCACGCCGGCTGACGTAAGACTTGCATCCGTTTGCGCCTTTTCGGCAATCGTCGTCTTGAAGCCGCTCGCGCCGAGCACCAGTTCCGACACCTTGGCGCGTATCGTGTAGTCCTGGTACGCGGGTAACGCGACCGCCGCCAGAATGCCGATAATCGCGACCACGATCATCAGTTCGATCAGGGTAAAGCCCTTCTGAATTTGTCTCATAGAGATCTCCAAAGGTTAACTTAAACACAAACTCTCGTTTGCGCACGTTGAGGCAGCAAGTTCCATACCACGCCGCACAACCTCAATTTTTAGTTCAATTTCAATAGCTTAGACTAACGCCTGGCGGCGGGCCTCAATACTTCCTCCTATGTTTCAGCGGCTTACGCGCTGCGTCCCCTTGCCGGAGGCCCGCGGCGGCCTTGATTTGGTGGCAATGTTTAACGAAATGCACGAACTCGCGTGACCTCCGGCACATCTTGGGGTGCTCGCAACCGATCTAGCCAACGTCATAAGTGACACAAAGTGACAAATTTTGTCACCCGCGCCTTCGTGTCCAAGCTAGTTGGTAAGCATTTTGAGCGAGCATGACGAATCAAACTCCTTCGACGCCATGCGCATGTCATCCACTGGGCCGCGCCGCGCCGAGCTTATGCAGCAAGCAGTTTTCCGAGTTCCTGTGCGAGGCGGTCAACAACCGGCTGCCATTCGCCCACCTGCGCCTGCCTGAACAAGCGCGCCGATGGATACCATGGCATGCGCTCGCCCGCCGCCAGATAGCGCCACTCCGGGGCCGCGGGCACCATGACCCATACCGGCCTGCCCAGTGCGCCCGTCAAGTGGGCGACGGCGGTTTGAACGGAAATCACCAGATCGAGCGCCGCCACCAGCGCAGCGGTTTCATCGTAGTCGTCCAGGGCATCCTGCCAGTGCTCGACGTTCACGCCATGCGCCGCGCGCAGGCGCGCGAGCTCGTCGCGGCAATCCGTGTATTGCAAGCTCACGAAGCGCGCGCCGCCTAGCTTCAGAAGCGGCAGACATTGCTCGATCGCGAGCGAGCGCAGGCTGAGGCGGGTCTGCGCCGTGCCGCCGCGCCAGGAGATCCCGACTTTGAGCCCGGGACCGAGCCGGCTCAGGCGCTCACGCCAGTAAGCAATGCGCCGGTCATCCGCCGCGAGATACCCCGCATGATCGGGGAAATCGGCGCGGCTCCGCCGAAAATACTGGGGGAGACTGCCGATCGCGATCTGGAAATCGACCGGTCCAACGAGATCGAGCCACGCAAGATCAGTATCGGTCTGCCGGCTGCCATGCACCACCGCCCTGGGAAACGACCGGCCGAACAGGCGTACCAGTTTCGGCGAGCACTCGATGACGCAGCGCCCCGTGCGGGCCATGAGATCGGGCAGGCACGACGCGAACATGATCTCGTCGCCCAACCCCTGCTCCCCGTACACCAGGACGGCACGCCCGGGCGCGCTCTTCCCGTTCCATTCCGGGTAGGAAAACGGACGCGGCGTGAAGTGCGTGCTCCCCATCTTGCGCGATTCGTACTGCGGCCAGCCGCGCGCAAAATCCCCTCGTGCGAGCCAGATCAGCGCGCGATTCAAACGCGCCTCGGCAAGATCGGGCGCGCGCCGCAATGCCTCTTCATAAGCGGCGAGCGCGTCATCGAGGCGACCCCGATCTTGGAGCAGCAGCCCCAGATTGAGTCGGGCGATCGCAAAACGCGGCTGCAACTGGACTGCGCGCCGAAGATTTCTCTCACCGTCGGCGGAGCGGTTGAGATGCTTGAACTGCACGTAGCCGAGGTTGCTCAGCGCTTCGACGTACTCCGGCTTCAACCTGACTGCTTCCTCGAAGCGCGCAGCGGCGGACTCGTGCTCGCCCTCCTCGAGCTCGATCACGCCCAGATTGAAGTGCGCTTCGGCGTATTCCGGGCGATGGTGCAGCGCCATTGCAAAGCTGTCGGCCGCATCTTCGCGCCTTCCCAGACGCTGGCAGGCGATGCCGAGATTGAGATGCGCCTCGGCATGATCGTGTTCCAGCGCCACCACCTGCTCGAAGCAGCTTGCCGCCTCCGGGTATTTGCCGGCCCGGAAATGGAGCACACCCGCCTGGAACAGGGCACGGCTATCAGGCCGTGCCTCCCCCTCAGGGGACGGCCGTCCGGTTTCAGGCTTGCCCGCCCCCTCGGCAGGACTCTCGAACCAGGCCGACAGCAGCCTTTTCACGGCCCTCAGCATTTCGCACTCCCTGCGGTGACGCCTGCCTTGATAGGCGTTCGGCGCTTCGGACGACTTCCCGGACGCATCTAGTGCGGCTCGATGAACAGATTGACCGCGTCGACGTAGTCAAACGTCCGGACTACCCGATAATCGCTGGTCTCGATCCAGTCATTGAACGATGGTAAGCGCTTCCGGTAAACCTTGACCAGACAGCCAGGCCTGCTTTCCTGCATCAGCGCCTGCGCCTCTTCCAGGACCTGCAATTCCGCGCCTTCGACATCTATCTTCATGAAATCCACTCGTTCCCTGCTCAGGCGCTCCATGGGAGGGCGGCGTACCGGCCCGCCCGCCGAGTCGAGCAGCGACAGGTCCGCGCAGGCAACGTGGTTCGCCGCCAGATTTTTTTTCAGCAGGACGATGCTGGCCGGGTTCGGCTCGATCACGATGATCTTGCTGGGCTGCATGAATCTGGCGTAGTAGACCACGTGATTACCCACATTAGCGCCGATCTCAACGATCACGCTCCCGCGCCCCACCCGATCCCGAACGAAGCGCAGCTCCTCGCCCTCGAAGTATCGCCTTTTCAGGTGGCAGCGCTGCACCGCATCGAACGGGTCGGCGATGAAAAAACGGAATGCCTCCCCCTCGAGCTCGAATTCGCTGTGGAAACCGAGCGTCTCGCAGCAGCGCGCAATCACCGCCTGCGCGGCCTCGCGCCACTCTCGAGGCGTCGCACGCCGCGGTCCCGCGGGCGCCGATCCCCTGCGATTGATGAAAAGCGGCGTCGGCACCTTGATGCACTTGTGCTGCGTCCATACGCGGAGGTAGTAATCGAAGTCCTCGCCGGCATCCATGTTCTCGGCGAAGGGAGTGGCGAGCGCAATCTCGGTCTTGACGAAATGTCCCATCTGCAAAGTCAACCAGGGGTCGTACGACAGTATCTGAGCGACGTTGTCGATCTCGAGAACCTGGCCCGCGCGCATGATCCCATGTTCCTCATCGTCACTCATTTCGCAGATCGCACCCCATACTGCGTCAAAGCTCGCGACATGCGGCTTGAAAGCGTCGAATGCCGCCGGGTGCATCACATCGTCGGCATCGAGAAAAAAGATCCACTGAGCGCCGTCCCGCCGCGCCCGTCTCACCCCCTCGTTGCGCGCGGCGGACCGGCCGAGCGCACCCCTGGTATCGTCCACGCAGAGCAGGGACAGCTCGCTGAATGGGCCGGGGGCGCCGTCGAACGCGGCTTGCGCCGATTCTCTCGCGTCCTCCGCCAGCAACTCGTGGCCCGGGCCGATGGGGATCACCACCGCGCATTTCATGGTTCAACCCGTCGAAACGCGCGCCGCGTGTCGTGCTATTTCAGCAGCGACGCTCGCCACGACGGGCGCCCACCCTTCTCCTCGCCCCTGCCGGTAAGCGCGCGCAGACGGGTACCACGGTACCGCCTCGCCTTCCCACAACCATCGCCAGTCGGGACTGGCGGGCAACAGCACGTACACGGGCCGGCCCAATGCGCCCGCCAGATGCGCGACCGTATTGTCCACGGTAACGACCAGATCGAGCGCCGTTGTCAGCGCAGCCGTTTCGTCCAGGCTGGTGGACGCGTCCGGAAACTGATGCACCACTACGTCGGGACCAGGCTCGATTCGTGGGGATGCTTCCATGCCGTGCTGCAGGCTCACGAATTGAACATTTTTCAAGCGCAATACCGGCAGCCACTGCTCCAGGGGAATGGACCGCATCCCCGATCGCGTTTTGGCGGTGCCGCCCAGCCATGAGATGCCGACCTTGAGCTTGCCGCCCTGTGCGGCGAGCCTCTCGCGCCATGCGGCAGCACGTTCCGCATCGGCTGTCAGATACGCGTCGCGACGGGGAAAATCGGAACGGCTCTTACGCAGATAGCGAGGCAACGTTCCGACGGCCACTTGCACCTCGATTGCGGGCTCCTGAGCCAGCCAGTTGCGATCCTCGTCGCGTCGGGCACCGTGCACGACCGCCTGAGGGAAGGACCGCGCGTAGATAGCCGCGAGGCGTGGATCGCACTCAATGACGCAGCGCGCGCCCTGCTCGATGAGGTCGGAAATGCAGGACGCGAACATGATTTCGTCGCCCAAGCCCTGCTCCGCGTGAATCAGGATGTTGCGGCCGGCCAGGGGCTCACCGCGCCATTCGGGGTACGGAAAGCCACGCTCGAAGCGTCCATCGCGTACCCGCCTTCGCGCCTCGTGGTCTTCCCACGCATCGCCGTAATCCCCCCGCAACAGGCGCGCAATGGCGCGGTGCCAGCGCAGGTCGGCGCTCTCCGGGTGCTCGACGATCGCCCGGTCGAAAAACTCGACAGCCTCGGTGAGACGTCCCTGTTCGTGCAGGGCCAGCCCCAGGTTTACCTTTGTGGCGGGCAAGGCAGGGTCACTCGCCACCGCCCGCCGGAACAGTGCCTCCGCGGCGACCGGGTCGGCGCGTTCCACCAGCAGGATGAGGCCGAGATTCACCGCAGCGCCGGCATGGCCCGGATCGAGCTCGAGCGCGCGCCGGTAGGCAGCCTCGGCTTCCGCTTCATGCTCCGGTCGCTTGAGCGTCAGTCCCAGCTCGAACCACGCCTCGGCGGATCCCGCCTCCGACCCGGCGGCCCGCCGGATATGCTCGACCGCCTCTTCGTGCAGCCCCCGCTTCCTCAGCAACCGCCCGGCGCCCATGTGTGCCTGGGCGCATCCGGCGTCGAAGGCGAGCGCAAGCTGGAACTGGTCAGCGGCGTCCTCGTCCTTTCCGCACTGCACGTAGGCGGCGCCCAGCGCGACAATCGCGTCCACGTAATCGTGGCGGCCTTCGATCGCTCGAG
>DATFWO010000405.1:0-11124 GCA_035259205.1 Burkholderiales bacterium | reverse complement strand
GGGCGCCCCAAACGAGCGCTCCAGCACCACGTTGCGGCCCTTCGGCCCCAGGGTCACCTTCACCGCATCGGCCAGTATGTTCACCCCCGCCACGATCCGGTTGCGGGCGCTATCGTGAAACTTGACGTCTTTCGCTGCCATAGTTGTTTACCTCCGATTACTTAAGCGGCTGCCGAAAACTGTGCGGCGGCCGTGTCAGGGGAGCACAAGAAAAAACTCCCCGTTGGTTACTGGTATTTTCTCAAGCGGCTTCCAGCACGCCCATGACGTCTTCCTCACGCATCACGAGCAGCTCGTCACCCTTGACCTTGACCGTTTGACCCGAGTATTTGCCGAACAGAATCCTGTCGCCGACCTTGACGTCCAGCGGGCGGATCTTGCCATCTTCCAGCAGCTTGCCCTTGCCGATGGCGACGACCTCTCCCTGGTCGGGTTTTTCAGCTGCCGTATCGGGTATGACGATCCCGGATGCGGTCTTGCGCTCTTCCTCCAACCGCTTGACGATAATGCGGTCGTGTAATGGACGAATCTTCATGACTATCGCTCCTCTGTCGGAACCAAAGTGTACGTAGTCGGCGAGAACCGCCGACCCAAGGCGGACATTGGGTTAAAACCGATCTATTTCAAGGGCCCACGACAACGCCGCGCCGCCCGACTATGCCTGATCTACTCTGTTGTTTTACAAAGCTTTTACTTTTCTGCCACGGGCGTGCCATAGGTTTGCTCGAGATAGCGGCGCATTTCCTCGGCGGTTATTACGCCATCGCGGTTCACGTCGGCGTCGTCGAAGCGGGGCCCGAAATTGAGATCGGACCTGACCTCGTCCGGCGTGAGCGCGCGGTTGCCGTCGCGGTCAAGCTGGGTGAAGGCTGCGGCGTCGGCCGCCGCTGCGCGGCGATTGTAGTCTGCTTTATCGTCGGCCGCCGTCAGGGAAGAAAATGCTGCCAGTAAAGCAGCAACCACTATACGCATTCTCATGGACCTGCTCCTTCAAGTACGGTCGAGACCCATAACAGGTTGGGCCCGCCACGCGCTCAAAGGTTTCCCCTCGCATTGGGCTATACTCGCCGCCATCAGCCACTCTGCCCACGAGTAATAACCATGAAAATCAAAGCCAACGGCATCGACATCCACTACGAAATCGAAGGCAGCGGCCCGTGGCTCACGATGAGCCATTCGCTCGCGTGCAACCTGCACATGTGGGATCCCCAGATGAAGGCGCTCATCGGGAAGTACAAGGTCTTGCGTTTCGACACGCGCGGCCACGGCCAGTCGAGCGCACCCGAGGGTGAGTACACGCTCGAGCAGCTCGCCGACGATGTGAAGGGGCTGCTCGACACCCTCGGCATCAGGAAAACGCATTGGGCCGGGCTGTCTATGGGCGGGATGATCGCCCAGGCTTTCGCGCTCAAGTATCCGGGCGTGTTCCAGAGCATGGTGCTCGCGGACACCACCAGCCGGCGACCGCCCGACGCGGCACAGATGTGGGGCGACCGCATCAAGACCGCGCAGGAAAAAGGCATGGCGGCGCTGGTCGAGAGCACGCTTGCCCGCTGGTTCACGGAGCCCTACCGCAAGGCGCGCGCCGACGTCATGGAGCGCATCGGCAAGGACATCCGCGCAACGCCGGTTGCGGGCTTCGTCGGCTGCTGCCATGCGATCTCCAAGGTGGACTATCTTGACCGGTTGAAGGAGATCAACTGCCCGGCGCTGGTCCTGGTCGGTGAGGACGACCACGGCACACCGCCGGAAGCGGCGCGCACGATACAGCAGAATCTCCCCGGTTCGGAATTGAAGATCATCCCCTCCGCCGCCCACCTCTCGAACATCGAGCAGGAGCAGGTTTTCAACGACACGATGACGGCGTTTCTGAGTCGCGTCGCCCGCTGAAGCCCAGTTCCCGGTCCCTAATCCCTGGTCTGCGGTTTCAAAACAGCCGGCCGTGCGGCCTTGCGCACGGAGATGTGCCCGTAACAAGCCCCCCCGACCAGCATGGAGGAGCAGGCAATGAAAACCGGCGCGAAACCGAACATGGTACCCAGTCCGCCGAACGCGATGGGCACCACGAGATGCGTGAAGTGGTTGAACATCACGCGCAGTCCGGCGCTCTCGGAAGCCCGCCCGGGCGGGGAGAGGCCATAGATCAGGGACATCGACATCGGCTGGCCGACACCGCAACCCAGCCCCAGCAGGAACGAGGCTCCGGCAAGCAGGTAGGGATTCTCGAAAAACGGAAAGAGGATGAATACCGCCCCGGCGAATCCGATCGCGTAGAGCAGGACCTCGAATTCGCTGTACATCTTCATGAGCCGCGGCAACGCTACGCGAATCGCGAAAACCGCGAGCGCAAATGTGCTGATGATGGAGCCGATCGCCGACGCCGATAGCCCGATCGAGTGGCCGTAGATCGGAAAGTAAAACGAATAGAGGTCCCAGGCGATGGAGATCAACGAGCTCGCCACGATCGCATCGCGGAGCTTTACGTTGCGCAGCAGGTCGAAGGAGCTGGATTTCTTCGTGTCCTTGCCCGCGGGAATCGCGGCGCGCGGCAGCAGGTTTCCCTTGAACCAGAGCACAATGACGGCGGCGAGCGGCCCGGCCGCGAGCACCAGGTACGCATTGCGGTGGCCGAGGTAGTCGATCGAGAAACCTGCGATGAGCGGCCCCAGAAAAGACGCAATCGAGAAACCGATCGAGAGCAGCGAGTAGTTGCGCGCACGGTCGGCGGCGCCCCCCAGTGCGCCGGTGATGCCCTGTGTCGGAACGAAGAAAAACTGAAACGCCGTACCGACCACCAGCGCCATCACGTACAGCGGGGCGACGCCGGGGAAGACGTACGGCAGAAGCAGCGCGAGGAGCACCCCGATCGTGCCCCACAGCATCGGTTTGCGCGGGCCGATGCGATCGACCAGCTTGCCGACGTAGAGCGCGATCAGCATGGGGCACAGCGCCCACAGCGCCATGATGACGCCGACCGAAAAAGCATCTACACCCAGGCTGAGGGCGTACAGGGGCAAAACGACCTTCGCGCCGCCGAAGCCCGCATGGGTCAGCACGCAGGTCAGCACGATCAGGTAAATCACCATTGAAAAGGACGTGCCGCGGCATGCGGCGTGTGAGATTAACGTTGCGGATTCTAGCGCGGATCAGCGTTCGGCGGATAATAGTCTATATAGTGGCCATTAGACAAAGTCCCGGCCGTGGGTGTTTTCTCTGGGAAAATTCTGAAAGAAGCGGTTCGAGCAGCTCAACGAGCTGGCACAAAAGTCCATACTTTGATTAGCACCGGGGAAGCGTGATTGTGGCGGATTCGGTGCGCGGTCAATCCGCCCTGGCGCCGGTCGCCTTGACTATGGGCCCCCATTTCGCCTGCTCGGCCTTGATGAACAACGTGTACTCTTCCGGCGTCATCGGCGTGGGAACCGCACCCTGCTGGCCGAAGCGCTCCTTCACCTCGGGCAGCGCCAGCAGCTTCGAGAGTTCGCCGTTCAAACGCCTGACCACCGGATGCGGCATGCCCGTGGGACCCGAGACGCCATACCAGATCACCCCCTCGACACCCGGATAGCCGAACTCGGCCATGGTCGGCGCATCCGGAAAGAGCTCGGAGCGCTTTGCCGCCACCGAACCGATCACGCGCAAACGTCCCGCCTTGATCTGCCCGATCAGCGCAGGAACCGCGTCGAACATCACCTGCACGTTGCCCGCGGCCAGATCCACGACTGCCGGACCGCTGCCTTTGTAGGGAACGTGCGTGATCGGCGCGCCCGTGCGCGCCTTGAAGAGCTCGCCGACGAGGTGCGGCAGGCTGCCGCTGCTCGAAGACGCAAAATTGAGGGTGTTGGGCTTTGCCTTGGCGAGCTCGACCAGTTCCTTCACGGATCTGGCGGGCACCGAATTATGCACGACTACGATCATCGGCAGGCTTACCGCCAGCCCGACGTGGGAGAAGTCCCGTATGGCGTCGTATGGGAGCCTCGCGTAGAGCATGGGACCCGCTCCGTGCGTCGTAACCGAAGACCAGAGCAGCGTATAGCCATCGGGCGTTGCCCGGGCGGCCATTTCGGCTGCGATCGTGCCACCCGCCCCGGCGCGATTCTCGATCACCACGTTCTGGCCGAACGCTTCCGACAATTTCTGACCCACGATGCGCGCCGTGAAATCGGCGGCGCCGCCCGGCGGCACGGCAACGATCAGCCTGACGGGCCGCTCCGGATAATCCCGGGCCGCGCCCTGCGCAGTCGAGGCGGCTGTTGCCGCAACAGCGAGTATCAGCAGTGCACGCGCTCCTATCATGGCCGTCCCGGCGCGGGGCGTCCGTCGCGCGCCTCTGCGGTCAGGTAGTGCACCGCAAACAGCTGGTCCGGATCGGTCCAGTACCCCTCGGGCGAGAGTCCCGCGCCGCGCGCCAGCTCCTGGAATTCCGCCACCGAATACTTGTAGGAATTCTCCGTATGGATCGTCTCCCCCGACCGGAATCGGAAGACGTGACCGCGTATGCCCACCTGCTGATCCCGCTCGCTCACCAGGTGCATCTCGATACGGCCTGCCCCGGGATTGTAGAACGCGCGATGGCGGAAGACGTCGAGGTCGAAATCGGCCCCGAGCTCGCGATTGATCCGCGCCAGAAGATTCAGGTTGAACTGGGCCGTGACGCCCTGCGCGTCGTTGTACGCCGCGTTCAACCGCACCGCATCCTTCTTCAAATCGACGCCGATCAAGAGCCCGCCTCCCGCACCGGCGATCGCGCCGGCGTTTTTCAGAAAGGCCGTTGCCTCGGGGATCGTAAAGTTGCCGATCGTTGATCCGGGAAAGTAGACGACGCGGCGTCGCGCATGCACCCCGTTCAATTCGGGGAGCGCGAAGGGTTGCGAATAGTCCGCACATACGGCGATCACGGCGAGATCCGGAAAAGTCCGCGCCAGCTCCGCGGACGAGGCCTTGACTTGCGCCGCCGCAATATCGATGGGAATGTATGCAACCGGCGCCAGCTCGCCGATAAGTATGCGCGTCTTGCGGCTGTTGCCGCTGCCAAATTCGATCAGCGCGCAGCCCGGACCGAGGCGCACCGCGATCTCTTTCGAGCGCAGTCGCATGATCGCGGTCTCGGTACGGGTCGGGTAGTATTCCGGCAGCTCGCAGATGGCCTCGAACAACGCCGAGCCGCGCTCATCGTAAAAATACTTGGGCGGGAGCTCCTTCTGGGGACGCGAGAAGCCGGCGATCACGTCGTCGAGAAAATTCCCCGGATCTGGACGCAAATCGTGAAAGGAATATCGCGGGGCAGTTCGCGCCATCGCCACAACCTCCTCGTGCGCCCTCACGACGAGCCGGTGATTGCCTAGCCTGACCGCGCAGTCAGAACCGGCACCCGGCCGTTCTTGTTGATCCTTTTGCGATTCCCTCTTGAGGGGTACGCGTCACTGCCCGACTATGGTCAGCCCGCTGGCTGGCGGGAGAACAGGCTTTCCACCCACTTCTTGATGCGGTTCGCGTCGCCGAGCCGCGTATTCCTGCCCCACGAGTCGAGCAGCACGATGACCACCGGCTTGGAGGCGATGCTGCTCTGCATCACCAGACAGCGGCCCGCTTCGCTGATATAGCCGGTCTTCGAAAGTCCTATGCTCCAGCTGCTGTTCCTCACCAAGCCGTTGGAATTCCTGTACTGCAGCAGCCGGCCGTTGGAAAGGATTATGGCATGCGCGGAAGTGGTGGTGAATTCCCGTATCAGCGGATAGCGATAGGCGGCGTTGACCATCTGCGCCAGATCCTGCGCGGTCGAGACGTTGTCGCTGGAGAGCCCCGTTCCGTCCACGAACCGCGTGTGCCACATGTTGAGCTCAACGGCTTTCTGGTTCATCGCCGCGACGAAAGCCCGCGTGCCGCCCGGATGCGCGCGGGCGAGGGCCGCCGCGGCGCGATTCTCGGACGCCATCAGGGCAAGTCTCAGCAGGTCCGCTCGCGTGAGCACGGTGCCGACTTTCAGCCGCGACCGCGTGTGCTTGATGTCATCGACATCGGCCTCGCTGATAGTGACCTGCTCATCGAGCGGCCCGCCGCTGTCGAGTACAACAATGGCCGTCATCAGCTTGGTGATCGACGCGACTGGGTGCACCGCCTCCACGTTTTTCGCGTAGAGGACGCGGTTTTCTATTTGGTCGATGACGAGCGCGGCGGCGGACTTGAGACTGAGCATGCCGGCCTTCGCGGCGGCAAAGCTCGCGTCGAACGCCTCATCGGGAACGCGCACGGTTGCAGCGGGATGCGCTACTATCTTCTGGGCAAGCGCATACGGCGGGCACCCCACGCACGCCAGCACCACCGCTAGCAGCAGTTGCTTCAAGCTCTCCTCCTCTTAAACCGGCCCCAAGGGTTCGTTACGGACAGCGTCCCCCGGAATTGCTCATTAAAATACAGGGTTAGGCCCAACTTTTCAACCAGTATTCGAACTAAGGAAAACGCGCCAGAACGGGCGATCGTTGACGCAGATCCAAAAAAAACTCCGCTCGGGACAGTGTGGGTTGTCCCGGCGGAGACAAAGAGGCCATGCAGCACCCGCTCAGCACAGGTACTGCAACTGCCAGGCCTCCGAGGAGGAAAGACCAAACAAGCTGCGATAAACCCGCACGGGTCTCAAGCTGAGCATCCCGTGACCGGATACATAATAGTTTCTTGACCTTACGTGAATCTTACGTAGGCTCCCTCCTGGGTGACTTTTTGTACAGGGGTAGACAAAAATTCCGCTCAGCATATGGACTACGGCGCTGGGATAAACTAGAACCTATTTCATATATAGGCACGTGTGCGACGGAGGCGATGTGGGATGCAGGTCGAGGAGGAGAGCCCGAAGCAATATGTCGATATTACGAGGGCTCCCGACAAAGAGATGCGCCCAGATCGCCCCATCCCTCCGGGTTGCGGCCAGGACGGTCGTCTGCATCGTTGCCCGGCTTGACCATATCGACATATGGCCTGCGCCGTGCGCCTCGCATACGGTCCGTCCTGGCCACAACGCATCACGCGCCTATATATGAAATAGGTTCCAATCGCGGTGAACGGCAAGCAGGTGGCGGTGGCAGCCCCATTGCTAACTGCTTGCCGCTTACAGCAGTGTCATGCGCATACTCATAGTCGAGGACGAGCCCGTACTGGCCGACGGGCTCACACGTTCGCTGCGCCACGCCGATTACGCCGTGGACTGCCTCAGCGAAGGCGGGGAGGCGGACCACGTGCTCACCTCGCAGAAATACGACCTGGTGATACTCGATCTGGGCCTGCCCAAGCTCGACGGCTTCGAGGTCTTGCGCCGGCTGCGCCATCGCGGCTCGCGCGTGCCGGTATTGGTTCTCACTGCGCGCGATACCTTGGATGACCGCGTCAAGGGCCTCGATCTGGGCGCCGACGACTATCTCACCAAGCCGTTCGAGCTGGCCGAGCTGGAGGCACGCGTGCGCGCGCTGATCCGCCGTGGGCATTCGGGCGGCGGGTCGGTGCTGTCGCACGGCGCCTTGAGCCTCGACACCGCCGGGCGCCGGGCGATGCTCAACGGCGAGCCGCTCGATCTCTCGGCGCGAGAGCTGGGCGTGCTCGAAGTGCTGATGCTGCGCAGCGGCCGCGTGGTGAACAAGGAACAGCTCGCCGAGCAGCTCTACGGCTGGGATGAGGAAGTCGGGGCAAACGCGATTGAGGTCTACGTGCACCGCCTGCGTCGCAAGCTCGAGCCGGCGGGCGTCACCATACGGACCATACGCGGGCTCGGCTATCTCCTCGAAAAGTCGCCGCATGGCTAAGACCAGCACGCTGCGGCGTCAGCTGATCATCTGGCTCGCCGTCCCGCTGGCTGTCTTGTGGTCCATCAGCACCACAGTCGACTACGACATCGCCAACCAGTTCGTCACCTCCGCCTACGATCGGTCGCTGCTCGATTCCGCGATCGACATCGGCAAGCAGATCAAGGTCATCGACGGCCGTATTCAGGCCGATCTGCCCGAGGTCGTGCTGGAGATGCTGATCACCGGCGAACCCGGCAAGTTCTACTACCAGATCACCGGACCCAAGGGCGAGTACATTGCCGGCCACAGGGATCTGCCGCTCCCGCCCGAGCCTGACGCCGACAAGGTGAGCTACTACGACGCTCAATACCTCGGCAACCACATTCGCATCGCCGCGCTCTATCTGCCGCTCGAAGGTGATCGCAACAAAGGTTCGGTGCTGATACAGGCCGGGGAAACGGTGACTGTGCGCACCGACTATGCGCGCCAGATCATGCTGCGCATGATGCTGCCGCAAATGGTGCTGATCCTGCTGGCGGCGCTCGCGGTGTGGTACGCCGTCGGGCGGGGTCTCGCGCCCTTGACGGCGCTGCAGCGCGAAATCGCAAGCCGCTCCTATCGGGACTTGAGCGCATTGCCCGAAGAGCAGACTCCAAAGGAAGTGCAGCCCCTGATACACGCAATGAACGAGCTGCTCGAGCGGCTGTCGGCGTCGCTTGCCGCGCAGCAACGCTTTATCGCCGACGCGGCGCACCAGCTGCGGACGCCGCTCGCTGGGATCAAGACGCAGACCGAGCTGGCGTTGCGTCAGGCGCAGTCCGCCGACGCGCAGAGCACGCTCAGGCAATTGCATACCGCGACCGAGCAGACGACGCGTCTCATCAACCAGCTGCTCTCGCTCGCTCGCGCGGAGCCCGGAGCCGAGCGCGCACGCACCACCGAGCGGCTCGACCTGGCGCGCCTGGCGCGCGACACCACGACCGAATGGGTGCCCCGTGCTCTCGCGCGCGACATCGATCTCGGATTCGACAGCCCGCTTGCGGGCGCGGGTGTCGAAGGCGATTCATTCCTGCTGAAGGAAATGCTCAACAATCTGCTCGACAACGCGATACGCTACACGCAGCCCGGCGGCCAGGTGACCGTGCGTGTAACTCCGGACACCACGAGCATCGTGTTGAGCGTCGAGGACAACGGTCCCGGCATACCGGTCGGCGAGCGCGAACGCGCGTTCGAGCGCTTTCACCGCGTCCTCGGCACCGGAGTGGAGGGTTGCGGTTTGGGCCTCGCCATAGTGCGCGAGATCGCGCAGAGCCACGGCGGCGACGCCGCGCTCACCACGGGCACGAACGGCGCCGGCACGCTGGTGCGGATCACGTTGCCGATGAGGGCGTGACCGAGGGATGACGGATGACGGATGAGGGATGACGGATGACGGATGAGGGAGTTCTAGCTCATTCCTCCGCCCTGCGCTCTTATCCCCTGCTTCAGGTGGCGTGCGTCAGCTCCGCCTCTTTTTGATGATGCAGATCGTCTTCTTCCTGCTGTAGCGCCCACATCCGGGCGTAGGCGCCGTCGGCCTCCAGCAAACCGCGGTGCGTGCCACGTTCGACGATGCGTCCGTTTTCCAGGACCAGAATTTCGTCGGCGTCCATCACCGTGGAAAGGCGGTGCGCGATGACCAGCGTGGTATGTCCCCGGGCGATGCGGGCGAGCTCGTCCTGTATCGCCTGTTCGGTGGCGGAATCGAGCGCGGAGGTCGCCTCGTCGAAGATCAGGATCCGCGGATTCTTGAGGATCGCGCGCGCAATCGCGACGCGCTGCTTCTCTCCGCCCGAGAGCTTCAACCCGCGCTCGCCCACCCGCGCTTCGTAGCCGTCGGGAAGGCGCGTGACGAAATCGTGTATGTGCGCTGCGCGCGCGGCTTCGATCACTTCCTCGCGCGTCGCGTCGGGCCGCCCGTAGAGGATGTTGTAATAGATGGTGTCGTTGAAGAGGACGGTGTCCTGGGGCACGATGGCGATCGCTCCGCGCAGGCTGCTCTGGCGCAGCCCCCGGATGTCCAGGGCCTTCACCAGCACACAGCCGCCGCCCACCTCGTAGAAGCGGTAGAGCAGACGCGCGAGCGTGGACTTGCCGGAACCGCTCGTGCCGACTACCGCGACCTTGGCGCCCGAGGGGATGTCGAAACTGACATCAAAGAGAATTTGGCGCTTTGGGTCGTAGCCGAAGTTGACATGCTCGAAACGCACCGCCGCCGGTCCGGCCGGCAGCTCGACAGCGTCCGGCCGGTCTTCGATCTCACGGTGCGTTGAGAGCAGGCGGAACATCCGGTCCATGTCGATCATCGCCTGCTTGATCTCCCGATAGACCACGCCGAGAAAGTTGAGCGGTATGTAGAGCTGGATCAGCAGGCCGTTGACCAGCACGAGATCGCCCAGCGTGAGGCTCTTGTCCACGACGCCCTGCGCGGCGAAGATCATGAGCATCGTAACCGCCGCAGCGATGATGAAGCTCTGCCCGATATTGAGGATGCCGAGCGAGGCTTCGGCCCGCACTGCAGCGCCTTCGTAGTGCTTCAGGTTCTCGTCGTAGCGCCGCGCTTCGAACTCCTCGTTGTTGAAGTACTTTACCGTCTCGTAGTTGAGCAGGCTGTCGATCGCGCGGGTGTTGGCCTTGGAATCGAGATCGTTCGCCCGGCGCCGGATCTCCATGCGCCACTCGGTGACCGCGAAGGTGAAGCCGATGTAGAGAGCGACCGCGCCGAAGGTGACCGCCGCGAACCGCCAGTCGAAGCGCGAAAGCAGAATGACGGCGACGAGGGCGAACTCGAGTATCACCGGAATGATCGAGAACAACAGGTATGACATCAGGGTCGAGATGCCGCGCGTGCCGCGCTCTATGTCGCGCGTCATGCCGCCGGTCTGGCGCTCGAGATGGAAACGCAGAGACAAGCTGTGAAGATGGCGGAATACGTTGAGCGCGATGCGGCGGACCGCCCGCTGCGTGACGCGCACGAAGACGAGGTCGCGCAGCTCGGCGAACAAGGTGGTCGAGAGCCTCAGCACGCCATAGGCCGCGAGCAGCGCCAGCGGCAGGGCCAGCAGCGCACGGGTCGGGTCTAGCCCGTCGACGATTTCCTTGAGGACGAGCGGCACCCCGACGTTGGCGAGCTTGGCGGTGATGAGGAAGGCGAGCGCGATGACCACCCTCCCCCTGAATTCCCACAGATACGGGGCCAGCAAAGCAAGCGCGCGCCATTCGCCGCCGCGCCGCGCCGCCGCAGCGGCGGGCGGCGCTTCGGAAATAGTACCGTGATGGAAAGCCATGATTGCAGCGGATACGAGACAGGTCA
>DATFWO010000404.1:0-21571 GCA_035259205.1 Burkholderiales bacterium | reverse complement strand
CGGACTTCATGCGCGCCTACGACGAGCAGATCAGGCACTTCAAGAAGCTGTAGGAGCACCCGACGCGTCATCGAGGCGATCCGTACGCGTGGCTCCAAGACGGCGCCGAATCCGCTCTTCGCTTGAAAAATTCGATGAGCGCTTGCGTGGTCGTCGGCGACCAGGCAGGTAGACATGGTTTCGCCCGGTGAGTACTGGCTGCTTGATGGCCTCGCTACCTGCCGCCGTTACCGCTGGTTGTGAAGCGCATCACGTTGCAAACAGCGGTTTCGGGCATGCCCCTTGAGTCTTTTCAGAGCGTGCTCCCGGAGCTCGCCGGGAATCGGGGTGTCCCCGTCGGACGTGCTCTTGCCGGTGAGCGGCTGCCAGTAGCGCGTACCCGAGGGTGAGTGGATGCTGATCGGCTTCAGGATGAAGCTGTCGCGCTTCGCGTTGTGCATGCACATGGAAATCGGACCGTCTGCAGTCATCACCTTGAACACGCATGCATCGATGCGGTCCCGCTCCAGAGCGTGACTGTCCATGAAATTGTGAATCACGAACGATAGCGTCCTGACTTTCCCCCGCCCCGCGATCAGGCTCTTGCGTATGCTCCAGGCCTTTCTGCCTGTCCAGGCGAGGACAGGCAAGAGATACTGCGGATTCAGCGCGAGCCAGAGCAAGAAGCTCCGTACGACTCCGCGAGTGTTACTCCGGTGCAATTCAACACCGGATGTGGCCGACAGCATGCGCCCGACGAATGCGGTGTCGTCGAGCGCATCGTACAGGGCGCCGTTCGTTTCGAGGCACATGCCGTAACGATTGCACGCAAAGTGGCCGACCAGCGAAGCCTGAAAGTTGATCGAAGTGCCGGCGCCCGACTCGATTTGCCGGGCCACCGATTCCGGTGTGATGGCAGCGCCCCTCGTCCTGTCCACGCCGCGCCCGGTGTCTGCGGCAAGCTGGAACGAAGCGGTTCTTACGGCACCCGCATGGCCTTTGAAAAAGCGCACGAGATCGGGGATCTCGTGGAAGTTCCCGCGATGGACCGTCGTATTGAAGAACACCGATAACGGCAAACCGCGTGCCCGTTCCAGGTATTGCTGCCGGACCTCGTTGAGCTCGACTTCGGTCGCATAGCCTTTTCTTCGTTGGGTCGTGTCCACGTGAAACGCGACGTCCATGAGTCCGGCGGAGGCCAGAGATTCGAGGAGCGGGCGCGTAGCGCGGATGCCGTTGGTCATGAGAGTGGCTCGCATGTCCAGGCTCCGGACTTTGCGGACAATCGCGATCAGCTCGTCGCGTTTGCGCAGAGTCGGGTCGCCGCCGGTGATTTGAACATCCGTGTTGCTGCCGTAATGACGGTGGATCAGCTCGACTCTGCGTAAGACCTCGTCGATGGGCAAATCCCTTACGGCTTCGGAATTGTCCGAGAGATAGCAAAGCGTGCAGTCGAGATTACAGCGCTGCGTTATTTCGAGGGCCACGCAGCCGATGGGCCAGCGCCGTCCCATTGGCTGGTTCATGTTCCAGCAGCCTGCGCGCGCCATGGCCTCGCGGGCGCGCTCGATCGCCGTCGGGCGGGAATCGGAACATCGTTCCGGCTCGAAGTCCGCGATCTCGTGTCTCGTCATATGGCTCATGCCGCACCTCGGCATTGAAGAGATGGGAGTACCGTTCGACGGCAGGAAGATGTCGAAGGTGAGCGCGCCGGATATCCCATGCGAAGGAAGGTCCGGAAAATCGCACCTTTCCTATATTACGCCGGAGTCGATGGCGGGGAACGCCCGACGGTTGTACATTGCATGGAGTGATTCGTTGGCAATTGGTTTCGTGAGGAGCGAGGGCCGGTATGCATCTCCAATCCTGTCTGGCTCTGGTACGGGACAGAGTAGGGGCTCCGGAACATCTATCTGCCGTGGCTGGGGTGGATCGCGCTTGATGCGGCGGTCGTTGCCGGAGTCTCGTATTTGCGTGAAGCGTCCGTTACTGCAGGACGATTGCAGGCGGGCGTATCACCTGGCAGCCTCTATCCGCTCCAGCGCTTCCCGGGCGCGCGCCCGGATGGCCAGATCGTGATCGTTGAGCGCGCTGGCGACGCCGGGTTTGCCGGCCGGCCCTTTCTGAGCGAGCAAATCCAGGGCCAGCAGGCGTATGGACGGAGCGCGGTCCTGGAGGGCCTGGACTAGAAACTGGAGCGCTGCGGGGGACGTGCGACTCGTGAGCCCCACCAGGGCCGCTTGCCTTACGCTTAAATCGGAGTCTTGAAGCGCTGCACCCAGTGCATCCGTCGCTTCCGGGCTGTTCAAACCCGCGAGCGTTTGCACTGCAACTACGCGCTGCGCCACCTCGGCGCTGCCGGCAGCATCCGTCGCTATCCGCAGCGCTGAGGCAGAGTCTCGCCGCGCCAGGCGCTGCATGGCGAGAGCCTGCGTCGGGGAATCGCCGAAGGCAGCCGCCTCGCGCAACGCCCGGACGTCTTTCTGCTCCGCCAGGCGCTCCACAGCCCGATACGTATCCGGGCCCGGCGCCGCGACCGACCTCGAGGACTGTAAGTCAGTGCCGCGCTCCTGCCCTTCGGCCATGCCTGAATCCAGTGCGGATTTGCGCCCGACGACCAGCACCACGATGCGCCCCTGACCGGCGGAGGCCGATGGTTCCTCGAACATCGCGTAGTTGATCGGGGTGAGCAGCACTTCCAGGCCGCCTACGAGGGTAAGGTTCGCAAAATTGACGGACGCATTGCCCTCCAGCGCAGCGAGCCCGTGTACTTTCACACCCGTTCTGCTGGCGACGGTCGCGAGTAGCTCACGGAACGGAACGCCGTCCGCCTTGACGCTGAGACGCCCTTGCTGCCATTCAACGCTCATGCGCGGCTGCATGGAATCACCCTGCGCGGGCGCCGCCCCGCTCAGGGCCAGGGCGGCGCCGCAGACACAGCTTAGTCTGACAAACAACATGTCAGCGATGTCGCTATAAGCTCAGGGCTTACGGCTGATCTTGTAGATCGCGTTGTCGGTGATCGAAACAACGTAGAGGTTGCCGTCGGGGCCCTGCTCGATGCTCGGCGTCGTGCCGAATCCCGTGCCGATCTGCAAGGTCTCGCTCTCGGTGCCGTCGAATTTCTGTGGACGGAAGAGATTATCCGCGACCATGTCGGCCAGCAGGGGATCGGCGCTCACGTCGACGTGCAGGCGGTCGGCCGTGAGCTTGATGCGGTACAGGCTGCCACCGTTTCCGCCGACCTGCGAGAAGGCGCGGGCCGATCCAATCCACAGCGTCCCGTTGTATTCAGGACCGAGCGCATTGCCGTTCACGAATGTCGTTCCTGCGGGGCCGATCTCGTATCTCCAGCTAAACTCGGGGTCGACATACGTCGCGCCCGGCAGCATGAACATGCGCGACATGGCGAACGCTGCGGTGTACCCTGCCCGGGTGGGCGGATACCGGACCTGCTGGAGCGCGCTGCCGAACTGGGTCGTCTCGATGAATTTCCAGTCTGCCATCCGGCTCAAGGGGCCGGCCAATTGTATCCAGCCGCCGTTCATTCCCGGAATCACCCGGTTCAACTCGCTGTAGGCATCGTCGGCGTTCTCGGTCAGCCAGAGAGACCCGCTCATGGGATCGAACGCCATGCCGAAGCTGTTCCGGTGCCCGTACGAGAAGACCTTCTGGATATTGGCGCCGACCTCGCCACCCATGGAAGCGCCTGCAGCGAAGAATGGATTGTCGGTTGGGGTCGTTCCGTCGTCGTTCAGCCGCAGAATGACGCCGGTGAGATGGGCGTCGTCGGGCGCCGGCCCGCCAAACGTATCGTCGACCTGCGGTGCGGTCAGAAAGGGACCGTTCGCAAGATTCTGCATCCAGCCGCGCCGTCCCTGATCGCCCATGAATATATAGAGCTTGCCGTCGGGCCCGAAGCGCATTACGCCACCGTTGTGGTTGCCGTTTTCAGCGGCGTTTTGTGTGCCGGGATGCCCCGTCACCGCGATGTTGTCCGATTGCCGTGCCCGCAACATGATCAGGTTACTGTCAAGGGTAAGCGTGGACGCAACCGGGTTCCATCTGAAGCGATCAACCCGGTTGCCCAGCAAAGGGACCTCGCTGACAACCGTCGAGTCGGAACCCGTCGTCGAGCTCTCGGTCCAGCGTACGTAGACGAAGGGAGTCACTGGGAAATTCGGATGCAGCACCAGGCTCAGGAGGCCGCGCTCGGAATTCGAATTCACGGCGAGGTCTAGCACGGGCGTCGGCTGCAAGACTCCGTTTATCACGCGTTTGACCTGGCCCGACGCCTTTTCGAGCACGAAATAGTCGTTCACGCTTCCAAGAAAGACGATACCGATCGGCTGACTGAGCCCCGTGTCGATCACCGTGGTCACTTGCAGATTCGGATCGAGGATGGCGAGCGGGGTCGTGTCGGCCCTGGCCGACAGGGGATAACCCAGCGTACCAACGAGCAAGGCGACGACTGCTGCGGAACGACAAACGCTTCTGGTGACCACGGACTGCAATGAATGAGTTTGTTTCATCGGAGCCTCCATGGGTGTCAAGAGATTGAGGTTGACGGTCGTGTTACGGCGCTCTTGGCGGAGCGCAAGGCTCAGCCAAGGGTTTTGGGATGCTCAGGATGCCGACGGGCGGCATGCTGGCAGTTCAATGTCCGCGGCGGCGAGCGACTACAGTCGCGGGCGTCGCGATCGGACGCCGAACCTGCTCGCCAGCAACATCAGGGCGGCGCCAAACAGCAGCGTCGATGACGGTTCCGGTACGGTCGCGGCCGTGGGATTGATGCTCACGTTGTCGACGCCGAGCTGGAACGTGAACACGTTGTCGACTTCCGCGAACCGGAGACGGAGCGTCTCTCCGATGTGCGCCGCAAACAAGGCGCTCACGTCGACTCCGTGGGTGGTATAGCCGCTGACCAGCGGATCGCCGGGATTCGTCTGAAACAGGTTCAGCAGGACGTCCGCGGCGGCGACGCTGAAGGCATTGGTGCCGCCCTTCAGGATATCTACCCGCGCCTGCTGATTTAGGGCCGGGGTGCTGAAATCCAGACTGGCGGGACTTGGTGTGAAGAAAGAATTGCCGCGGTTACCGATAAACAGCGCGAAGCTTATTGTTGCGCTCCCAGGAGTTACTACGAAGTCCTGGAACAGCACGTGCGACCCCGGTCCTTGGGCATCGGTCATCGCGGCAAACGTACCACCCGGCGGAGTCGGCACGGGATCTCCGTTGACGGGACTCACCGTTCCGCTCTGGAGGGCGAACGTTCCCTCGCTACCGAGCTGGTCGGCTTTGGTCCACGAGGCCAATCCGGACTCGAATCCGCCGTTCAGTATCATCGGAACTGCGTGTGCCGGAGAAACGGCCCCCAAGGTAAGAAGCGCGGCAGCAAAAGTTGAGGCTTTGAAGCCGATCGACGCCTTCATCGCGAACTCCTTTCCGGAAGGTAGCGATTGAACGGGCCACCTGCTGCATCAACAGATAAACCACCTCCGCCCTTCCCGGCACTGCGTTGGGGCGGACAGAGAAACCGGAAGAGTCCTCCAGGCGGTTGCCTTAGACTGCCGGTGGAAATGCACGGAACGCACGCAAGAATCGTGCGTGCCTGTCAGGATGACGTAGCAACTACATGATTATTTGCCGTTCACGTGCGGGACCGGCCGGACGGGACAGGTTGTCATTTCCGAGGCCAGTAAAATTTTCCGACAGAAATCAGAGCCGTGGGACCCGTTTTTCCGCATGCGCCACTGCAGAACGTGCGTTGTTCGTTTAATAGTCAGAAAGTTATGCGCGTTTTCGCACTTGTAAGAAAACCTGACACGTCTTCCGGCCCGCCGGGTTAGCCACCGGCTGCTGTATCTGGGGCTTCGTATTTACGCTTTTTTCATGCCCATCGGCCGTCAGTTCACGCGCCGGTGACGTGCGCTGTGGATACTCCAGTTGCGTGACGTCCGAACATTTCCATTTTGTTACAACGAAGGAACCTGACCATGATACCTAAGAGCGCAAGACCTGCAGGCCGCAAGTCCATCCGCGAGCAAATACGTGCCCGATCGAAGCTCAGGGCGCGCGTTGCCGCGGCTTTTCGAAGGATCGCCAATGGGGTCAGCGAGCAGACCGCCCGCGCCCGGACGCTCGCCTACTACCGTTCGAGCGGATTCGAGTGGGCGCGGAACCTGGGTTAATTGTCAGCGACCGCCCAAATCCGTGAGCAGGGCTGCCGCTGCCTTGAGATCGGGCAGATCCAGACCTTCCTTGATCGTATCGAGCGCAGGTCGGAGCAGAGTGCGCGCATTGTCCCGCTTACCCGAATCTGCGAGCAGCCGCGCGAGGCTCGTGGCCAGCCTCAGTTTGGGCAGCGTGGCGCGCTGGGCATCCGCCGCTGCGATCCCCGCGCGAAAGCATTCTTCCGCCTCCGCAAGCCCGGCCCCGGAGCGCCTTGCCAGGATTTCGCCTTTCAATCGAAGGATTTCGGAGATCTGGAAGCGTGCGCCGCGCCGGTCGGCCGTGGTAAGTGCGCGTTCGACCTCCTCGAGTCCCGCTGCAGGCTTTCCCGCCCTGCCGAGCGCCTCGCCCAGCAGGGCGACGAAGTAGGGCAACCCCATCTCGGCGCCCGTCGCGCTGATCGCTGCGAGCCCCTCGCGCATGCGGGCGATGCCCTCGTCGAGATCGCCCAGTTCGGCGAGCGCCCAGCCGAGCTGGAAGGTGCCCTGGGACAGAAGCAGAGGGAGCAGGTACTCCCTGGAGATCGCGATCTCGCGCTCGGCCCAATGCCTCGCGGGTCCCGGCTCGCCGCGCAGGATATGGGCAAAGCTGTACGCCCAGTACGCCAGCGCGGTCGTGAGCGGATGCGCGAGCTGCTCCGCTAGCGCGAGCGTTTGCCGGCAAAGCTCGATAGACCGGTCAGGATATCCATAAAGGCACTGGATCAGAGCCGAGAAGCCCCGGCAGCAAACGCCCGGATCGTGTCCCGAATAGACGTAGGTCAGCGCGTGGTCCCGGTTGCGGTCGTAGAGGGAGATCCCACGTGCACAGTGCGTAGCCGCTTCGGCGTACTCGCCCATGAAGAAGCTGTTCGTCCAGTAGAGGTGATGAGTCTCGATTTGAACGCCAGTGTCCGTCGAGCGCGCAGCCAGCCCGGCGCAGCGCTCGCCCAGATCACGCGCGATATTGGACTCGCCGCGTATCATCCGGTACTGACCTTCGCCGCGCAGGACGATGAACAGCTCGCGCTCGTCGCCCAGCTCTTCGCACAATGCTCTGGCGCGTGTGTAGGCATCCAAGACCTCCTTTGCCGCCCAACCCCTCGCAGCCATCATCGCTATACCCGTGGCCTTCTGGTAGTCGAGCTCGTGCTTCAGGCGCTCGCTCGATTCGGGGAGCTTGGCTATCAGTTCGAGTCCCCGTGTCAGGAGCTGGATCGCCTGCTGGTGCGCGGAATGCTTGATCGCCTTGCTCGCGGATCGGTAGAGATAGTGCACGGCCCGCGCCCACTGTTCCCCTGCGACGGCGTGGTGCGCTAAGCGCTCGACGTGCTCGTCGAGACGATCCGGGTGCAGCGCCTCCATCGTCTCCACGATCCGCACGTGTATCGCGCGGCGCCGCTCCCTGAGGAGACTCTCGTATGCGACAAGCTGGGTGAGCGCGTGCTTGAACGAGTATTGGGGCTCCGGCAACAGACGGCTCTGGTACAGGAACTCGCTCGCCTGCAAGCCGGCGAGCGCCTCGTCGAGCGGCTCGCGGTCGAGACCGGCAATGGCCTGCAACAGCTCCAGCGGGATGTCCTGGCCGATCACCGAGGCCGTCTGGAGCAGGTTCTTCTGGCTTGCCGGAAGGCGATCGATGCGTGCCGCGAGCACCGCGTGCACCGTGGACGGGATTTGGACGGTCTCGACGGCCACGCCTGCACGATAAGCGCCCGGGCTGCCAGCCAGTGCGCCCGTATCCGCCAGCGCCCGAACCGTTTCTTCCAGAAAGAGCGGCGTTCCGCCGATGCGTTCGACCAGATGCCTGCGAAGGGCCCCGAGGTGCGTATCATCGCCGAGCAGTTCGCCCAAAAGCCGGTCTGCGCTCTCCCTGGTCAGCGGCTCGACACGCAGTTGAGAGAAGTAGCTCTTTGCATGCCATTGGTGCCGGTATTCGGGTCGGTGAGTAGCAAGCAGAAGAACGCGGCAGGCGGCGATGCCGTCGACCAGATGATCCAGCACAGCCTGGGTGCCGGGATCGCTCCAGTGCAAGTCTTCGATCACGACAATCAGAGGCCGCAACTCGCTCTCGCGTATCAGGAGCGTCTTCACCGCCTCCAGCGTGCGCTGGCGCTGCTGCGGCGGGTTCAGCGTCTTCCACTGCGCGTCCTCCGCAGGAAGCTCCAGCAGGGCGCTCAATGCCGGAAGCGCGGACGCGAGTGCTGGGGCCAGTGTTTCCACGCCGCGGCGAAGTTTCTCGCTCGCTTCGGCCAGCGCGTCGCGTTCCCCGATCCTGAACCAGGTGCGCAGCAGATTCGCAATCGGCACGTAAGTGGCGGTCGCGTCGTGCGCGATCGTGCCGGTCTCCAGCACCAGGCAGGTCGCCGCGAGCGGGGAGTTGATGAACTCGTGCACGAGCCGCGATTTCCCCATTCCCGGCTCGCCCACGATCGCCGCCGCCTGCCCGGAGCCGCGCGCGGCGCGCTCGAGCAGTTCTCCCAAGCGGGCGATCTCGGACTCCCGACCGATGAGCTTCGTGAGCCCTTGCGCCGAGCGCGCTTGCCAGCGCGAGCGCACGGGTGCTCTGGCGTGCAATCTGAACAGCTCAACCGGCGCCGAGACGCCCTCAAACCGCTGCGGCCCGAGACGCGAGAGCTCGACGTATCCTTTCGCGCGCCGCGCCGCGTCCTGGGTCAGGCCGATCTCGCCGGGAGCAAGCGCCGCATCGAGGTGGCTCGCCAGCCGCGGGACCGGGCCGACGGCATCGTAGTGGCGCAGGCTCTCGTCGCCGATGGTGCGCACGACGGCTTCTCCGGAATGGATGCCGATACGCACGTCCAACGGCTGGTGGGCGAGCGGCGTTATGGCCTCGCGCATCGCAAGGGCGGCATAGCAGGCTCGTATCGTGTGATCCTCGTGCGCCACCGGTGCGCCGAACAGGGCCGTGACGCCGTCTCCACGCACGTGGCTGATCGTGCCACCGTAGCGTCGGAGCGCCGCGATCATGGCCTCGAGGAGCGGATCGATCCGTTCGAGGACTGCTTCGGGATCCGAACCGTCGAGGGACTCGCGAATGCGCACGTAAAGCACGGTGAGCTGCTTGCGCTCGGCCGGCAAAACCGGGGACGCCTCGGCGCGCGTTACCCCAGTTGACATCGTCCTCGGCGAGACTTCCGCCGAACGCTGGAGAAGTGAAGGCGGAGCGCTTGAACTGCGGGCGTCTCGAACCTCCGGCTCCCGGCCGATCCGTGCGGCCAGCCGTTGTGTCTCTTCGGCCGGCGCAATCCCGAGCTCGCTGTTCAGTATGCGGGCGCACTCCTGATACTGCCTGAGCGCGGCTTCTCTCCTCCCCGTCTGCAGGTACAGCTCCATGAGCGCGCGGTGCGCCCATTCGAGCACCGGGTCCAGGGCCAACATCCTCTCGGCGACGGCGATCCCGCGATCGTAGCGACCGGTTTGCGCGTAATGGCCCACGAGATCGGAAAAAGCCTGGACCGCGCGCTCGTGCAAACGCCGCCGCTCGGACGACAACCACTGCTCGAAGCGCTCCTCGCGCAAGCTGAAGCCGCTGAGCAGCTCGCCTCGGTAGAGGGCAACGGCCCGCTCAAGCAATTCCGGCGAGGGGTCGGAAGCCAGGCGATCGAACTGCAGAGCATCGACCTCCACGGCGCGCATGTCGAGCCGGATTGAATCCGAGTCAGCGTCGAGCGCGGCGGCATGGTCGGGCAGGGCCCTGCGCAGGCTGGACAGCGCCTGCCGCAGGCTTGCGCGAGCCTGCTCCTCGGCGCTGCGATCCCAGAATGTGGCCGCCAGGTGCTCGCGGGATCGCGTCATTCCGGGCGACAAGGCGAGATAGGCGAGAACGGCCTTGCTCTTACGCGTGGGGAGATCGAGCGGCGCAACGCCTCCCGAGCGCTGAATATCCAGACCTCCCAGGACCGTGATCGTGAGCCTGCTCATGCTGTGTGCATGGCGAACATCCTTGAGAGGAGCTTAGCTCACCGGCCGGGTTCGCGCCTAGGATCGCCCCCGCCCCGGGCGGGCTACGCCAAGCTCCTCTTTTTACGCATTTTTTACGTAGCTCCGCGGCCTATTCACGACTCGATGACGTGCCGTGCGGAGAATGCGGTCCGTTCTTTCATGACACCACGCCCCTATTCGTTCAACCAACTGAGAGAGGACAACATGCAGACCCTCAAGCAGCCGATCGCCACTACTGAACGCTACGCGAAGTGCATAGCAAACTCGAAGCGAGTACGCTGGGACATCGATCGCGATGTAATCCGCGGACGCGTCTTCGACTTCACGAAAAAGTTCCTGCCCGACGGGCTGTCGCACACAGACCGATTGCCGTTTCTGACCGGCAGCGAGCAGCGCCTGTTGAGCCAGGTTCAGGGCCGGACGTACGCCAACATGTTCGGGCTCGTGGAGCGCTTCATCGCCGCGAAGGTGCTCGAAATCAGCCGCGAGCACTGGCTGGGCGATCAAACAGCGCTCGAGGCCCTGGTGCGTTTCACCGACGAGGAGATCAAGCACCAGGAGCTGTTCCGCAGGATCGAGCTCCTGGTAGCCGAAGGCATGCCCGCGGGCTATACATTCGGGCTGGATCCGAATGCCGTGGCAGCGTCGGTCCTCGGCAAGTCGACGTGGGCGGTGCTGGCGCTGACCTGCCACATCGAGCTGTTCGTGCTCGCGCACTACCGCGAAAGCATCGAGGGAACCGAAGATCTGTCGGAGCTGTGGAAGGACGTATTTCTCTACCACTGGAGGGAGGAATCCCAGCACGCGATCCTCGACGAGATCGAATGGCGCCGCGAGGACGCGAGGCTCGCGCCGGAAGCGCGTGATCGCGCCGTGAACGACCTGATCGAGCTCGTTGGCGCGGTCGATGGACTGCTGCAGATACAGGCGCGTTCCGACGCCGAGTACTTTCTGAGGGTCTGCGGGCGAGCGTTGGCGCCCCAGGATGCGGATCGCGTGCGCGCCGGCGTGCTAAGGGCTTATCGGTGGCAGTACATCATCTCGGGAGTCCGGGAGCAGCGGTTCACTGACGTTCTCGGGAGCCTCATCACCGACGTCCAGGTGGCTCGCATCGGTGCGGCCCTGGTGCCGATTGCGAAGTAGCGCGATATCGGCTCGGCGGGTCCGCCAGAGGGATCGCAGCGCCGTAGCTGGCCAGATTGGCCAGGCGGCGCTGCGCCCGCGCCGGGCGCATGCTTCCAAATCCCGGCGCTTCCGGATAGTCTTCGGTTCTCGACAGGATGGCGGAAAACATGAACCCACGGCGGTCCTGGATGATCCTTCCCGCGCACGATGCCGATGAGGCCATGGGCTACCGGGAATTCAAGCCGGACGTGGCAGTCCTTGATCTCGAGTACTCGGTCCCGCCGAAGCACAAGGAAGGCGCGCGCGCGAGCATTGAAAGTTTGGTGCGCAAGATCGGCGGAAGCGGAACTGCGGTTTTTGTGCGCGTTGACCGGGAAACACGGTGGGCCGATGTGCGCGCAGCGATGTTCCGCGGCATCAACGGGATACTCTTTCCGGGACCGGAAGAACCCGCGGAGGTAGCCGAGCTCGATGACCTCATCACGGCGCTGGAAAGGGAAAGAGGCGTAGACCCCGGAACAACCGAAATCGTCCTGATGCTGGAATCAGCAAACGGGTACTGGGATGCGGCATCGCTCGCGGAAGCGAGCCCGCGAGTGAGCGGAGTGGGAGTAGGGCGGATAGACCTGACGATGAGGCTGGGGCCAGTGCCCGAGGGGGAATTCCGCCTGTACCGTTTCCTGATGACGCGCACGCTCGTAGTCGCCAGGATGCTCGATAAACAGCCATTGGGCGCTTTCTGGAGGCCGGGCTCCCGCGGTGGCGTCGCGTCCCGGGAAAGTACTGCAAGAGCTGCCAGCGAAGCGAGATTGATGGGATTTACCGGGTGCATTTGTGCCACGCCGGAACAGGTGGCTCCGGTCAATCAGGGATTTACGGCATAGCGCGTGGCGTCTGCGCGCGGCCAGGCTGCAAACGAGAGCGAGATGCCCAGGTACATACGCCGTTCCTCGTACCCGCTCGCTATCGAGGACCCGCAACTGGCGGAAAAAGCCTATGGCTCCTGGGCGGACGCCATCATCCTGGACTTCACGAGGAGGGCGGACCGGGATTGGCAGCAGGACCTGAAGTCGCGGATGCCTGCCGCCATACACGACGCGGCGCGAGGCGGCGCTGAGGTTTTCGTCCGGATCAATAGCGGGGCTGCGGCGGCCGAGCTCGAATCGACGATATTTTCCGGGATAACCGGAATCGTGCTGAGGGGAGTACCAGGCGCCGAGGATATCCAAAAGGCAAGCCAGTGCCTGGACGCGCTCGAGCAGGACCGCGGTATCGTCGGCGGATCGCTTGAGATCGACGTGGAGATCGATACCGCCGCCGGGGTGTGGAGATCGCTGGAAATCGCCCGCGCGAGCCCGCGCTTCGGCACCTTCTGGGCAAACGAGCAGGTGCTGTGCAAGAACCTCGGAATGTCTTCCGACCCGGTGCTGGAATTCGAGCCCCTCGAGTACATCAAGTCCCAGCTGATCACCGTCGCGACCTCGGTCGGGGGGCAGGCGCAGGGGATGAGCTATCCATTGAGCTTGACGCAAGAGGACACGGGCGAGGATGAGCTCAGGAAGGCGGTCCGGCGTGCGCGAGACACGGGCTTCAAGGGCGCGGTCTGTCCTCATGCGTCCTGGATCAAGGCCTGCAACGAAGGTTTCCGTCCGAGCCCGGAGGAGACCGCTCACTACGTCAAGGTGATAGAAGTCTTTGCCGAAGGCCTGAAGCGCGGGATGGCGTCCGTCCCGATGGACGGCAAGATGATCGACGTTCCGGTCGATTTGCGCGCCAAGCTCTATCTCGAGTGGGCCCGCAGGGCGCAGGCGCGCGACGAAGAGAAAGCCAGAGCTCATGGAAAGCCGGCTGCATGAGACGGCGCGGGAAAATGCAATTCAACGGGAACCTTGATCATGAATGAGCGAGTCGCGCGCTGCTCGATGTTCGTCACGCCGACGAATCCCCGCTTTATCGACAAGGCCTGGACGAGAGGAGGGGACGTCTACATTCTCGATATCGAGGATTCCATCGCCCCGGCGGAAAAAGAAAGGTGCCGAAGGCTGATCCGGGAATCGATACACAAGGCAAGCAAAGGCGGGGCTTCGATCTACGTGCGAATAAACAAGCCGTTCGTGGACGCCGACCTGCCGTATGCGGTCTGGCCCGGCGTTGACCGCATCATGCTGCCCAAGACGGAATCCGCGGCAGAAATGCGGCATGCCCATGAAATCATCTCGAGACTCGAGCGGGAGCGAGGGATACCCGAGGGCTACATCGAGCTCTCGCCCATGATCGAATCCGCGCTGGGCGCGGTGAACATATACGAAATCCTCACGGCCGTTCCGAGGAAGATATGGTCGCAGGGCGGCGGTGGCGGCTACGACATGGCGGTCAATCTCGGTATCGAGATGTTTGCGGACTTCGACCAGTACGCCTTTCCGGTCGCCAATGTGGCGCTGGCGTCGATGGCGCTGGGGATAGAAGCAACCGGCGGTGTCTTCGTCCCCAACCCCTCGGGGCGCGTCGATCAGAGCGACCAGGCCGTCAAGCAGGCGGAGGCGCTGCACGCGGCGGGGATCCATCACGCCGGGGCGCTGCATCCTGCTTTTATCCACCCGCTCGTCTCGGGTCTCTCGCCGACCCCGGATGAGATAACGTGGGCTAGGAAGGTCATCGACGAATGCACCAGGCTCGCGGACATGGGCGAGTCGGTCGGGACGCTCGAAGGCAAGATCATCGACGAGTACGAGTATGACATGGCGCTGAGAACTCGCGACTGGGCGGCGGCCTGCGCCGCCAAGGACCGGTTCAAGGCGAGCGCCTTGAGCCGCGCTCAGGCCGGAGCACAACAGCAGGGATAGCGCCAGCCGGAGCGCTACTCGCGGAAATCCTCAGGTCGGAGCTCGATCGGGAGCCCGTGCGGCGTTCGATCGGCCGCATGGTCCCAGGCTGCGCGGTAGCGGGCGAGGCTATGCTCGCTTGCAATGCCTTTTTCGGCGACGATGCGCTCGAGCGCTGCGAGCCAGTGATTGTAGTAGGTGTTGCCGAGATCAGGATCGCCCGCCTGCTGCGCGCGTTTGATCTCTGCGGCCAAGGTCGCCGCCCATTCGGTCCAGGCGAACAGTCCGCGCTCGTGTAACGCGAGCGTCATGGCGAATGCTTGCGCCTCCCATGGCTCGCGGAACACGGGCCCCTCGGCATCACGCGGAATGCCTGGCACGGCCGCCAGCGTGCGGCGTGCGGCGTCACGGTCAATCGGAATCATCGTGAGCTCGGTCCGGTTATTCCGGCTCCAGGTATGGCTCGAATGCTTCGATCGACACCTTGACAGCGGGATCGGAGCTCTCGCCCCACAACTCGCGTCCGTCGAACAGCACCGTGTACAGCCATTGGGGATTCTCGCCTGCGCCGATTGCAGCCGTGTCCGGGAAGACGTGGCAGCCCTGCACGCGCTCGACGAGGCCTGAATGACCGCGCACGTAGCGCGGCAGACGCGTGTGCGTGGCGGGATGGATGTTCTTCGCGCGCACGCGGTCCCGGGGCCTGAATAGCGGCGGCGCAGAGGCAGGGCGTCCGAACTTTCCCCGGGTCAGCACGCGGCCGATGTCGTTCGCCAGCAACTTGCGCGCCAGCGGCTTGCCCGGGCGCAGCGCATGGCCGGCCGCGAGCTCCTCGGCGTCCACGAGCCCGCGCTCGAGCAGGAGCCGTTCGAGGCGCAGAGTCCATTTCCGATAGTATGAGCTGCGAAGATAGACTTCCGGCGGCAGCATTTCGATCGCCGCCCGGGTCATGTCGATCGTCCAGATCCCGGTTGCGGACATGGCGCGGTTCAGGGCTATGCAACGCTTTTCCCATTCGGCGTGGAACACCGGCTCGTTCGGCTCGGGTTCCACTTTCCCGAAGCCGTGCATGCCGCCCATGTCGTGGATGCCGTTCATAACGCCATGTCAACGGGACTCTTCGGCAGCCCGGTGCCGATCATCGAATCCCGGGTCACGAGCCCGGCGAGCTTCTCCTCGCTCCATCCTTCCGTTCCCGCGGGCCGCATGGGCAGAACGATGAAGCGGGTTTCCGCAGTCGAGTCCCAGACCCGAATCTCGGTGCCGGCGGCCAGCGTACAGCCGAAATCGGCCAGGACGCCACGCGGATCCGAGACCGCGCGCGAGCGGTAGGGCGCCGACTTGTACCAGACCGGCGGCAGCCCGAGCACCTCCCACGGATAGCAGGAGCACAGCGTGCAGACGATCATGTTGTGACGCACGGGGGTATTCTCGACGGCTATGAGGTGGTCGCCCACGTGACTCACGAGACCCATCTCGGCGATGGCCCGTGTCGCATCGTCCAGGAGCCGGCTCCTAAAAGCGGGATCGCACCATGCCTTGGCGACAACGCGGGCGCCGTTATGCGGTCCGATCCGGGTTTCATAAGCCTCGATCATCACGTCGAGCGCGGCCGGATCGACATAGCCTTTCTCGGTCAGGATCGTCTCGAGCGCGCGCACGCGCAACTGCATCTCGGATAGCTCGGAGCTGTGGTCATCGTTGCTCATTGGTCACCGCCGTCGTAACCCATGATTGTCGGGGAGTGTCGCGGCGGACGCAACCGGCTCCGCCATCTCGGCGGCGAACCTGGTATTAAACAGCATGGTGCGCTCTGCGTTGGGCACCAGCCATGTGAAGTCGTCCATGGCCATCGGCACGTCGTGCGGATCGCCGCCGACACGCGCCGGACGCCCCTGCCGCGCCAGGCGTGCTTGAGAGCGAAGTTCTCGTAGGAGGAATCCATCATCCGTGAACTGGTGTGCTGTCCCGCATAAAACCTGTGAAATTTCCACAAGCGCCTTGACTTTTGTGCACTGTGCCCGCGTCCTATGACATCGGTTCTATTCAATGATGCATGGCAGTGGTGCTACTTTTGGAGGCTGACGAGTGTGGTCGCGCTCCCGCGATTCAACGTTCACACGGAGGTTGAAATGCCCAATGACGTCCTGATTACTCCGAGCACGGCGGTACCGGCGGAAGCCGCCGACGTCGACAATGCCGTCCATGTGTTCATCAGTTACGCCAGCGCGGACAGGGACATCGCAACCGCGCTCTACGAGGAATTGACGGAAATCGACCGCAATCGAGTCGTCTGTTTTCTCGACACGAAAACCATCGAGTCCGGCGAGGATTGGCAGGAAGATCTGGAAAAGGCCCTGCGCCGGGCCGATTGGCTGATTTGCGTGTATACCGGGGAACAAAGCGAGTACTGCGGTTACGAGGTCGGCGTCTTTGTGGAAGCCAACAAGACGTCCGATCCCGGCAAGCGGAGAGATACCCGTATCGTCTGCCTGCATAACGAGGACGAGCTGCCAGGGTTGTTCAGGAACTATCAAAACAAGCTGATTACGTCCCCTACCGAAACGTCGGCCGGGGGCGCGGCGCCCGATGAATTCTCGTTTTTCCAGGACGCTCCGATATCCAAATTCCTGGCCGACTTCTACAAGTACAAGAATCTGTACGTCGCGCGCGACGCGGCGGATGGACTACGCCAGCAGCAGACGCTGATACGGCAAGCCAAGCGGATAACCTCGGCATTTAGTCTGGCGCGCGGCCGGGACGAGAAGTCTTCTACGCCGACGCAGCTCGGGATCGAGGTCCGGTTTCCGCGGGTCGAAGGGGGAGTTCTGACGGCGATTCCGGATACCGCCGAGGTCTCCGGAACATATCAGAGCCTGGGGCTCTTCGATCTGATGCCGCCGATGATGCAGGAGCGACTGCCGCGCACGTCATGGGCTGCGCTGCGAGCTGCATGCGGCTCGGAATTCAGACGGGATGTGCCGTGGATGGAAAAGCTCGAGCGCGACATGATACTCGCCGCCAACGGCCGGGCGGTCGGCACGAACGAGGCGACGTTCAAAAGCCACGACAAGATTTTCCGGGCGATCCTCGCCCGTCACGTTGAGTATTACAACGGCAGTCAGGTATTCTCGATCCTGTTTGTCGAAACGCTGCCGCGGGCGTTCCTGGGGAAGAAGAATACTTCGATGCTTCTTGCCGGGCTGGTCCTCGCATCCAGGTTCCGTTTCGCGTATCTCGAAGAGAAGGAGCAGGTCATGGCCGCGCGCTTCGGCGACCGCTTGTCCAACGAAGAGTTCGAAGCGGGCTGCAGGCAGCTCAGGTACGACCTGGAGCAGATGCAGCACGAGGCGGCGGACTTCGGGCTGCTGGATCCTGCGACGTTCATCAAGTCGTTTGGGAGCGAGAACAAGGCCAAGGCCGAGAGCTTTCTTGCGAACTGGGCGAAGACGGAAAAGCGACTGTACGACAAGCTGGCGCACGGGGACGTGCGGGTCACCGATCAGAACCGGGCTGCGATCAAGCAAAGCGTGATCGAGTTCCTCAGCAGCGTGGAGACCGAGAACGAAAAATTCATGGTCGCCGCGATCGACGTATATCGCGAGCAAGTCCTCGCGACGTTTGGACCGGGGGAGCTCAAGCTGGCCGCCTAGATCCAACCGACCGTTCCCATTTGTCTGCGCCGCGCGTGGCGCGGGCGCAGGGACCGCAAAACCGGCGGGCTCAGTGCAGCATATAGCGGAACTTTACGTCGTCCCCGGGCTTTGCAGGTCGCGCTTCTGTCTGTCCCAGCTCCCTCACGCTTGCGACGTCCTGCCACGGACCGAAAGTCCGCTGGTCATCGCCGGGCGAGGTTGTCGCGTATCTGATCGTCTCGGTAATCCGGGTCAGTGGCGGGAGTTTTATTTCGAACAGCCAGGTTGGCTGGTTCGGCAACGTAATGGCGATCAGCGAATGCGTATCGCCGGCGAGCTGGACGACGCCGCCGAGCGTGACGCGATCGTCTTCGCGGCGGACCGTCTCGGCACTGATTGTTCCCCCCATGTCGTTCTGGGCTTCCACCGCTTTCACCGCAACGGATTTGAAATCATCCGGCAGCGGGGTCGCCGCGGGCAGGTTGAGCTCAAACGCGATGGTGGGCCGTGTGTACTCGACGTTGGGATCGCGGGAGCGATAGCGAATTTCGTATTGGTCGGCGGGAGTCGCCTTGCGCGGCTCGCCCGCACCTTCGGCCACGAAATCGACGGACTGCCAGGGACCGAAGTCATCCGAGTGCCCCGGCCTGCCTGGCAGCTTGAGCTTGAACAGCCGGTCGGGCTCGCCTTTCATCTTGAGCACCAGAAGGCGTGCCGTGGTCCTGTAGGCGAGCTCGACGCCGCCGGAAATCACCGGGCGGTTGCCGTCCTTGCGCCATGCGTCGTGAAAAAAGGCGGATGAGCTGTTCTTGTCGGTGTTGAGCTCGACTTCGATGCCACGCCGGTTCTCGGGAATCGTGGTGCCCGGAGGGAGACGGATTTCGAAGAGTGCCTGCGGCTTGGCGGTGCCACGATTGAGCGTGTCGTCGAGAAGCAGCATGAGCCCGATGACGCCGGCGGCGATCGCTACGAGCGTGCCGAGGCTCAAGGCGCTGTAAGTCATGGCGGCGCCCACGCCCTTGTGCTTGCCCTGCAGCCGCAGCGCAAGCCACACGCCCAGGAAAAGACCGATCGGCGCGCCCAGGAGACCGCACGCGGCTGCGAAGTATCCTGCGGCGCCCTCGAAATTCGACATGTGGGTAGCCGAGGCGATCAGCGTGCCGGCGAGAGCGCCGGCGAAAAAGCCCGCGACGAGCCCGACGATTGCTCCAATCAGTGCAAGCAGAAATGTCGCCATGCAAAGGCCTCGCTGCAAAAGTTGGCGGAGCGAGCGGCTGGGAAAGTCTACACTCGTTGCGCGGTGAACGTGATGCAGTTGCTTCTGCGGCTTATAGCCTATGGCCTATAGGCGAAGACGTCGTCGTGGAGAATACTTTCTCGGCACCGCGCGGGTGCGCGGCCTTGTGAACAAACATTTTAGGAAGGAGATGGACGATGGCGATGAAGAGAGCAGCGAAGAGCGCGATGGCGGTCGAGCAAAGAGTTTCGGCGAGCACGGACGAGCTTCTGCTCGCGGCGCTGGAGCGAGGCGGCGACACGACAAAGACCGGGCGGTTCCTGATGACGTTCAAGGAAGGCGCAGCGGCCGCGGGAATGCGGTCACTGAAGTCGAAGCTCGGCTTGCGCGTGGCTAGCGCGCGCGATTTCTCGAACCAGGCCGTGGACCTTCAGGACACGGGAGATGCCGATGCAGTCGTGTTTCCGGAAATCGGCGTGGCGCTGGTGGGTGGCGGGGCGGCCGCGGCGCGCGACCTGACCACGGCGGCGCTCGGCGCCGAAGACAGCCCCACGCACTCGGTCGATCCGGAATACTTCATGTTCGCGACCGATGTCAATCCGAGCGACTATCTGAAGGGCGTGCTGCGGACCGCCGAGATGATCTATGCGGACCTCGGCGAGCTCATTGCGCCGGGTGAAGTCTCCGCGGCTGCGGCAGGCGTTACGTGGGGCCTCGCTGCATGCAAGGTCCCGCCCAGCACTTTCAACGGCAACGGGATCAGGGTGGCGGTGCTCGATACCGGGTTCGATCTGGGCCATCCCGAGTTTGCGGGACGGGCGTTCGTTACCCAGACGTTCGTCGGGCAGCCGGTGCAGGACCTTCATGGCCATGGCACCCACACTACGGGCACTGCTTGCGGGCCCCAGGCTCCCGCCGGTCCGATACAGCGCTACGGCATCGGATTCCGCACGCAGATTTTTGCCGGCAAGGTGCTGACTAATTCCGGCTCGGGCACCCAGGCACAGGTGCTGGCCGGAATGAACTGGGCCATCGCCAACAGGTGCCAGGTCATTTCGATGTCGCTTGGCGCCCAGATTCCAGTCCAGCCGTCCTATACGGCAGCCGGCACGGCGGCTCTGGCCGCGGGATGCCTGATCGTGGCCGCGGCCGGGAATGCCAGCAATCGTCCGGGCAACATCCAGCCCGCGGGCGCACCGGCGAACTCGCCGACCATCGTGTCGGTTGCGGCGCTCGACAGCGCCCTCAGAGTGGCCGTTTTCTCCAACGGTGGAAAGATCGACATTGCCGGCCCCGGCGTGAACACCTTTTCATCCTGGCCGAGACCTGCCCTGCATAACACGATCAGTGGCACCAGCATGGCTACCCCGCACGTTGCCGGCTGCGCGGCATTGTGGGCGCAGAGCAACGCGAGCCTGCGGGGAGCAGCACTGCGGGCGAAGCTGATCGCCACAGCGAAGCATCTGCCGTTTCCCGCCAGTGACGTGGGCGCCGGTCTGGTGCAGGCCCCGTAGCCGTAACGGGCGAGTGGCGCGCGCCAGCGGGCGAGCGACCGGCGGCTGCTTCAACACCGTCATGATCGCACCCGCTGGCGCGCTCACCATCGTGGCACTGGTTCCCAACGCCAGCCTGCCACGAGCGGCGTCGGCCCGTACCCGAACTCACATTCCCCCGGGATATGGAGCTCAGGAGCAGTGCCTGCCGTTCACCGCGGCGAGCGCCCTGGGCGTTATCGTTCCTTCTCCAATCCGGTTCGGACTGTGCGCTCCCGAGGAATTGCCGCAAGGATGCGGCGCATTCCGCTCGCCGCTCGACGGGCCGGGCGCCGATGGTCGCTATGCGGATGCGCGGGTCTTCTATGTCTTCGACGACCCGGACTGCCGCTTTGTCGGCAACGCATATGAGTTCACAGGCGTCCCGCCTGGTTCTATCGCTTCCGCCGTGCGCGAGCCCGGCTTGAGCTTTTTCGACCGCGAGGATCAACAGCACCTGTTCAAGCTTCATCTTCCCTATATCTGGCGAACACCGGATGCGGTAGATACGCTGTTCCTGCCGCTCCTGAATCGCCAGGCCCCTGGCTTTGCCGTTCAGTGCGGATTGGTCGAGACTGACTGGTACGCCAGCCCCGTCAATCTGGTGCTCGGCAAGGGACCCGGTTCGATCCACGTGCGTGCCGGGGATGCAGTGGCGCAGGCCATACTGATTTCCCGCAACCTGCGGCGACCTGCCCTGGACGTTGCCCCGGAGCACGCCCGTATCAGCCGCGACGCCCGCAAGGGCCTCGCGGAATGGGACAGGCGGCACGCTGCGGACCGCAGCGCGTACAAGGTGCTCGCTCGCAGCCGGCACGGCCGCGTCGAAGGCGACTCGTCACCCTAGGATAGTCGCCCCGCGGTCCGCAAATTGCGATAATCTCAAACACGATACGGAACAACGCCGTGGCGAAGACGGGAAAACAGCCTCTTGTAGTTACGGTTTCCGGGAATCGCGGGATACACGAAGTAGCCCGCGACCTCAGGGCGGCCGGCTTCGACGTGGAAGAGGTGCTGGACGCCATCGGCGTTGTGACGGGCTCCGCCGACGCTAAAAACCTGGCACGGC
>DATFWO010000403.1:0-63416 GCA_035259205.1 Burkholderiales bacterium | reverse complement strand
CTATCTCGGCATGCAGCCGATCGCGGTCTACGAAGTGGCGTCCTTCTACACGATGTACGACGTCAAGCCGGTCGGGAAATACAAGCTCACGATCTGTACCAATCTGCCGTGCGCGCTGCAGGGCGCCAACGCGGCGGCGCGGCATCTTCAGGAGAAGCTGGGCATCGGATTTAACGAAACCACGGCCGACGGCAAGTACACGCTGAAGGAAGCCGAGTGCTTCGGAGCGTGCGGTGACGCACCCGTGCTCCTGATCAACAACAAGCGCATGTGCTGCGCGATGACGCCGGACAGGCTCGACGCGCTGTTGAAAGAGCTCGAATAATGGGACTGCCCACTCCTCCGTTTTCGCCCGGCCTGTTCGGGCCCGAGGCGATAATCATGGGCGGGCTCACGGGCCTCAACTGGCGGCTCAAGGACTACGAGGCGCGCGGCGGCTACGCGGCGTTGAGGAAGATACTCTCCGAGAAGACCCCGCCCGATCAGCTCATCGGCGAAATCAAGAAATCCGCCCTGCGCGGCCGCGGGGGCGCGGGTTTCCCTACCGGCCTCAAATGGAGCTTCATGCCGCGCCAGTTTCCGGGCGCGAAATACATCGTGTGCAACTCGGACGAAGGGGAGCCGGGGACGTTCAAGGACCGCGATCTGCTCCGCTACAACCCGCACATCGTGATCGAGGGGCTGATCATCGCCGGCTACGCGATGAGCACGCACGTCGCCTACAACTACATCCACGGCGAGATCTGGGACGTTTACGAGCGCTTCGAGGAGGCGCTCGAAGAAGCGCGCGCCGCCGGCTACGTCGGCAAGAACATACTGGCATCGGGCTTTGATTTCGAGCTCCACAACCACCACGGTTACGGTGCCTATATCTGTGGCGAGGAAACGGGACTGCTCGAATCGCTCGAGGGCAAGAAAGGCATGCCACGCTTCAAGCCCCCGTTCCCGGCGAGCTACGGGCTCTACGGCAAGCCCACCACCATCAACAACACCGAGACCTTTGCGGCGGTGCCGTGGATCGTCGTGAACGGCGCGGAAGCGTTTCTCGGTCTCGGTAAGCCCAACAACGGGGGGACGAAGATATTCTCGGTGTCGGGAGACGTCGAACGACCGGGCAATTTCGAGGTCAGGCTCGGCACGCCGTTCGCCAAGCTGCTCGAGATGGCGGGCGGCATGCGCGGCGGCCGCAAGCTCAAGGCGTGCATACCGGGCGGCTCCTCGATGCCGGTGCTGCCTGCCGAGATCATCATGAAGACCGACATGGACTACGACTCCATTGCCAAGGCGGGATCGATGCTCGGCTCCGGCGCCGTGATCATCATGGACGAGACCCGCTGCATGGTGCGCTCGCTGCTGCGGCTGTCGTACTTCTACTTCGAGGAATCGTGCGGACAGTGCACGCCGTGCCGCGAGGGCACCGGCTGGCTGTATCGCATGGTGGACCGCATCGAGCGCGGCAGGGGCAAGCCCGAGGACCTCGATTTGCTGAACAACGTTTCCGACAACATCGCGGGGCGCACGATCTGCGCGCTGGGGGATGCGGCCGCGCTGCCGGTCAAGAGCTTCATCAAGCATTTCCGCGAGGAATTCGTTCACCACATCGAGCACAAGAAGTGCCTGGTGCCGGACTATCTCTGAGCGGCGAGTGACGGGTAACCCATGCTGGAGATCGAAATCAACGGCAAGCAGATGGAGGTGGCGGACGGCGTCACGATCATGGATGCCGCCAACCAGGCCGGCATCTACATCCCCCATTTCTGCTACCACCCCAAGCTCTCCATTGCCGCGAACTGCAGGATGTGTCTGGTGCAGGTCGAAAAAGCGCCCAAGCCCCTCCCGGCATGCGCCACCCCGGTAATGAACGGGATGAAGGTCCAGACGCACTCGCCACAGGCGGTGGACGCACAGAAAGGCGTGATGGAGTTCCTGCTCATCAACCATCCTCTGGATTGTCCGATCTGCGACCAGGGCGGCGAGTGCCAGCTGCAGGATCTCGCGGTGGGCTACGGTGCGAGCGGGTCGCGCTACGAGGAGCCCAAGCGCGTCGTGACCAACAAGAACCTGGGTCCGCTGATCTCCACCGACATGACGCGCTGCATCCACTGCACGCGCTGCGTGCGCTTCGGGCAGGAAATCGCGGGCATCATGGAGCTCGGCATGATCGGCCGGGGCGAGCACGCCGAGATCATCACGTTCGTCGGCAAGACGGTCGATTCCGAACTCTCGGGCAACGTAATCGACCTGTGCCCCGTGGGAGCGTTGACCTCCAAGCCGTTTCGCTACACGGCCCGTCCCTGGGAGCTCACCCGGCGGCCTTCCATCAGTCCGCACTGCGGGCTCGGGTCGAATCTCACCGTTCACGTCAAGCAGAACCGCGTCATGCGCGTGCTGCCGCGCGCCAACGATGCGATAAACGAATGCTGGCTTTCCGACAAGGACCGCTTCTCGTACGAAGGGCTCAATTCCGAGGAGCGGCTGGCGCGCCCCATGCTGAAACGCGCCGGTACCTGGGAGGAGGTCGAGTGGGAGGTCGCTCTGCGCTTCGTCGCGGAGGAACTCCGCCGCATCAGCGCGCAGCACGGCGCGGGCGCGGTGGGGGCGCTCGCCACTCCCTACCAGACTCTCGAGGAGCTCTACCTCCTGCAGAAGCTCATACGCGGGCTGGGCACGGGCAACGTGGATTTCCGGCTGCGCCAGTCGGATTTCGGCGCCGACGGCCGCTTGAGCGGTGCCCCGTGGCTGGGCATGAAAATCGCGGACATGGGCAAGCTCGATCGGGTGCTCGTGATCGGCAGCAATTTGAGACATGACCACCCCCTGCTCGCGCACCGCCTGCGCCAGGCGACCAAGCGCGGGCTGCAGCTGAGCCTCATCAATCCATTCGACGACGACTTGTTGATGCGGGTGGCGCACAAAGGCACCGTGGTGCCGTCGGCTATGCCCGGGATGGTCGCGGCGGTGCTGAAGGCCGCGGCCGAAGCAAAGGACGCTGCGCCGCCGGCGACGCCCGGTGCCGACGCGCCTGACGCCGCTCGCGCCATCGCAGAAAGCCTGGTTTCGGGCAAGAGCATCGGGGTTTTTCTCGGCAATCTGGCGCAGCATCATCCGGACGCCTCCCGGCTGCACGCGCTGGGCATCGCTCTCGCCGAGCTGACGGGTGCGCGATTCGGCTTTCTCGGGGAGGCCGCTAACAGCGTCGGGGGCTACGTGGCCGGCTGCGTGCCCTTCGGCTCGCCGTCCGGCCTCAATGCGCGCGCAATGCTCCAAAAGCCGCTCAAGGCCTACCTGCTGCTGGGCGTCGAGGCCGAACTGGACACCTACGATGCCGGCGAGACCATGGCGGCGATGAAATCCGCGGAACTGGTGGTGGCGATGAGCCCGTATCAGCATCGTGCCGTGGAGTACGCGCACGTGCTGCTGCCGATAGGGCCGTTCACGGAGACCGCCGGCACATTCATCAGCACGGAGGGAGCCGTGCAGAGCTTCAACGGCGTCGTGCACCCACTCGGCGAGACGCGGCCGGCATGGAAGGTGATGCGCGTGCTCGGTAATCTGCTGGGCTTGCCCGGATTCAAGTACAACACCGCGGATGACGTCCGCCGCGAAGTGCTAGGAACGGAGTCGAATGTGGGGAGCAGGCTCGGCAATGACCTCTCGGCGCGGGGCTCCGGAGCGGAAAACGCACGCAAGGCGGGCCTGGAGCGTCTCGGGGAAGTGCCGATCTACGCCGCGGACGCCATCGTGCGGCGCGCCCGGTCGTTGCAGCAGACCCGCGATGCGGCGCGCCCGGTCGCACGCATGAGCCGCGCGCTCTACGAACGACTGGCCTTGCGGGAAGGCGACAGCCTGCGAGTGCGCCAGGGGGCTGGCGAAGCGGTCGTGTCCGTTGCGGTTGACAACGGGATGCCCGCTGATTGCATCCGGCTCGCCGCGGCGCTGCCGGAAACAGCCGCGCTGGGGGCCATGTTCGGAGAGGTCACGGCCGAGCGGGTCGCCCAACAGGAACGCTAACGGTCCGATGATGGAGTATCTCGAGCCTCTGCGAAACCTGTTCGGGCCGGCCTGGCCCGCGATCTGGACGCTCGTCAAGATCGTGGCCATCGTCTTGCCGCTGCTCCTGTGTGTTGCCTACCTGACCCTGGCGGAACGCAAGGTGATCGGCTACATCCAGGTGCGCATCGGGCCCAACCGCGTCGGTCCGAAGGGGCTGCTGCAGCCGATCGCCGACGGGCTGAAGCTGCTGGTAAAGGAGATCATCGTCCCGACGGGGGCGAGCCGGTTCCTCTTCGTGCTGGCGCCCGTAATGGCCATCATGCCGGCGATGGCGGCATGGGCAGTGATCCCGTTCGGGCCGGAAACCGTACTCGCCGACATCGATGCGGGCCTGCTCTACGTGATGGCCATCACCTCGATGGGCGTGTACGGAATCATCATTGCGGGGTGGGCGTCGAACTCCAAGTATGCGTTCCTGGGCGCTCTGCGGTCCGCCGCCCAGATGGTTTCGTACGAGCTGGCAATGGGGTTTGCCCTGGTGTGCGTGCTGATGGCCGCCCAAAGCCTGAATCTGGGCGAGGTCGTGCGGATGCAGCAGGGCAACTGGGGATTCCTCAACTGGTTCTGGATTCCGCTCTTCCCGATATTCCTGGTCTACGTCATCTCCGGTGTCGCCGAGACCAATCGCGCGCCATTCGACGTCGCGGAAGGGGAGTCGGAGATCGTCGCCGGCTTTCACGTCGAATATTCCGGCATGGCGTTCGCCGTGTTTTTCCTCGCCGAATACGCGAACATGATACTGATCTCGACCCTCGCTTCCGTGATGTTCCTCGGGGGATGGCTCAGTCCGGTCCCGTATACCCTGGCCGACGCCATCGGGCTGCCGTGGCTCGCCGCCGACGGCTTCGTCTGGCTTGCCGCCAAAGTGTCTTTCGTCCTGTTCTGTTTCCTGTGGTTCCGCGCGACCTTCCCGCGTTACCGCTACGACCAGATCATGCGACTCGGCTGGAAAGTATTCCTGCCGCTGACCATCGCGTGGATCGTCGTGCTCGGCGCGTGGATGCAGACGCCGCTGTGGATGTGGTGGAAGGCATGATCGCTCGCATACAGCGGCTTTTCGGTACTTTCCTGCTGTTCGAGCTGGTGAAGGGCATGATGCTCACCGGCCGGCATCTGTTCGCCCGCAAGATCACCGTGCAGTTCCCGGAGGAAAAGACGCCGATGAGCCCGCGCTTCCGCGGCCTGCACGCGCTGCGCCGCTATCCCAACGGGGAGGAACGTTGCATCGCGTGCAAGCTCTGCGAGGCGGTGTGCCCGGCCCTCGCGATCACGATCGAATCGGAGCAGCGCACCGACGGGACGCGCCGCACCACGCGCTACGATATCGATCTCACGAAATGCATATTCTGCGGCTTCTGCGAGGAATCCTGCCCTGTCGATTCGATCGTGGAGACGCGCATCATGGAGTATCACGGCGAGAAGCGCGGCGATCTGATCTATACCAAGCCCATGCTGCTTGCGATCGGGGACGCCTACGAAGAGCAGATCTCGAAGGACCGGGAGGCCGACGCGGCCTACCGTTAGTGAGCAGTAAACAGTGAGCAGTAATCAGCGAGGGAACTGTGAACAGAGAACAGAGAACAGCAGGGGCAGATATCAAGAAACGACAGCAAAGGCGTCAATGAAACCGTTCACCGTTCACCGTTAACCGTTCACCCGCGTCCGATGACTTTCAACGCATTCGTCTTCTACTGCTTCGCCGCCATTCTGATCCTCGCGGCTCTGGGGGTCGTTACCGCCCGCAATCCGGTGCATGCGGCGTTGTTGCTGGTGCTGGCATTCTTCACGTCCGCTGCAATCTGGGTGCAGCTGCAGGCGGAGTTCCTGGCCATCGCGCTGGTGCTGGTGTACGTCGGTGCGGTGATGGTGCTGTTTCTCTTCGTCGTGATGATGCTCGATATCAACCTCGCAAGGTTGCGGGAGGGCTTCTGGACGTATCTGCCGCTCGGTGCACTCGTGGCGCTGCTCCTGGTCGCGGAAATGGTGATCGTCCTCGGCGCGCACATCGCGGGCTTTTCCGACGCGCCGGCCCCGCCGGCCCTGCCGTCCGGGTACAGCAACACCAAGGAGCTCGGCCGGCTCATCTATACGGAGTATGTCTATCCTTTCGAGATCGCGGCCGTGGTTTTGCTGGTCGCCATCGTGTCGGCGATCGCGCTTACCCTGCGCCGCCGCAAGCAGAGCAAGTATATCGATCCGGCGAGCCAGATCGGCGTGCGCCGGCGGGACCGCGTACGCATCGTTGCGATGCCTGCGGAACGCAACGATGCGCAGGGCGGAGGGCGGAGAGCGGAGGGATGAACGCCAACAGCAGAGTGGCCCTTTCCCCTCATCGTTCGTCCTTCATTCCTCATCCCTCGAGCCAAAGGGGAAGCCGTTGATTTCGCTGGCGCACTACCTCGTCCTGGGGGCGATCCTGTTCGCGATCGCCGTGATCGGCATCTTTCTGAACCGCAAGAACATGATCGTGCTGCTGATGGCGATCGAGCTGATGCTGCTCGCCGTCAACCTGAATTTCGTGGCGTTCTCGCATTTCTTCGACGACCCGTCCGGGCAGGTTTTCGTGTTCTTCATCCTGACGGTAGCCGCTGCGGAGTCGGCGATAGGGCTCGCGATCCTGGTCGTGCTGTTCCGCAACCTGAATACGATCAATGTCGAGGATCTGGACAGCCTCAAGGGGTGAGGCGCCATGAGCGATGAGTGAACGGTGACGCTGGCGCGTCCCCTGCCTGGATAACAACAACCATGTCGGCAAATGCTCTCTATCTGATCGTTCCGCTTGCTCCCCTCGCGGGGGCCATCGTTGCGGGCCTCTTCGGCTGGGCGATCGGCCGCCGCGGCGCCCACTGGGTCACCATCATCGGCATGGTGATCTCGACCATCGCCGCCGCCGTCGTGTTCTCCGAAGTGCTGGCCGGCAGGACGGACAACGTCACCGTCTATACCTGGCTCGCTTCGGGCGACGTCGATTTCAAGATCGGCTTTCTGATCGATCGATTGTCGGCCACGATGATGCTCGTGGTGGCTTTCGTGTCGCTGATGGTGCACGTCTACACCATCGGCTACATGGCGGACGACCCGGGGTATCAGCGCTTCTTCAGCTACATCTCGCTTTTCACGTTCTCGATGCTGATGCTCGTGATGGCGAACAACTTTCTGCAGCTTTTCTTCGGTTGGGAGGCGGTGGGGCTCGTGTCCTACCTGTTGATCGGCTTCTGGTACACGCGGCCGACGGCGATCTACGCCAGCTTGAAGGCGTTCCTGGTAAACCGGGTCGGCGACTTCGGGTTCCTGCTCGGTATTGCGCTCGTGCTCATGTATTTTGGCACGCCGGACTATGCGGCCGTCTTCGGCGGCGCGCGCACGCTCGCCGGCAATACGATAGAGATAGTTCCGGGCGCCGCATGGTCGCTGATGACCGTAATCTGCATACTGCTGTTCGTGGGGGCGATGGGCAAATCCGCTCAGTTTCCGCTGCACGTCTGGCTCCCGGATTCGATGGAGGGCCCGACGCCGATCTCGGCGCTGATCCACGCCGCGACCATGGTCACCGCCGGCATCTTCATGGTGGCGCGCATGTCGCCGCTGTTCGAGCTGTCGGAGACTGCATTGTCGTTCGTCATGGTGATCGGTGCGGTCACCGCGTTCTTCATGGCGCTGATCGCGATGGTGCAGTACGACATCAAGCGCGTCGTTGCGTACTCGACTCTTTCGCAGCTCGGCTATATGACCGTGGCCCTCGGCGCCTCCGCCTACTCGGTCGCGATCTTCCACCTCGTGACGCACGCCTTCTTCAAGGCCGTGCTCTTTCTCGGCGCCGGCTCGGTCATCATCGCCCTGCACCACGAGCAGGACATGCGCAAGATGGGCGGCTTGCGCAAGTACATGCCCGTCACTTACCTCACCGTGCTGATCGGAGCGCTTGCAAACGCGGGCTTCCCGCCGTTCTCCGGTTTCTTCTCCAAGGACACGATCATCGAGGCGGTGCACGCTTCGCATCTTCCGGGGGCGGGCTTTGCCTACCTTGCGACGTTGCTGGCCGTCTTCGTCGGCGGCTTCTATTCCTTTCGGCTCGTGTTCTACGCGTTCCACGGCAAGGAGCGATTTGCCGATCCGCACGATCCGGATGTACGGGAGGCGGACGCGGAGAGAGCGGCGACGGACGGCAGCCATAGGCACGAAGCCGCGGGCGGGGACGCTCACGGCCACGGGCACGCGCCACACGAGTCTCCCGCGGTCGTCACCATCCCGCTCATCCTGCTGGCCATCCCGTCGGTGTGCGCGGGCTGGGTCATCGGCACCTTCCTTTACGGTGATTTCTTCGGCCCGGCGATCTACTTTTCGCCTGAGCATCCGGTAATGGAGGAGCTCAAGGAAGAGTTCCCGGGCGTCGTGGCGATGATGCTGCATGGGCCGGCGAGTTTGCCGTTCTGGTTTGCGCTCGCCGGTCTGGCGGCGGCCTGGTACCTCTATATCGCGCGTCCCGACCTGCCGCGCGTGCTCCGTAGTAAGGCGCGGCTGCTGGTAACGATCCTGATGGAGAAGTACGGCTTCGACCGCTTCAACGACTGGTTCTTCGCGGGCGGCGCCCGCTCGCTCGGAAACGGGTTGTGGAAGGGCGGGGATGTGGCGGTGATCGACGGGGTGCTGGTCGACGGGTCGGCGCGTGCGGTCGGCTGGTTCGCACAGGTGATCCGCTCGCTCCAGTCGGGCTATATCTACCACTATGCCTTCGCCATGATCATCGGCATCCTGGTCCTGCTCACGATGATCTTTATCGCTTGACGAGCGTTGTTGCGGCGAAACCCGATAGACCATGCCCACGGAAAACCTGCTGAATCTCGCCATCTGGACGCCGATCGCGTTCGGGCTGCTGGTGCTCGCGACCGGGTCCGACCGCAATGCGCCCGCGGCGCGCGCCATCGCGCTGGCCGGAGCGGTGCTCGGGTTTGCCGTGACCCTGCCGCTCTATACCGGCTTCCGGCCCGAGCTGAACGGCTTCCAGTTCGCATATTCCCAGCCGTGGATAGAGAGCTTCAATGTCAATTACGACCTCGGTATCGACGGCATCTCGCTCCTGCTGATCCTGTTGAACAGCTTCACGACCGTCCTGGTGGTGATCGCGGGATGGGACGTGATCCGGACGCGCGTGGCGCAGTACCTGGCGTCCTTCCTGTTCCTCTCGGGGTTCATGAATGGCGTGTTCTGCGCGCTCGACGCGCTGCTCTTTTATGTGTTCTTCGAGGCGACCTTGATCCCGATGTTCATCATCATCGGGGTCTGGGGCGGGCCGAACCGCGTCTACGCGGCCGTGAAGTTCTTTCTCTACACCTTGCTGGGCTCCCTGCTGACCCTGGTTGCGCTGATCTATCTCTACAACGTGTCGGACGGCAGCTTCTCGCTGGCCGATTACTATCAGCTCCCCCTGTCCCTGGAAGCGCAGACCCTCATCTTCATCGCGTTCTTCCTGGCGTTTGCGGTGAAGGTGCCGATGTGGCCGGTCCATACCTGGCTTCCCGATGCACACGTGGAAGCGCCCACGGGCGGCTCGGTGGTGCTCGCTGCCATCATGCTGAAGCTCGGCGCCTACGGCTTCATCCGCCTCTCCCTGCCCATACTGCCCGATGCGAGCCACGTCATGGCCGGGTTCGTTATCGCGCTCTCGCTCATCGCCGTGGTCTACATCGGCCTGGTGGCATTGGTGCAGGCGGACCTCAAGAAGCTGATCGCGTATTCGTCGATCTCGCACATGGGCTTTGTCACGCTCGGCATTTTCATCTTCAACGCCCACGGTCTGGAAGGGGCGGTGATGCAGATGATCTCGCACGGCTTCGTTTCCGGGGCGCTGTTCCTTTGCGTCGGCGTTCTCTACGACCGCATGCATACGCGACTCATCGCGGATTACGGCGGAGTCGTCAACTCGATGCCGGTTTTCGCCGCCCTGTTCATGCTGTTCGCAATGGCGAACTCCGGGTTGCCCGGGACCAGCGGATTCGTCGGTGAGTTCCTGGTGGTCGTTGGCGCCGTCAAGGCGAGCTTCTGGTATGCGGCGGCGGCCGCTACCACTCTCGTGTTCGGCGCGGCGTATACGCTCTGGATGTACAAGCGCGTGATCTTCGGCGCGGTCGCCAACGAGCACGTCGCAACGCTCACGGAGATCAACGTACGGGAGTTCCTGGTGCTCGGGCTGCTTGCTGCCGCGGTGCTGGCGATGGGGCTTTACCCGAACCCGTTTGCCGAGACGCTGCATACTTCGGTCAACGATCTTCTCGCGCACGTGGCGCAGAGCAAAATACCCTAGGCGAGTCATGCAATACATACAGCCGCTCCTGCCGGCCTATCCCGAGCTCTTCCTGCTGGGAATGACCTGCATGATATTGATCGTCGATCTCTTCGTGAGCGACGACAGCCGGATCGTCACCTACGCGCTCACGCAGCTCGCGCTCGGGGGGTGCCTGGTCATCACGTGGATTACCTCGAGCGCCGAGGTGAGCTATACGTTCAGCGGGATGTTCGTGGACGATCTGATGTCGGACGTGCTGAAGCTCACGGTATACGTTGCCGTCATGGTGATGCTGGTGTACTCGCGTCCGTACGTCGCCGTGCGCGGCATGCTGCGGGGAGAATTCTTCACGCTTGCGCTGTTCGCGACGCTCGGCATGATGATCATGATTTCCGCCAACCATCTGCTCACGCTCTACCTCGGGCTGGAGCTGATGTCCCTCGCCCTGTATTCGATGGTGGCGCTGCAGCGCGATTCCACAACGGCTACCGAGGCGGCGATGAAATATTTCGTGCTCGGGGCATTGGCCTCGGGCATGCTGCTCTACGGCATGTCGATGCTCTACGGAGCGGCCGGCACGCTCGAGATCACGCGGCTCGCGGCAATCGTCGTCGAGCGGGGCACCACGGACCTGGTGCTGGTATTCGCCCTGGTATTTATCGTCGCGGGCCTCGGCTTCAAGCTCGGGGCGGTTCCGTTCCACATGTGGCTGCCGGACGTCTATCATGGCGCGCCGACTGCGGTGACGTTGTTCATAGGCACTGCGCCCAAGCTCTCCGCGTTTGCTTTCATCATGCGGCTGCTGGCACAGGGACTGGGGGCCGACCTGCTGGTCCAGGAGTGGCAGCAGATGCTGGTCGTAATGGCCGTGCTCTCGCTTGCGGTGGGCAATATCACGGCCATCGCCCAGACCAATCTAAAGCGGATGCTCGCCTATTCGACCATAGGTCACATGGGCTTCCTGCTGCTCGGAATCCTGGCGGGCGATCTCGTGGGCTACAGCGCGGGCATGTTCTACGTCGTGGTCTACGTGCTGATGAGCCTGGGATCGTTTGGAATGATCATGGTGCTGTCCCGCGCCGGTTTCGAAGCCGAAAACCTCGAGGACTTCAAGGGACTGAACCAACGCAGTCCCTGGTACGCCTTCATCATGCTCCTCCTGATGTTCTCGATGGCGGGCGTGCCGCCGACGGCCGGGTTTTACGCCAAGCTGGTGGTCCTGCAGGCGGCCGTCTATGCGGGATATGTCTGGCTTGCCGTGGTCGCCGTGCTGTTCTCGCTGATCGGGGCCTTCTACTACTTGCGGCTCGTCAAGCTCATGTATTTTGATGCTCCCGAGGACTCCGCGCCGATCGCACCGCGCGGCGACGTGCACGTCCTGATGAGCTTGAACGGGCTGGCGGTGCTGTTCTTGGGCATTTTTCCCGGATGGCTGATGGCGCCGTGTATCGAAGCGATCCAGCGCTCCTTTGCCGGATAGGCTGGAAGCGCCAAGCAGCAAGCTGTAAGCAGTGGCCGGTGGGTTGTTTCGCCCAGCGCATACCGCTTACCGTTTTCTGAGCCTGCCATGGCCGACGATCCCAGCGACTTCACGGAGCGCACGCTCGCATCGAAAACCGTTTATCGGGGGCGGTTGCTGCAGGTGCTGGAGGACGAAGTGCGGTTGCCGGACGGCAAAGGCGCGCGCCGCGAGTACGTCCGCCATCCCGGGGCGGTGGCGATGGTGCCGATGCTCGATGAGGAAACGGTCATCTTGGTATGGCAGTTCCGCTATCCGATGCGCCGCCATTTCTACGAAGTGCCCGCGGGCAAGATCGATGCCGGTGAGGAGCCGCTGCAGACCGCGCGGCGCGAGTTGCGCGAGGAATGCGGTTACGACGCAGCGAGCTGGCGGCTCCTCGCCACCCTGGATCCGTGCATCGGCTATTCCAACGAGCGGATAGAGCTCTATCTTGCGCGGGGGTTGACCCGCGTCGAGCATGCTGGCGAGGATGGGGAGTTCATCGAGCAGGTCCCGCTCAAGCTTGCTGTGGCCCTCGAGTGGGTGAAAACCGGCAGGATCACGGACCCCAAAACGATAGTCGGCCTCGTGTGGGCCGCCAACCGCTGGTAAGCAGTAAGCGGGATGCGGGAAGCAGTGAGCGGTGGTTGGCTGAAACTGCCTACTGCTACCGCTCACGGCTCCTAGGCGGCGCTGGCGGCTGTCACGATGCGCGGTTCGAGGATGTCGAGCATGGCCGGCCGCTGGAACAGGTAGCCCTGGCCGAACTGTACCCCCATCTCGAGCAGCAGCTTGAGCGTTTCGGGCGTCTCCACCCATTCCGCGATCACCTGCTTGTCCTGGGCCTGCGCAACCTCGTTCACGGCCTTCACGAAGATGCGGCTGCCCTCGTCGCTGGCAAGGTCGCGGACGAAGCTGCCGTCGATCTTGAGGTAATCGACCTCGAAGCGCTTCAGGTAGTAAAACGAGCTGAATCCCGCCCCGAAATCGTCGAGCGCGAAACGGCATCCCATCCCCTTCAGCCGGCGGATGAACGCCAGGGTGACGTCGACCTCCGACATCGCCGCGGTTTCCGTGATCTCGAAGACGAGCTGGCTCGGGTTGACCGGGCTCGTCTCCAGCATGCCGATGAAGCGCTTGATCCACTGCGGGTCGGCGATGCTCACGCGCGAGAGATTTATCGCGTAACGCACTTTCTGGCCCGCCTCGCCGCGCTCCTGCACGTGCCGCAGCAGCTTCTCGACCACGCGCATGTCGATTTCCTTCACCAGGCCCAGCGACTCGGAAAGCTCGATGAAATTTCCGGGCTGGACGTACTTGCCCTCGCCGTCGCGTATGCGCACCAGGATCTCGTAGTGCACCGGCCGCTGATCCTGGAGCCTCACAATGGGCTGGGCAAAGAGCACCAGGCGCTCCTCGTCCAGCGCGTCCCGCAGCTTCTTCGCCCAGTGCACGCGCTTGTGGGTGCTGCGCAGATTGCTGGAGGACTGGTCGAACACGACGTAGCAGTTGCGGCCCTGCTCCTTCGCCTGGTACATCGCCATGTCGACGTTCGAGAGCAGCGCGAGGACGTCATTGCCATGGAACGGGTAAAGGGCGATCCCGACGGACGCTGACAGGTTGGAAATCACCTGCTGCTCGCCCGCCGGGAAGCGGTAGTGCCGTACGGCATCGAGCGCCCGCTCCGCGACGTCGATTGCCTGAGCGCGCAGCGCGGACGGAAGATGGATGGCGAACTCGTCGCCGCCGAGGCGGAACAGCTTGCCGTTCAGCTGGCGCATCGTCTCGCGCAGCACGCTGCCCACGCCCACGATCAAATGATCGCCCGTTCGATGACCGAAATTGTCGTTGACGTACTTGAAATGATCGACGTCCAGGAACAGCAGCGCGCCCACGCCTCCCGCCTCGAGGTCGTCTTCGATCGCGCGCTGCAGGTAATGTCGGTTGGGCAGGTCCGTCAGGACGTCGTGCAGCGCCAGATGCTCGATGCGCTGCGTCGCGAGGTGCTGCTCGGTAACGTCGCGTGCGGTGCCGCGGATACCCAGCAGCACGCCGTTGTCGTCGAGCACGACTCGCGCGTTGATGCCGATCCAGCGGTCGTCCCGGTTTGCGGTGACGACGTGCGTGACGTAGTTCTTGACCTCGGCGTGGCGCTTGAGCAGCGCCAGGAAGCGGCGGTTGGAGATGTAGGAGCTACCCGCTTCGAAGTCGAAGACGCAACGGCCGATCAGGTCCTTGGGGGGCAAGCCGAAGATGTCGTGCGCTGCGCCGTTGAGATAGGTAAAGCGCCCCTCGGCATCGGTGGTCCAGATCAGATCGTGCGAGGTCTCGACCAGATCGCGATAGCGGCTTTCGCTCTCCAGCAGCAGCTGGATGATGCGATGCTTCTCGGCCAGAGACTTGCGAACCGCGGCGAGCTCCTGGGTCGATTTGTCGGGCGGCTTGTCCTCGCCCGCATTCAAGGCCGACGCCAACAGGCGGTCGATGACTTCCTTCGAGTAGCGGCGGTGTCCCCCTTCCGTGCGCGCGGCGGTGAGCACGCCCAAGTCATCCCAGCGCCGCAATTTCTGAATCGGAATACCCAGCATCTCGGACACCTGCTGTATGGTGTATTCCATGCTGGTGGGCTTTTCCAACCCCGTCCCTCCCTGGCGTGCGCGTTGCCTCGTGGCGAGCCGCGAGCTCGTTCGATTGCGTTTATGCGTCGGGCGGGTCATCAGTTTAGCAGAGCAATCGCTAACGTACAAGGCGACTTCCTGCGCAGCGTGGAAGTCCTAGTGAACCTGTTGTGATTCTCCAAGACCATTCTGGCGGGAAACCAGGCGCTGCATCAACTTCAGATCGCGCGGGTTGAGCCGAAGGGCCGCATCCACCCAGATCGTCACGATATCGAGCAGTTCGGAGAAATCGATGCGATGCACCCGCCGCCGGGCCGCCGCCAGCGCCGAGAGCCCATTGCGGCTGCGCGCCCGCTTCTTGATGAGCGCGGCGACGCCGGCTTCGCCCTGCCCGTCCTCCACCACGGAATCGACGACGCCCAGCGCCAGCATTTCATCGGCGCTGTAGATCTTGCCGCTGGTGAGCACTTCTTCCGCGCCTTTCTGACCGATCTTGCGTTCGAGAAATGAATAGGCGCCCATTCCCGGGAACAGATTGAACAGGATTTCGGGGAAGCCGAACCGTGCGCTCTTTTCGGCCACGATGACGTCGCTCGAAAGCGCCGCCTCGAAGCCGCCGCCGAGGCACTCGCCCTGTACCAGGGAAACGGTGGTCACCCCGGGCAGTTCGTGGCTGAGGTAGTTCCGGTGGAGCACGTCGATGCAGGCGCGCCCGTAGGTCAGCAGGCCGTGCCGGTCCTTGTTGTCGATGAGTTGCTTGAACAGGTCCAGATCGCCCCCGAGATTGAAGACGCCAGGCATGCCCGAGGCGAGCACTACGTACTCGATGTCGTGCTCCTCGCCGTCAACGCTGATGCGGCCTTCGCTTTCGGCGAGGAAGTCGTAATACGAGCGGATGGCGGACAAGAGCGCCGGGTTAAAGCAGGGCCTGGGCTCGGGAGTCCAGCGCGACCACATCGCGCGCGTGTCGCGGTCGAAATGCGCCTGGAGTTGCGGCGAGAAATCAAACTCGACCCGGTTGTCCAGAACCCGGCAGGCCGGCTGTTGGCGGGCTTCCAGTACTGCGGCGGGGATGTGCATTTCCATCGGTGTCTCCAGAAAGTAGGTTCAAGGCCTGGTCGCGAAGGTGGCGACCTGAGTTACGGGCACGATTACAAGCCATATGGACCTACCGGGCAAATCTCACAAACTGTTAGATATGCCTAAACTCCATTTTAAACAATTGGTTACGAATGGGGTTAGCGGGCACTTCCGAAAAAAAATCGTAACGGCGGTGCCGATCCGGCTTGCTTCACCGCAGTTCGAGCCGTTATTGCCACCCCTCGCGACCCGGTTTGACGCCGTTCCGCCAAAGGGTTACAACTAGCTTTAATAACAACCGTTAAGTCCTTGTGTGATTACCCGATTTCTTCGAATCGCCCTGCGGGTGCTCTTTCGGGTCCGCGTCGAAGGCGATGCAACGCCGCTGCTTTCCGGCAGGGCATTGATCGTTGCCAATCAGGATTCGCTGCTCGATGGCGCGCTGCTCGGTCTGTTCCTGCCGGGTGCAGTCACCGTCGCGCTGAGCCGGGCGGATTTGAAGCATCCCCTGATCCGGGTGATCATGCGGGCCGTGCCGCACGTCGTAGTCGAGGCATCCCACCCGCTATCCCTGAAGACCCTGATGCGGCGGCTCGAGCGCGGCGTGCCGGTGGCCGTGTTCCCTCAAGCCCAGCCGACTGTCACGGGCAGCCTGATGCGGATCTACGATTCGGCGGCGCTGATCGCGGCGCGCTGCAATGCCCAGATCGTCCCGGTGCGGGTCAGCGGCACCTTGTATAGCCGCTACAGCGCGGTCGGCGGTAATTTTCCGAAGCTCCGCTTTCCGCGCGTCACCCTCACCATACTGCCGCCGCACACGCTCCCGGCCTTGCCCCCGCTGCCGGCCAAAGTGCGGCGGCGGCGCCTGGCGGAAGCGCTGCTGCGCATCATGGAGCACATGATGTTCGCGTCACAGCCGCGCCGTACGCTGTTCGCGGCGCTGCTCGACGCCGCCGAGCTGCACGGCTATCGCACGCGTATACTCGAGGACGTTCAGGGCGAGCATACCTACCGCGACATCGTCAGGACGAGCCTCGCTCTGGGCAGAGTCGGCGCCCGGTTGAGCGGCGAGGGAGAGATCGTGGGCGTGATGATGCCCAACCTCGTAGCCACCGTGGCTTTGCTGCTCGGCCTCGGAATGATGCGTCGCGTACCGGCGATGCTCAACTATACCGCCGGGCCGGATGCCGTTCGCAGCGCCTGCATTGCCGCCGGCATCAAGACCGTCGTCACGTCGCGCCGTTTCGTGTCGTTCGCGCGCCTCGAATCCGCGGTTTCAGCGCTCTCTACCGTCCGCATCGTCTATCTCGAAGACCTTCGCGCGCGTTTCGGCCCGCTCGACAAGCTCTGGCTGATGGCGTGGGCATTGTGGTGGCCGCGCGCCGTCATCCGCAGCAGCGATCCCGCCGAGACGGCCGTCGTGCTGTTCACGTCCGGTTCGGAGGCGCGGCCCAAAGGCGTCGCCCTGAGCCACGGCGCGCTGCTCGCCAACATGGCGCAGATGGGGGCGGTGATCGATTTCGGCCCCAACGACAAGTTTCTCTCCGCGTTGCCGCTCTATCACTCCTACGCTCTTACGGCATGCACCCTGATGCCGCTGATGACCGGAACCCGGTTGTTTCTCTACACCACGCCGCTGCACTATCACGTGATACCGCAGCTCGCCTACACGCGCCGCTGCACCTACGTTTTCGGCACCAGCACCTTTCTCGCTCATTACGCGCGACAGGCGCACGCGTATGATTTCTTCAGCACGCGAGCGGTCATATCCGGCGCGGAAAAGCTCAATGCCGAGGTTGCCGAGCTGTGGCTCAGGAAGTTCGGGCTGCGCATCATGGAAGGCTACGGCGCCACCGAATGTGCCCCGGTGCTGTCGCTGAACACACCCCTTTGCTACAAGGTCGGGACGGTCGGCCGGCTGCTGCCTGGTATCGAGCATCGCACCCTGCCGCTGCCGGGGATCGCGCGTGGCGGCGTGCTGCACGTGCGCGGCCCGAACCTGATGAGCGGCTACTACCTCTATGAGGACCCCGAAGTCCTTCGGAAGCCCGAGTCCGAGGCCGGTCCCGGCTGGTACAACACCGGGGACATCGTGGAGATCGACGAGGACGGTTTCGTCACCATACACGGCAGGGTCAAGCGCTTCATCAAGATCGCCGGCGAGATGGTATCGCTGGAAGTGGTCGAAGGCATCGCCCGCCACGCCTCTCCGCAGCACCGCCATGCCGCGACCGTGGAGCTGATACAGCGCAGCGGCGAAAGCACGGTGTTGTTCACGACCGATCCGGAGCTCAATCGACCGCTGCTGCAGAAAGCCGCGCGCGAGCTGGGCAGCCAGGAGCTGGCGGTGGCGCGCCGCGTAGTGCACATGAGGGAGCTGCCGCTGCTGGGCAGCGGTAAGACCGACTACGTCGAGTTGAGGCTGCTGGCGGCGAACACCGCTGAACGCCGCTCCAGGGATAGACGCAGCGGAGAGCAGGGGCCGGCGTAGCCGGGAACGGATTGCCGGACGCATGGCGGTGCTATCATGAATGGGCGCGTCGCGGGCGACGTGCGCATCCATCGGCACGGAGGAGATATGGCAAAGAGCACCGGCAGCGTCTATCGCATAACCGAGCTGGTAGGCACGAGCAAGAATTCCTGGGAAGACGCGGCACGCAACGCCGTGCACACGGCTTCGCAGTCGCTGCGCGACCTGCGGGTTGCGGAGATCACCAAGATGGACCTGGTGGTCGAAAACGGGAGGGTGGTCGCGTTCCGCTCGCGCGTGAGCCTGTCTTTCAAGTACGAGCGCTGAGGATCATCTCGGACCTCATGTCCGAGATGACCCTGAGGATGCGCGTCCCCGGCTGCCTGGTGGGACTGTCCCGTCGGGCAGGGGCACGACTCGCAGCCAGCGCGTGGCGAGACCCAGGCGAAAGGCGTCCTCCCCTCGGTCAGCGACGATAGCTGATGCGATAGATCGCACCGGCCTGGTCGTCCGACACGAGTAGCGCGCCGTCCGGCATCACCAGCACGTCCACCGGACGGCCCCACGCGCGTTCGTCCTCGAGCCAGCCGTCGGCGAAAGGCACGTAACGCACCGGGCGGTTGTCTTTCAGCTCGACCCGCATCACGCGGTAGCCGATCTTGCGGCTGCGGTTCCACGAACCGTGCTGGGCAATGAAGATCGAGTTGCGGTACTCCGGCGGAAACAGCGTGCCGGTGTAAAAGCGCATGCCCAGGGCCGCCACGTGTGGCCCCAGCTTTACCGACGGGCGCTCGAAATCGGTGCAGGGGCGCTTGCGCCCGAACTCGGGATCGGACACGTCGCCCGCGTGACAGTACGGGTAGCCGAAATGCAGGCCGGCACGCGCAGCGTGATTCAATTCGTCGTCGGGGATATCGTCGCCCAGCATGTCGCGTCCGTTATCGGTGAACCACATCTCCTTCGTCTGTGGGTGCCAGTCGAAGCCCACGGAATTGCGCACCCCGCGGGCGTAGACTTCGAGCCCGCTGCCATCGGCGTTCATCCGCATGATGTTGGCGTAGCGGTCGGCGTCGGGTTCGCAGATGTTGCACGGCGCTCCGACGGGGACATAAAGCTTGCCGTCGGGGCCGAACGCGATGAATTTCCAGCCGTGGTGGGTTTCCGTGGGAAAGCGGTCGGTAACCACGGCCGGTCGGCCCGGGTTCTCGAGCCTGGCCTCGATGTCGTCGAAACGCAGCACGCGTGAAACCTCGGACACGTAGAGCGCGCCGTTGCGGAACGCCACTCCAACGGGCATGTTGAGGCCGGAGGCGACGGTGAGCGTTTCTGTCTTGCCGTCGCGCGTCCGTATCGCGTACACGTGTCCGGCGCGCATGCTTCCCACGAACAGCGTGCCTTTGTCGCCCAGCACCATCGCACGAGCATTGGGAACGTTGTCGGCGAACACCGAGATCGCGAAGCCCGGCGGCAGCTTGATTTTTTCGAGAGGCAGCTTCTGTGCTAACGCGCTCGGCGCGCAGCAGATGAACGCTGCCAGGAATGCCGCGCACCGGAGAGACCGGCGAATTCGCCGTACTGGCGTGGTCACAGGCGTTCTCGGACGGGTACTGGCATAGCCATTCCTATGATGGACCGGTGACGCCTGGTTTTGTTTCATCCCGCCGCTGTAACGTGCGCCACTCGACGCGTGATTGCCCACCGACCGTCGGCGGCGGCAACGATCCGCAGGGCCTATTTCGATTTGGGCTCGTCGGCGATGGGCGGTATCGAGCGCAGGTAGGCGACGAGCGCCGCGAGATCCGCGGGCATCAATTGGCTGGTCGTATTGCGGATCACCTCGGCCATGGCTTCGGCCGGAACGTCCCCGTCCGGGGTCGTGCCGCTGGTGAGGAAATCCATTAGATCCTTGTCGCCCCACTTCTTCTTCAGGCTCGCCGGTGTCAGATTGGAGACGTCCTTGCCTTCGGGTGTCTTCCCCCCTGCGAGGAAGCGGTTACGTTTCGGACCGCCGAGAAAGTTGCGCGGCGTGTGGCATTCGCCGCAATGCCCCAGCGCCTGCACGAGGTAAGCGCCGCGGTTGATCGTCGGTGTCGCCCCCGGGACACCCGGGAACGGGCCAGGGGTAAAGAACAGCCACTTCCAGAATGTCACCAGGAACCGCCAGCCGAAGGGAAAATGCAGGTCATGCGGCCGGTTGGCGCGCGCATTCGGCGGCAGCGTTCGCAGGTAGGCCCACAGGTCGCGCAGGTCGGCATCTGCGATTTTCGTGAACGACGGGTAGGGGAACGCCGGGAAATAGTTGGCTCCGTCGGGACGCTTGCCATGGCGCATCGCGTTGACGAAGTCGGCCTCGGACCACCGGCCTATCCCCGCTTGCGGGTGCGGGGTGATGTTCGGTCCATAGAATGTACCGAAAGGCGTTTGCAGCGAGCGGCCCCCGGCAAAGGGCGGGTCCTTCTCTCCGGCGGTATGGCAGCCCACGCAGCCTCCGGCTTTTGCGAGATACTGGCCGCGCTTCGCGTCGCCTTGCGCTGATGCCGACGCTACACATGCTCCTAGCGTCAGGGCGAGCGCAGCCACACGCAACCTTCGCAGTACCCGATCACTCACGGAATTTTGCGTCCACATAAGCGAACACCCCGCCGTAGCGGGGTGTTCGCGGAACAACGTCGAGCCTACTTCGCGCGGAAATGTTCGTGACAGGCACCGCAAGCCTTGCCGACCTCGCCGATCGCAGCCTTGGTGTTGCCTTCATCGCCACCTTTGCTCGCCGCGGCGAGCTTGGAGACCGCTCCCTGGAAGTGCTCTTGGGCTTCCTTGAACTTGGCCGGCTCGGCCCAGATTGCCGGCAGCGCACGGGTCTTTTCCGGCGTGTCCTTGGTGTCGGGCGTGAATCCGTCCCACGGCATCTCGCTCAGCGCACTGAGATACCCGGCGTTGCGCGCGACGATCTTTGCGTCATACGGAATCTTGCCTTGAGCCATGCCACTCAACGGACCGAAGTATTTGCCTTGCAATTTCATGGCAGCCTGGCGCTGACCCACCAAAACTTCAGGCTTTTGCTGAGCGAACACGTTGAGTACATAACCGGTGCCCGCGCCGACGACGAGAGCAAGAGCGGCGGATAAGACTTTCCTCTTCATGCAGATCTCCTCATTGAAGTTGCCATGCGTGCGTCGCTGGGATGCTTACTTGTTCCCACCATCCTTCGCCATCGCCAGCCCATGGGTAAAACAGGACCCGGCGCCAGTTTATTCCCATGCGCCGCCGATAGCCCTCGAGGAGTTTAGGTGGATTGAAATGACTCCGTCAAGGATTGCGCCTGGCACGCGCCTGCGACGATCCCTGACTGAAATCACCGACGGGCGCAGTCATCGGAGCCGGCCGGCGACGGCCCGCCAAGGTTTCATACCGTCATGTGAAATCGAGCCTTCTACTGCGGCTACGCTTGATCTCGCCGCGCCTGCGTTTTGCCTCGAGTCGGCGGGCCCGGGCCGCTGCCGTGGGATGCGTCTGCTTGCGCGGCTTCACGGGTTCGGCAGCCGCGCGAACCAGCTCGATCAGCCGGTCCATGGCATCGCGTCGATTGCGTGCCTGACTGCGGTAGCGCTGCGCCGTGATGGTGATGACCCCGTCCCTGCTCGCACGATGCCCCGCGAGCGAGAGGAGCCGCAGTCTTACCGCTGCCGGCAGGCCCGTCGCACGCGGGACGTCGAACTGCAGCTGCACCGCCGTCGCGACCTTGTTTACGTTCTGCCCTCCGGGACCAGACGCGCGGATGAACGAGACTGCGATTTCGTTCTCGTCGATCTCCACCCCGGGCGCAATCTTCAGCATGACGCGAGTGTACGGATGGGGTGCGGGGCGCACAACCAAGGATCACGTCGGGCCGTGCGCGGGCATGATCCCTGATCATCGCTTTCGGTAAAATGCCGAAGTCAGCGTTGCCCGAACCATACGGAGCTCCTATGTCACGAAACCTGATTTGGCTGTTGGCCGCAGCGCCCGTCGTGCTTGCCCCCGCCTACGCGCATCACGGCTGGAGCGAATACGACAGCTCCCAGACCTTGAACCTGACGGGAACGATCAAGGAATCCGGTTACGAGCATCCGCACGGCCACGTTCGCCTCGAAACACCCGGCAAGGCGTGGCTGGTGGTTCTGGCGCCGCCCTCACGCATGCAGGCGCGCGGCCTTCCGGCGGAAGCGCTCGCGCCCGGTAACAAGGTAAGCGTGGTCGGCTATCCAAACCGCAACAAGCCCGAGGAGATGCGGGCGGAGCGTATTACGGCCGACGGCAAGACCGTCGAGTTGCGCTGATGGGGCTCGCGCGGGTGGCGTGCAAGCGCCGCGTCATGCCAGTGCCCCGGACCGGATGATAGGCGCCGCAGAAGGTGCCAACGCGCTATCGGCGATCGAGCGTTCGGCGCTCGCTACGGCGATGCGCCAGGAGCTCTGGCTCTACCCGTCAGTCGAGATACTCCACATACTCGGTTTCGTCACGCTGGTCGGGTCCATCGCGATGCTCGATCTGCGTCTGCTGGGTATGTCACGCACGCTGCCGGTGCGACAGCTCGCGAAGCATCTGCTGCCGTGGACCCTGGGCGCGTTCCTGGTCATCGTTCCCACGGGATTGCTGATGTTCATGGCGCACGCAGGCGACTTCATCAGCAACCGTGCATTCGTCCTGAAAATGACGCTGATCATGGCGGCAGGGTTGAACGCCGCGGCTTTTCATCTCGGGCCGTTCCGCTCGGTCGCGCTGTGGGACAGCGGGGCAGCGACGCCGCTGGCGGCGAAGCTGCACGCGGCGCTGTCCCTCGCAATCTGGATGGGAGTCATAGCATGTGGCCGATTGCTCGCCTACCTCTGATGCCCCGGCTGGGCTATGCAGCAGGATTCCTGGTATGTGCCGGACTGCTCGGCTTTGCCTACTACCTCCAGTACTACCAGGGACAGGACCCCTGCCCGCTGTGCATACTGCAGCGAGTCGCCTTCATGGCATTGATGACGGTCTTTCTGATTGCCGCCATCCACGGTCCGGGGCGCGGCGGCGCGGCAGCTTACGGCGCGCTGCTGTTGCTTGCCGCGGCCGTGGGCGCAGCGATCGCCGCGCGGCACGTGTGGCTGCAGCATCTCCCGAAGGACCGGATTCCGGAATGCGGGCCCGGCCTGGAGTACATGCTCAGGAAATTCTCGGCGCTCAAGGCGCTGGAAAAAATCCTGGCGGGTAGCGGCGAGTGCGCGGAATCGGGATGGCGCTTCCTCGGGGTTACGATCGCCGGCTGGTCGCTGCTCTGGCTGGTGCTGCTGGGCGTCTTCGCAATCTACCTGACGCTGATCGCCTTGCGGAAAAGCTAGAACGTGTCAAATGCGGGCGCGCTCCGACATCGGCGCCGACCACGAGGCGCTGATCTGGAGCGGAAATGCAATGCGTCGGCTGGACGCGTAGCTTCAGGCTGCGCTACGCAGGTATGTCGGGAGTCAACTGCCGCTCGAGCAATGTGATCTGGTCCTTGAGGAAAAGCTTGCGTTTCTTGAGTCGTTGCAGCTGGAGTTGATCCTGGGCGGGGCTCTGGCACAACTGGGAAATCACGTCATCGAGATCTCTGTGCTCTACCTGTAATTGGTGGATTTTCACCCTCAGAGACTCGACGTCGGCGGTATGTATCATTGGAAGCGTCCTCCATACCAACGTTTACGTATTCCAGTATAGACCCAGGACTTCAAAAAAACGAGTCTCCCGCCCACGGCTGCTGGCATGCGGGAGCGCGGTAGTGAGATAATAAGCCGCTGTTTTTCCACACTAACCGCCCGAAGCGGGAAAACAACACAAATCATGGCGAGCACAGCTCTCAATGTGAACGGACAAGCCCATAGCGTCACGGCGGATCCCGAGACGCCGCTGCTCTATGTGCTGCGCAACGACCTCAAGCTCAAGAGCGTGCGCTTCGGCTGCGGCACCGGATTGTGCGGGGCATGCACCGTCATCGTGGACGGGAAGGCGGTGCAGTCGTGCGATGTGCCGCTGGTGGCTGTTGCAGGCAAGGCGGTGACGACGATCGAAGGGCTCGCGATGAATGGCGACTTGCACCCGTTGCAGCAGGCCTTCATCGAAGAGCAGGCAGCGCAGTGCGGCTACTGCGTAAGCGGGATCATCATGGCTGCCAAAGCGCTGCTCGACGCGAATCCGCGCGCGGGCGACGCCGAGATACGTGCCGCCCTGAAAGGCAACTTGTGCCGTTGCGGCACCCACCACCGGATGCTGCGTGCCATCCGTCGCGTTGCGGAAGGCGGAGCGAAATGAGCCAGGGAACCGACAAGACCGTCGCGCCGCGCCAGTTGCCCGGCGACCTCGAGACCAACCGGAGGCTGGATCGGTGGCTGCGCATCAACCGCAATGGCACCGTAACCGTGTTTCCCGGCAAGGTCGAGATCGGGCAGGGAATACTCACGGCGTTGGCGCAGATCGTCGCCGAAGATCTCGACGTGGCATTCGAGCGCATCCGCCTCGCGCCCACCGACACGTCCTACAGCCCCGACGAAGGCATCACTTCCGGCAGCCGCTCGGTCCAGGAAGGCGGCACGGCCTTGCGCCATGCTGCGGCAGAGGCGCGCCAGCTGCTGCTCGATCGGGCCGCGGCGAAGCTGGGCGTTTCGCTCGAGCAACTCACCGTGGCGGACGGCGTGATTACCGCGCGTGCCGGCGGCAGCGTCACCTATTGGGATCTGGCGAGCGATGATCTGCTCGCTCGCGAGGCAAGCGGCGATGTCCCCCCCAAGGCTGCTGCCCAGCACATGATAGTCGGCGCGCCGGTACCGCGACGCGATATCCCGGGCAAGATCAGGGGGACGCCGAGCTTCGTTCATGACATTGAGTTGCCTGGAATGCTGCACGGACGCGTCGCCCGCCCCCCCAGCTATGGTGCCCGCCTCGTCGCTCTCGACGAAGGCGAGGTGCAGGCCATGCCCGGGGTGATGGCCGTAGTGCGCGACGGCCGGTTCGTGGGCGTCATCACGGAACGCGAAGACCAGGCGCTGCGAGCACTCAACCGCATCCGGCGCATTGCCCGATGGGAGGAGCGCGCAACCCTGCCGGACACCCTGGACCCGCGCTTCCTGCTCAAGGAATCGAGCACGGAAGAAGTGATCAGCGAAAAACACGACGAGAAAGCTGCTACACGCGCGGAGCGGCGGGTCGAATCAGAATACACTCGACCGTACATCGCCCACGCGTCGCTCGGTCCTTCGTGCGCGATCGCGAGCGTGGAGGGCGACCGTTACCGGGTGTGGACTCACAGCCAGGGGGTCTACCCGCTGCGCAAGGATCTCGCCAGGATGCTCCGCGTGGACGAAGGCAACATCACCGTCATCCACGTCGAGGGGGCGGGATGCTACGGGCACAACGGCGCCGATGACGTCGCCTTCGATGCCGTGCTGCTCGCGCGGGCCGTCCCCGGCCGGCCGGTGCGGGTGCAGTGGATGCGCGAGGATGAGTTCGCGTGGGAACCCTACGGTCCGGCGATGGTCGTGCGGCTCAACGCGCAACTCGATGGCAGCGGCCACGTCGTGAGCTGGAGCCACGACGTGTGGAGCAACGGGCATACCAACCGCACGAATTCCAGGAGCGCAACGGCCAACAGCGCGTTGCTGGCGGCACGCCACCTCGCGCAAGCCGTATCCGAGCCCACGCCAACCAATCCGCCACTGCCGGCGGGGGGTGCGCATCGCAATGCGATTCCGCTCTACGAATTTCCGAATCAGCGCGTCGTCAATCATTATGTCGAGCGCGCGCCGGTGCGGGTATCGGCACTGCGGTCCTTGGGGGCGCATGCGAATGTGTTCGCGATCGAGTCGTTCATGGACGAGCTCGCGCAGGCTGCGGGCGCGGATCCGGTCGAATTCCGTTTGCGGCATTTGAAAGACGCGCGGGGGCGCGCCGTAATCGAAACGGTGGCGGCCAAAGCCGGCTGGCGCACGGCGGAGAAGGGCAATGGCTCGCGCGGACGCGGCATTGCGTTCGCGCGCTACAAGAATCTCGCCTGCTACGCGGCGGTGATCGTGCAAGTCGAGATCGCCGAAGAAATCACGGTAACCCGGGCGTGGGCTGCGGTGGAGGCCGGCCTGGCGATCAACCCCGACGGTCTCGTGAATCAGACCGAGGGCGGCATCATACAGGCGACGAGCTGGACACTGAAGGAGCAGGTGCGCTACGAGCCGGAACGCATCCTGACGCGCTCGTGGGCAGACTACCCGATCCTCACGTTCGCCGAGGCGCCGCAGGTCGACGTAACGGTCGTCAACCGGACCGACCAGGCTCCACTCGGCGCCGGAGAGGCGGTCCAGGGTCCAACGGCGGCCGCTATTGCCAATGCGGTCCACAACGCGATCGGTGTCCGGCTGCGGGACATGCCATTCACGCGTGAACGGGTGCTTGCCGCACTCGCGTAGTCAGTCTAGTCGGACCAAAAAAAAGAGCGGACCGCCACGACTGGCACGGCCCGCTTCCGGGGGAGGTTGCGCTAGACTTGCGTCGCCAGCGCGTAGATCCGGTCGAGAAAAGCCTCGACGTCGATGTTCGAAAAATCTTCGGGCAATTGTGGGCTCAACTCGGCGGCCGTCTGGAAGCAGGACATGGCAAACGCCTGCAACGCTGGATTCCAGTTGGCGCACAGCAGCTCTTCGTTGTAGCCCGCATCCTTGACTACACTCGAGCTCTGCGCCTTCCGGTAGTCTTCCATGTAGATGACCACGACATCTCTCCCTTACCGCCCGTTTCCTGTCCATGCGTTATGCAGTTTCCATGCCAGGCGGGAGGGCGGGGCGGCAGGCACTAATAAGAGTTTGATCTATTGGTTTAATTTAGGCAGACCCACCCGGGCGGCTACCACCGCCTGGTGGCCTCACGGGTGTCATGCCTTCGACACTAGGGCATAGCCTCCGACGGTGAGCTATCAACCATAGGACGCCAGGGGCCGAAACACGGTTGGGTAAGCTCAATATGTCGATGGAGATAAATGCCGCCGCGCCTGCGCGAGTTCCGCATGGCGCCGCGCTTTACCTGGCGGTGATCCAGTTTGCATTCGTCACCTGCTGGACGGTTTACGTCATCTTTCTCCCGGGATTGCTCGAAACGGCGGGGCTGCCGCAGCGCATCGCGATCTACATACTGATGCTCGATCAGCTGATCTTCATGATCATGGACGTGGTAATGGGTATGGCCGCCGACCGTGCCGGACGCGTCCTCGGACGCATAGGACCGTTGATCCTGGGCGCCACGGCGTTCTCCTGCGTCGCGTTTCTGCTGATCCCGCATGCAGTGCGCTGGGGCGCTTACGCACCGGCTGGCGCTGTTGCATTGTTGCTTGTCTGGGCGGTCACTTCCTCTGCATTGCGTGCGCCGCCGTGGGTGCTGCTGAGCAAGTATGCGGCTGCGCCGGGCGTACCGTGGATGAATGCGTTGCTGCTCACGGGCCTTGCGATCGGGGGGGCAATCGCGCCTTATCTAGGTGTTGTCCTCAGGAATGTCGACCCACGCCTGCCCTTTGCCGCATGCAGCATCGCGCTGCTCGCCACTACAGCCGGGCTGATCGGGGTCGAACGACTGCTCGCGCGTGGTCCGGGGCCGCCGGCGCGGCCGGCGCCGGCCCCCGCTCTCCTGGTCGCCGGGACGCGACCATTCCTCGTCGGCTGTCTCCTGCTGGCACTGGGTTTTCAGGTTCACTTCTCGCTAAACAGCGCGAGCCAGTACCTGCAGTTTTCGAGGCCGCAAGGGCTGGAATACCTGATGCCGGTGTTCTGGATCGGCTTCAATCTCGCCATGTTTCCGGGCGCAGCCCTCGCGAAGCGCCACGGGACGCTGCCGGTCATTGCGGGAGCAGCGCTGATCGGCGCCGCTGCCGTATTGGAGAGCGTGCTGGCGCCCTCGCTCGATGTGCTGCTCGGTGCCCAACTCCTGGCGGGTGGCGCGTGGGGCTGCATGCTCATGGCGAGTCTGGCTGCTGCGCTCGAGTTCGGGCGCACGGGAAGGGAAGGGCTCGCGTTGGGGCTGCTGTTCGCAGTCCTCGCGCTCGCAACGCTCGCACGCATGGCGGCGGTGGCGGGCCAGATCAACCGGCTTCCTGATCTCGTTCCGGCTCTGAACCTTGCGCCGTTTGTGTTATGGTGCGCCGGGGCGGCGGTCTTCGTAGCCCTCGCGCGTGCAGCGCAGGGCGCGGTCAGGCGCTGATGCGCCGCGGCCCGGGCGTGCGGCGGATACTTTCAGAATCGATTCAGGAGCCAGCATCGTGTCGAGTGGGTCACTGCGGTGGTTGCCGATACTGGCATGGGCGCTTGCGCTGCCGGCGGCTGCGCAGGACACCAAGTATCCCGGCAATCTCGACGTGCCGTTCGTGCCGACCAACCAGGCTACGGTCGAGGCGATGCTGCGCATCGCCGGCGTCGGCCCGAACGATTTCTTGATCGACCTGGGCTCGGGAGACGGGCGCATCCTCATCACTGCAGCGAAAAAATACGGCGCGCGCGGGTTCGGTGTGGACCTCGATCCGCAGCGCGTGAAGGAGAGCACCGCGTATGCCAGGGAAGCGGGCGTCGCCGAGCGCGCGCAGTTCTACCAGCGCAACCTGTTCGACACCCGGATCAGCGAGGCAACGGTCCTTACCATGTACTTGCTGCCGCGCGTCAACCTCGCGTTGCGTTCCCGCCTGTTTGCCGAATTGAAGCCCGGTACGCGCGTCGTGTCGCACGATTTCGATATGGGCGACTGGAAGGCCGACCTCCAGGCGAGCGTGCGCGGGGCGGGCAGCCAGATCTACTTCTGGGTTATCCCCGCGCAGGTGGGCGGGCTGTGGAAGCTCCAGGTCGGCTCCGAGCGCGGCACCCAGGAGTACGAGCTGGACATCACGCAGAAGTACCAGGAGATCAATGTCGTCGCACGGCGCGCGGGCAAACAGGTGGTCGTGATCAGTCCGCGGCTGGACGGCGATACGATCGCGTTCGTACTGGTAGACCACGACGACCCGGTCTATCGGCGGCGCTTCGATGGTAAGGTTGCCGGCAATACGATCGAAGGCAACGCCCGGGGCGAGGCGAATGCGCTGCGCGGCGAATACAAGTGGCGCGCCACAAAATAGGTCGCAAGGCGGAAGGAGACAGACGTTGAGATGCGTTTGCAACAGAATGCGAATCGGGAGGCGTGCTTCACTTCCACCTTCCACCTTCCGCCTTCATCCTTGATCGCTATGTTCCTGCACGCCACTACGATTTTTCTCAGTGCTTTCCTGCTGTTCCTGGTGCAGCCCGTCATCGCCAAGCAGATTCTTCCCTGGTTCGGAGGAGCTGGTGCGGTCTGGGCGATCTGCCTCGTATTCTTTCAGTCGGTGCTGCTGTTCGGATACGCGTACGCCGACTGGACGGCCCGCTACCTCACGCCGCGGCGACAGGCGTGGCTGCACATAGGCCTCCTGGCACTGAGCCTGTTCATGCTGCCGATCATCCCCGACGTGCGCTGGAAGCCGGATACCGGCGCGGATCCGACCTTGCTGATACTGGGCCTGCTGGGGGCGACGATAGGCCTGCCGTATTTTCTGCTGTCGACCACCAGCCCGCTGGTACAGGCGTGGTTCTGGCAGCGTTTCCGCCACACGGCGCCCTACCGGTTGTTCGCGTTGTCTAATTTCGCCTCGCTGCTCGCGTTGCTGTCCTACCCCGTTCTGATCGAGCCCTTGCTTCCGCTGGCCGTGCAATCGGTTTCCTGGTCGATCGGCTACGGTGTTTTTGCCGTATTGTGCGCAGCCACCGCGCTCGCCAGCACCCGCGCTGCGCAACCCCTGGCGCCGGAGGCAACGGCCGCTGAGCCCGCAGCCCGTTCGCCCACACTCGGCAGCCGCCTGTCGTGGGTCACACTCTCGGCGATGGGATCGTGCCTGCTGCTCGCGGTCACCAACCATCTCACGCAGAACATCGCGTCGATTCCGTTCCTGTGGGTGGTTCCGCTCTCGATCTACCTCATCACGTTCATTCTCTGCTTCGATCATCCGCGATGGTACCGCCGGGATGTGTTTCTCCCCGCAACCATGGTGCTGCTGCCGGCCATGGGGTGGTACAGTGACTCGCTCAACCTGTATGTAGCCGCGCCGCTATATACCACGGGGCTCTTCGGGTGCTGCATGTTCTGCCACGGCGAGCTCACGCGGCTGAAGCCCGCGCCGCAGTACCTCACCACGTTCTACCTCATGGTTTCCCTGGGCGGGGCGCTGGGCTCGCTGCTGGTCGGCATCGCCGCGCCGAATTTGCTTCCCGGGTATTTCGAGATGGGAATGGCGCTGGTCGCATGTGCGCTCCTGCTGGTGCTGCGCGCGCTCACTATCCGCTGGTGGGTCGTTTCGGCATCCGTCGTAGTCGTCGCGGCGACCTCCACCCTGGTCGGAATCCATATCAAGGAGTATTTCGCTAATACCCGGGTCATGGTACGCAATTTCTACGGAGTCGTGCGCACCCGGGACTACTCCCAGCCTGTGCCGTTTCGTGCGATGTATCACGGCGGAATCAATCACGGTGGCCAGCTGCTCGACGCGCCGCTGCGCAATGAGCCGAGCAGCTATTTCGGGCGCACCAGCGGATATGGACGCACGTTCGAAAGCCTCTCGACGCTGCCGCGCCGGGTGGGCGTGATCGGGCTCGGTGCGGGCGCGATCGCGGCCTACGGCCGCCGCGGAGACGTCTTCCGTTTCTACGAGATCGACCCGCAGGTGGTAACTGTCGCGGGACGGGAATTCAGCTATCTCGCTGACAGCCCCGCCAAGATCGAGATCGTACTGGGTGACGGCCGGTTGAGCCTCGAGCGCGAAGCGGATCAGCGTTTTGATCTGCTGGCGATCGACGCGTTCTCGGGCGATTCCATCCCGATGCACCTGCTTACGCGAGAAGCCATGGCGACGTACGTGCGACACATCAAGCCCGACGGCGTGATCGTCTTTCAGGCGACGAATCGCTTCGTAGACATTGCGCCGGTGGTGGAGCGCCTGGCCGCTGCGTTCGGACTGAAGGCCGTCCTGGTTTCCGACTGGCCGGGCGCCGATGGCGGGGTCGACTATTGGCTTTCCGGGACCGATCAGATCATCGTTACCCGCAATCAGGCACTGCTCGACTCCGAATCGATAGCGTCCGTTGCGGATGCACTGCCGCAGCGGCCTGATTTTCGAGTCTGGACCGACGACTTCTACAACCTGATGCGGATCCTCAAGCATTGATGCGGGCAGAGGAGCGCGCGTAGGGCGAAAAGTTCCCGCAATGGTCAATTTTTGAGCAAACCAGAGCCGACCCCGTCATTTAGCCTGATTCGCGCCGGCCCGCGGTCTTTACCCACAAAGTTATCCACAGAAATTGTGAATTATTTGCGACCCTTGTTTTGCGCGGCCGATCGTTACCTAACCACCCAGCCCTGCGGCAGAAAATCGCAGGTCCCGGGCGGGCAATCGGGCAGACTCGACCGCCGGTTGTCACGGCTACGTAACCTGATCCGGCGATGCTATGAATTCACGGCGTTGACCGACCGACGGGCTGCTAGGGCTCGCGACGCAAGGCGCGCAGCCCACTCATTCGGGCGGCACCACGCCGCAGGGAGGCAGGGATGAAGACGGTCAAAGTGACGCGGTCCCAGTACAAGGCGCTGCAATCGCTGTCCCGCAAGGATACCAACACGATACGCAAGCACCCGGGCATAGTGGCTACGGCAAGAGAGCTGTTGCGGGTATGCCGCAAGGTGGTCAAACGAATAGAAGCGATACCCGATCATGCCAGCCGGCGCAAGCGCCGTACGGCGTATCGCAAGATCACCGCCCTTTGCAGGAAGGCAATCGCCAGGGCCGAGGACGAGTCCCGCTAGGCCGCTGGCCCATGCGGCTTTCGCTATGGCGTCACCGCGAACCGGCGCCTGAGCATGCGGCGAGCGGCCCCGCCGGCGTAGCGTATCCTGCTGGAATTGGCCCTAAAATGAGTTCGTGAACAACGCCTTCCTGCCGTGGCTGCTGCTTGCCGTGTTGCTGGGATCCGCTCCCGCGCTGCAGGCCCAAAGTGCGGCAATGGTGCTGGGTGAAGAAATTTCCATGGCGGAGCTCGCCGCCGCGGGAGACGAGGCGGCGCAGACCGCGCGCCTGCGCGATCGGGTATTGGCGAGCCTGATCGGTCGCTATGTCGCAGAGCGGAAGCTCGGCGCCACTCCCGCAGAAATCGCCGAATTGCTGGCTTACAATCGCGAATTCGACCGACGGGACCGCCTTCAGCGGACACGCAAGCTGGCGGAGCTGAACGAGCGGCTCGCGCGAGAGGGGCTCGGCGGCGACGAGCGCACATGGCTCGAGGAGTTTCGCGCCGTGCTTATCCGCCTCGCGAAGTTGGACGCGGAGAACGACCGCGGCCTCCCCGCCGATCCCCAGGAGGAAGCAACGTTCTATGCGCCGTGGGTCGAGTGGTGGAAAACGAACAAGGCCCTGCACGAGGAGTACGGAGGAACGGTTGCGCGAACGCAGGCAGGGCCCTACGCTCAAGGCGCGCGGGCCACGCTGGTCGCGGATTGCGAGCGCCGGGGCCTCGTCAAGTTTCTTGATCCCCGTATGCGCAACCGGCTGTTCGAACTGCTCGCAGAGCCGCCTGCTGTGGCCGTCCCGCCGGAGGAGGTCGATTTCACCCCCTATTGGAAAAGGCCCATACCTCCCTCTTACTTTCCCGATTAACATCGGGAAAGTGTGACTAATGGAGCGTGACTGAAGATTCGTGAATGATGAAACGTGACTAATGAGGCGTGATTGGTTGCCTGTGGAGCGTCACGGAGCACCAGTCACGAAGTACCAGGTCAGAGTTGCCGCACGAAGACCGCGACGCCGCGCAGCACCATTTCGACGGCGATCGCGGTCAGGATGAGGCCCATCAAGCGTTCGAAGGCGATCAGCCCGCGCTCGCCGACGAGCGCGCTGATCCGGCCGGCCGCGACGAGCAGGACGAGCGTCACCAGCATTGCCGCCGCAATTGCGGCCAGCCGTTCGACCCATCGTGTCGGTGCCGACGACGCCAGCAGCACGACGGTCGCTATGGCGGCGGGGCCAGCAATCGCCGGAATGGCCAGTGGAACGATAAACGGCTCGCCTGCGGGCACTTCTCCGAAGATTCCCTCGGCGCTGCGGAATATCATGCGCAGCGCGATGAGGAACAGGATCACTCCGCCGGAAATGGTAAGGGACGGATCGGAGATTCCGAACAAGTCCAGTATGGACTTTCCGAACAGGGCGAAAACCACCAGCACCACGAACGCAATGCAACACTCGCGCACGATCACCGGCACGCGCCGCCGCGGCGCCACGTTGCGCAACAGCGACACGAAAATCGGAATGTTCCCGATCGGGTCCATCACGAGCAACAGGATCACGACCGCGGAAAAGAATGAGCCGTCCATACAATACGGTGATGCGTGACTGATGATCCGTGACTGGTGGTTTGCGGCTGGTGACTCGACTCGCAGACCAGCGACCGGCAGACTCGGAGCATAGCGAAGCAATCCGATCGTTGACAATTGGTTGCGAGATGGCACACTGGCGAACGGCATCGCGGGGGGCGGTCAACCGGTGGGCAGGCGCATGCCATCATTTCGGAGGGGGCAATGAATCGTTTCCTGATTGTGGCATGGGCATCGACTGTGGCGGCGACCGTCGGCGGTGCCGGGCTTGCCTGGGGCGCGGATCGGGCCCAGTCCTATCCGAGCAGGCCGGTGCGCCTGCTGGTGCCCTTTGCGGCCGGGAGTCAGACCGACATACTGGCACGCTGGATCGGCGAGAAGCTCGGCGAGAAATCGGGAGAGCAGGTCGTCGTGGACAATCGTCCGAGCGCAGGGGGGACGATTGCATCGCAGTACGTGCTCGCCGCCAATCCCGACGGGCATACGCTCATGATGGTATCCACCGGACATGCCGGCAATGCAACGCTGTACTCCAAGCTTCCCTACGACACCGTCAAGGACTTCTCCGGCATCACCCGCGTCGCGAGTGTCCCCAACCTCCTGGTCATCTCGCCCAACCTCGGCCCGAAGAGCGTCAAGGAGCTGATCGCATACGCGAAGTCGAAGCCCGGGCAGATCAACTTCAGTTCGGCGGGTATCGGCAGCGGCACCCAGATCAACGGCGAGATGTTCAAGGTCGCTGCTGGCATCGAGGCGACGCACGTTCCCTACAAGGGCGCCGTGGAGTCCCTCAACGATGCGATTACCGGCAGGGTTCAATTCACGTTCTCGCCGGTCCTCGTTGCGGCCGGGCAGGTCAAGGCGGGAAGAGCGCTGGCGCTTGCGGTCAGCACGGCGAAGCGTTCTCCCATGTTTCCCGACCTTCCTACCGTTGACGAGGCGGGGGTTACGGGCTTCGAGTACGACCAATGGTACGGTCTCCTCGCCTCGGCAAAGACCCCGCGTCCGCTGGTCAAGGTCGTCAACACGGAGGCAGTGCGCATCCTCAATCTCCCCGACATCAAGGAGCGCATGCTCACCCAGGGAGCGACGCCCACGCCATCGACGCCGGAGGAGTTCGACGCCTTCATCCGTTCCGAGGTGAATAGGTTCGCCAAGGTGTTGATTGCCGCAGGCGCAAAGATCAACTAGAGAGATGGAAATGCCGAACGACCGGACGTCCAGGCGCGAGTTCATGAAGCTCGGCGCGGCTGCGGGCGTGGCTGCCGTCGGGGGCTCGGCTTTGATCGGCGACGTTTTTGCCAATCGCCATCCGCATCCGCGCACGACGAGCCTGGGCTACCTGGACCGCAACATGTATCGCAGCAACACCGACGTCCTGGCGCAATTCGACCTGGGGCACCACCGCGGCGCGAAGATGCAGATGATGGCGATCGGCAGCCGCCGCTACCTGTTTCTCATGGGCGACGTGATCGAAGTGACCGACCCGTTGAAGCCCACATTGGTGAACGGCAAGGGCTACATCGGCAACCAGCTCCAGCTCGCCTACAACAACAAGCTCGGCAAGTGGATCCTCATGACCGGCTCAGGGTCGATCGGAACGTTCTCCACGCCGAAATGGCCGCGCGGCAAATACGACAACCCGGAGCTCATCCAGCGGAACATCGACCAGAAGGGCCTGCGCGGCGTGCGCTTCTACGACGCGACCGATCCGGAGAAAATCGCGCTGCTCTCCGAGTGGAGCTGCGACCAGGGCGATCCCAAGCGCGAGATCCAGACCGGGTCCGGCACGCACCGCAGCTACTACGACGGCGGTCAGTATGCCTATCTCGACACCGCGCCCGACAACAGCTACACCAACCTCGAAGCGTGGTTTCGCTACTACACCAACGGCATCCAGATCATAGACGTGTCGGATCCGGCCAGGCCGAAGTTCGTCGCCAACTGGTGGGTGCCCGGGCAGCGCAAAGAGGAGGAGGCCGATTACCGGAAATGGAAGGCCTACGGCGACCAGACCTCCTTCACCAGCCTCCACGGCCCGATGTACGTCCCGAAAAAAGTGGAAGACGGGGGACGTTACGGCTACAGCGCCTACGGCTCGTTCGGAATGCTGGTTCACGATCTCTCGGACATCAGGAATCCGCGCCTCGTCGGCCGCTTTACGCCCGATCACAAGCCGGGCGCCATCCTGTTTCACACGATCGACGTCGCGCGGCTCGACCGCGGCTTCGTGATCGCCAATCCCGAAGTGCTCAATCCCGATTGCAACGAGCCCTATCAGCCGATCTGGGTCGTCGATGTGAAGGATCCGACCAGGCCGAGGGCGATCACCCAGCTGCCGGTGCCCGTGCCGCCCAGGGACGCCCCGTATCGCACCTTCTGCGACAAGCGCGGGAGGTTCGGACCGCACAATCCGCCTCATCTGAAGGCGCCGGGCAAGCCGCACCCCAATTTCACGGCTTACTCCTTCTTCAATGCGGGCCTGCAAATGTTCGATATCACCACTCCGGCGAAGCCGAAGAACGTCGGCTATTTCATCCCGCCCCAGCCGGGGAGCCTGGATGACTACCTGAGCTACCCGCGCGATACCGACGCAGTGTTCGTCGAATGGGACAGAAATCTCATGTGGGTAGGCGCGGGCACCGGCCTTTACCTCGTCGTCAGTCCGGCGCTGGGCAAGCCGGTACTGCGGCCGCAGCGGGTATCGGAGTGGGCTCTGGCCGGCCTGAATCAGGGCCACGCTTGATGAGGAATTCGCCCTTGCCGGCGCGTTCCTCGTGAAATTCCGGAGACAAGAATGCCGCGCAAGACCAGGACGGAGGGGCGGCCCATAAGGCGGGACAGCATCGCTCCCAAGCGTCCTCCCAAAGGCGGGCCGGACGGCCTGTACGATCCAGCCAATCCAGGCCACCGCTGGGACCGCCCGTTGCAGGCACCGGGGCGCATGCAGGTGGATTTCGAGGAGCGAGTGGATTTCCGCCGGCTGCACGACTACCGTCTTGCGCGCACGCGCGGGGCGCTCGAGAAATCAGGTTTGGGAGCGCTGCTCGTCTTCGACCAGTACAACATCCGTTATATCTCGAGCACCGTGATCGGCGAGTGGGCACGCGACAAGCTGACCCGCTGGTGCCTGCTGACCGGCAACGGTGACCCCTACGTGTGGGATTTCGGCTCGGCGGCGCGCCACCACAAGCTCTATGCGCCATGGCTCCCGCAGAACCACTGGCTGGCGGGCCTCGCCGGGTTGCGCGGCGCGGTTTCTCCGCGAGTGGGCCTGTTCGAAGCCGCGGCGAAGGAGGTCAAGGATATCCTGGTGCGCGAGGGCGTAGCGAAAATGCCGCTTGGCATAGACGTCGTCGAGCCGCCGTTTCTGTTTGCGCTGCAAAAGCTCGGTATCAAAGTGCAGGACGGCCAGCAGGTGATGCTGGACGCGCGCGAGATCAAGAGCCACGACGAGATCACCCTGCTCAACATGGCGGCGGCGATGGGCGACGGCGCCTACCAGGACATCTACGAGGCGCTCAAGCCCGGCGTGCGCGAGAACGAGATCGTCGCGATGGCGACCCGGCGGCTCTACGAGATGGGCTCGGATTGCGTGGAGGCGATCAACGCGATTGCCGGAGAACGGTGCAGCCCGCATCCGCACAACTTCACCGACCGCATCATCCGGCCCGGCGACCAGGCCTATTTCGACATCATCCAGACCTACATGGGCTACAAGACCTGCTACTACCGCACCTTCACGGTGGGCAGCGCGACACCCGCCCAGCACGATGCCTACAAGAAGGCGCGCCAGTGGATGGACGATGCGATCTCCATGCTGAAGCCCGGCGTGGCCACGGATGCGGTGGCGAAAGCATTTCCGAAATCCACCGAGATCGGCTTCGAGACCGAGATGTCGGCGTTCGGCCTCAACTTCTGCCACGGGCTGGGTCTGGGCCTCCACGAGCGGCCGCTCGTCTCGCGGGTGAACTCCTTCAAGGACCCGTACGAGCTCAAGGCCGGCATGGTATTCGCGGTCGAGACGTTCTGCCCGGCGAAGGACGGCATCTCCGCGGCGCGCATCGAGGAGGAGGTGGTGCTCACGCCGCAGGGCGCGAAGATCATTACGCTCTTCCCGGCGAAGGAGCTTCCAATCGCGAATAAGTATTAATGAGTGCAAGCACCAATAGCCAAGCACCAAATTCCAAACAAATCCAAATCACTAAGCTCCAAAGTTCCAAACCGTTGGACCTTGCAAGTTGGGAGTTGTAGATTGTTTGGCATTTGGTGTTTGGTGCTTGTGATTTGAGTGAAGATATGGATACCAAAGCAAAGGGAAAGAAGGCGGCGGCGGGTGAGGAGATCGGACGCGAGACGCGGCTGGAGCTCTATCGCATGCAGGTCGAGCTGCGCTATTGCGAAAAGCGCGCGTACGATCTCTTCCTGCAGAACCTCGTCAAGGGCACGAGCCATCTGTCGCTAGGCCAGGAGGCGATCGCCGCGGCGTTCGGCGTGGCGATGCGGCCCGACGATTGGACGTTCTGCACCTATCGTGGCCACGCGCATACGCTGGCCCGCGGTGCCTCCATGGCGGGCGTGCTCGGCGAGCTGATGGGGCGCGAGTGCGGCTTGCTGGGCGGCAAGGGCGGATCCATGCATCTCACCGATGTCGCGCGCGGCGCGATGGGCTCGTACGCCATCATCGGCGCGCACCTTCCGGTCGCGGCGGGCGCAGCGTGGTCGGCGCAGTACCGCGGCACCGGGCAGGTCGCCGTGTGCTTCTTCGGCGACGGCACCACCAATATCGGCGCCTTCCACGAGGCGCTCAATTTTGCGGCGGTATGGAAGCTGCCGGTGCTGTTCGTCTGCGAGAACAATCTCTACATGGAGTACACGCCCATCGCCTCCGTCACCGCGGTCGAGCATCCGGCCGCGGACCGCGCGAGCGCCTATAGCCTCGAGAAGATCGTCGTCGACGGCAACGATGCCGACGAAGTCTATATGACGGCCGTGAAGTTCCTGAGCCGCGCCCGCCAAGGGGGCGGCCCGGCCCTGATTGAGGCCATGACCTACCGCCACAGCGGCCACTCGCGCGCCGACCCGGCGAAGTACCGGCCCGAAGGCGAGCTCGAACGCTGGCTCGAGCGCGATCCGATCGTGATCTATCGCGACCGGCTGCTGAAGCTCGGGGTTGCGGAGGCGACGGTGGCGGATATCGAAGCCGAGGCGATGCGCAAGGTGGACGAGGCGACGGCGACGGCCAAGGCGTCGCCGCCGCCGCCGCTCGACGCCATCGAGAAGGACGTCTGGGCGGACGGAGGCGCGGCATGGCGGAACTGACCTTCAGGGATGCGGTGGCGGAAGGCATCGCCCAGGAGATGGCGCGCGACGAGCGCGTCGTATTTCTGGGCGAGGACGTGGCGGCGGCGGGCGGCGTGTTCAAGACGACGGTCGGCCTGCTCGAGCGTTTCGGACCGAAGCGCGTGCGCGACTGCCCGATCTCCGAGCAGGCGATCATCGGCGCGGCGATGGGGGCGGCGATGACCGGACTGCGGCCCATCGCCGAAATCATGTTCTCGGACTTCCTCGCGGTATGCTGGGACCTGGTGGCGAACGAGATCGCCAAGACGCGCTACATGACTAACGGACAGATCGCGCTGCCGCTCGTGATACGCACCGCGAACGGCGCGGGCTCGCGCTTCGGAGCGCAGCATTCGCAGGCGGTCGAGAACTGGGCGATGGCGATACCGGGGTTGAAAGTCGTCGCACCCTCGACGCCGGCCGACGTCAAGGGGTTGCTCGCGGCGGCGGTACGCGACCCCGATCCGGTGATTTTCTTCGAGCAGAAATCGCTCTACGCGACCAAGGGCGAGGTCCCGGACGGCGAGTACGTGGACGAGCTGGGCAAGGCGAAGATATTGCGGACGGGCAAAGACTGCACGATCGTCGCTCTGGCGGCGATGGTTCCGCGCTCGCTCGAAGCCGCGGAGCTTCTCGACAAGGAGCACGGCATCTCCTGCAGCGTGATCGACGTGCGCTCGCTGGTGCCCCTCGATACGCGGACCATCCTGCCGGAAGTCGCGAAGACCGGCCGGCTCGTGACGGTCGAGGAGAATCCTCGGCTTTGCGGGTGGGGTGCCGAGATCGCCTCCATCGTGGCCGACGAGTGTTTCTGGGACCTGGACGGTCCAATCGTGCGCGTCACCACGCCGCACGTGCCGCTCCCTTCGGCCGATTGGCTGGAGGACAACACGATCCCGTCGGTCGCGCGCATCGTGCGCGAAATCCGCGAAAAGATCGATTAGCGAAGGTCTCGAAAACCGAAAATCGGATTGGCCGCAGATACACGCAGATAAACGCGGATGACAGCCACGAAACCTGTGGCTGAGCGCAGCTTTCAGGCATCTGTGTTCATCTGTCCACGTCCGCGGCTCATACAGCCCCGATGAACTACCGACTGAAGATACTGCTGGCCTTGAGCTCCATATTGGTTTCGGCGGCGCTTCATGCCGCCGAAACCGTGGACACCGTTCTCGTCGGGGGCAAGATCGTGACGGTCGACGACCGCTTCAGCGTCGCGCAGGCGGTCGCGGTCAAAGCCAGCCGCATCGTGGCCGTGGGCAGCAACGAGGAAGTCCGCAAGCTCGCGGGCAGCGGGACGAAGGTCATCGATCTCAAGGGCCGCACCGTCATTCCGGGGCTGATCGACAACCACTCGCACTGGATCCGCGCCGCCGAGCACGACGAGCTGCGGCTCGATGGCGTGACGTCGCGCCAGCAGGCCCTGAAGATGCTCGCCGCGCGTGTGCGCGCTGCCAAACCCGGGGAATGGATCGCTGCGCTGGGAGGATGGTCGGAGGAGCAATTCAACGACGAGCCGCGGGGATTCCCGCTCGCAGAGCTCGACCGGATCGCGCCCGAAAATCCGGTCGTGCTCCAGGCCGTCTATCAGCACAGCTATCTCAACAGCGCCGCGCTCAGGGCGGCGAAAATAGACGGAACGACGCCTGATCCGCCGAACGGCCGGATAGAAAAGGACGCGGGGGGACGGCCGACAGGCATCGTCCGGGGAGCGGGCGGCGTCGCGTTCGTGGCGGCGAAAATCCCCCTGTACGAGAGCAGCGAGGACTGGATAGCCAATACGCGCAAGCTCGTGGCCGAGTTGAATTCCAAGGGAGTCACGGGGTGGCTCGATGCCGGAGGCCGCGGCATGGATGCGAAGCACTACGAGCCCTACCGCTACCTGGCCGACCGCGGCGAGCTCAATGTCCGCGTGTTCTGGACGGTGATCCGGCAGCCCAATACTCCGGAGCAGATGGACAAGGTCATCGCCGAGATACCGCGGCTCAAGCCGTTCCAGGGCAGCGACTATTTCGACAACATCGGCTGGGGGGAGTCGGGCTACTCGCCGGTGACCACGCAGCTGCTGCGCGCGGCGAGCAACACGAAACCGGAGGACATGGCGCAGCTGCAGCGCCTGGCGCGGGCGCTCGCCGAGGGGGGAATCTATTTCAACACACACGTCGAAATGACGGACGCCATCGACGCTTTCCTCGGGGCCTACGAGGCAGTCAACAGGGAGAGGCCGATCAAGGGACTGCGCTGGTCCTATTCGCATCTGGACCAGGTGACGGATGCGCAGCTCGAGCGCATGAAACGGCTGGGGATGACCGCGCAGATACACAGCCGCCCGCTGATCCAGGGCGCGCTCATGCACAAGGTGCACGGCGACAAGGCGTGGGATATGCCGCCGTTTCGTCGGGTGCAGGACAGCGGCATCGTGTGGGGCCTGGGGTCCGACGCGACCGCCGTGACGACCTCGAATCCGTTCTATACGCTGAGCCTCGCGGTGACCGGCAAGATGGTGGGTGGCCAAAGGGTGAACCGCCAGGCGATTACCCGCGAGGAGGCGTTGATCGCGCACACGCGCAGCAACGCGTTCATCCTGTTCCAGGAAGGCAACCTGGGCGCGATCCAGAAGGGCAAGTATGCCGATCTGCTCGTGCTCGATCGCGACTATCTCACGGTAGCGGCGGACGAGATCAAGGACATCAAGCCATTGATGACGATGGTGGGCGGGAAGGTGGTCTACGAGGCCAAATGATTGTGATGAGTGATGGGCGATAGGTAGCGAAGCGATGGACGTAATCATGCCGCAGCTCGGCGAGACAGTCGCCGAGGGAACGGTCACCAGGTGGTACAAGAAGGTCGGCGACGCGATCAAGGCCGACGAGACGCTGTTCGACATCGAGACCGACAAGGTGAGCACCGAGATTCCGGCGCCCGCTTCCGGCGTGCTGGCCGAGATCCGGGTGCAGGAAGGCGCCACCGCCAAGGTGGGCGCGACCCTGGCGGTGATCCAGGAATCGGCATCGGCGCCGCGAACCGTTCACAAAGTATCGGATGAAGCCGCAGCGGCGCCGACAAAGGCCACCCCGGCCGCTGATGCTGAGATTTCAAAACGAGGCGCTTCCGGTGGTCCTGTGCCCTCGCTTGGCCGGCACGCCGCGGAAGAGCGGCTGTCGCCGGTGGTGCGCAAGCTGCTCGCCGAGCACACGCTCGACCCGCGCGCCATCGCAGGCACCGGGCGCGATGGTCGGATAACCCGGGAAGACGTGCTGAATCACATTGCCCGAGGCGCGACCGCTGCCGCGCCGGCGGCAGCTTCGGCAGCGGCGGGCGACTCCGGTGACGTTCCGCTGAACAATATTCGCCGGCGCACCGCCGAGCACATGGCGAAGTCATGGTCCACGGTTCCCCACGTGCTCCAGGTCGTGGAGGCCGACTTTTCCCGGGTGGACCGGGCGCGCCGCGCCGCCGGCGCGCAGTGGAAGAGCTACTCGCTTACCTACCTGCCGTTTATCGCGCACTCGGTCGTGGCCGCCCTTGCCAAACATCCCCTGTTGAACGCGAGCTTCCACGGCGATCACCTGGCGGTGCATCGCCGCGTCAACCTGGGCATCGCGGTGGACCTGAATCGCGACGGCTTGATCGTCCCCGTGCTGAAGGACGCTGCGGGCAAGTCGCTGCCGCAACTGGCGCGGGAGATCACCGATCTCGCGACCCGGGCGCGCGCCGGCAAGCTCAAGCCCGACGACTTGACGGAAGGCACCTATACCATCAGCAACAACGGCGCCTACGGCACGCTGATTACCGCGCCCATCATCAGTCCACCTCAGGTTGCGATCCTCTCAACCGATGCCATACGCAAGCGTCCGGTGGTGATCGAGTCGCCGGAGGGAGACAGCATCGCCATCCGACCGGTGGGGATGCTCGCCCAGACTTTCGATCACCGCGCTGTCGACGGCGCCTACTCCGCGGCCTTTTTGAACGAGCTGAAAACGATCATAGAGACGCACGACTGGGCGCGAGAGCTCGAGGGATGAGGGATAAAGGACGAGGGATGAGGGATGAGGGATGAGGGATGAGGGAACATACCTGCTGGTTGTTTGTTGACGGACGCAGACCGGGAGATCGATATGCATAAGCTCCGCCCTATCATGACGTGGCTGTTGATTTGTGGGCTGTTCTGGGCGTCTGGGTCCACGGCCAAGGAATGTTACGCACCGGATGCGCGCGCCCAGGAGCGGGCATTTTCGAGGGCCGTTACGACGGAGGGCGGCAAGGTCGTCTGGCTCGGCGGCCAGACCGCCTCCAATGCCCAGGCCGATTTCGAGACGCAGGTGCGCGAGGTCTTCGCGAGCCTCGACAAGACGATCAAGGCGGTCGGGGGCAGCGGCCTGAGGGACATGGTGACCATGACCGTATTCATCAACGACAACAAACTGGGCGACCGCTTCGTGGAAATCCGCAAGGAGACCTTCAAGGAGTGCTTCCCGGCGAGCGCTCTCATCACGGTGAGCGGCTTCGCGCGACCCGGCTTGATGGTGGAGGTGCAGGGCATTGCCGTCGTCGGGGGCAAATAGGAAGACGGAGGAGCGGACGGGCGGCGTCGCCGTTTGAGCCACCGCGCGCCCGTGATTTATTTTCCCCTGACCGAACTGCCCGGCTACAGGACGGTCAAGGTTTGTGACGGATCGTGGATCGAGTGAGTAGGACGGAAGGCGTAAGGCATATCGGCGTGGAAATCGTCGCCATGAACGCTCCCCTCGGAGCCGAGGTGCGCTGCGGTGACCTGCGCGCGGTGACCGACAGACAGCTCGCAGAAATCCGCGCCGCCTGGCTGCAGCACCTGGTGGTGCTCTTTCGCGGCCAGCACTTCACGGACACAGATCTGATCGCGTTCGCGCGCCCCTTCGGCGAATTCCAGTATTCGACGCCGTTGCCGAGCCCGCTCGCGAACGAAGGCAAGGTGAAGCAGGGCGGGGCGGACGAGCGCTATCCGGAGGTGACTGTCGTATCGAACGTGGTGGAGGACGGCGTCGCGCTCGGCGGGCTGGGCGACGGCGAGCTCGTGTGGCACACCGACATGTCGAGCTTCGAGGCGCCCCCCAACCAGACGATACTGTATGCGCTGGAGGTGCCCGCCGGAAACGGCCGCACAGGGTTCGAGAACATGTACCTCGTCTGGGACACGCTGCCCGCCGACCTCCGGGACCGGGTGGACCGGCTGAGCCTCAAGCACGACGCGACGATCGATGCGGCCGGCTACGTCAGGAAACGCTTCGCCGACGCGCCCGCGGACGTGCGCGAGAGTCCGGGTGCCGCTCATCCTCTCGTGCGCACGCATCCCGAGACCGGACGCAATTGCCTCTACCTCGGCCGGCGGGCGAAAGCCTGGCTCGTCGGCCTGTCCCTCGAGGAATCGGACGCGCTGCTCGAGCGGTTGTGGGCGCACGCGACCCATCCGCAATTCGCTTGGCACCACGATTGGCAGGCGGGCGATGTGGTGATGTGGGACAACCGCTGCGTGATGCACCGCCGTGACCCCTTCGATCCGAAGGCGCGGCGCATACTGCACCGGGTCGTGATCAAGGGCACGCGGCCCTATCGCACGCCGGGCTTGCTGCCACCGCATCCGCGCGGGCACCAACACTGCAAATGACGAGGTGAAGGTGACGAGATACAGGTGAGGCGCTGCGTGACGGCCCCTTTCGTCACCATCAATCGTCACCCGCAGTCGTCAGTCGTCGCCCGTAATCGTCACTGTTTGCTTGGAAGAGAGGGATCGATATGGCAGATATGAAGCAGCACAAGCTTGGCTGGATCGGCATCGGCCGCATGGGCTACGCGATGGCGGAGCGGTTGGTGAAGGCGGGGTGCGACCTTACCGTCTGGAACCGCACTCGGGCCAAGGCCGAGCCACTGGCAAAATCCGGCGCGAAGGTGGCCGGTAATCTCGCCGAGCTGGCGGCGTGCGACGTCGTGTTCACGATGGTGGGCGCGGGCAAGGACGTCAAGGAAGTGCTGTTCGGACCGGGTGGCGTGCTGGCGGGGGGAAAGGCACGACCGAAGATCGTGGTGGACAGCACCTCGATCTCGCTCGAGGAGTCGGCCGAGATCCGCGCGAAGCTCGCGCAGGCGGGCGTCAAGTTTCTTTCCGCGCCGGTATCGGGCAACGCCAAGGTGATCAAGGCCGGGCGGCTCACCGTCGTCGCCTCGGGGCCGAAGGACGCGATGGATGCGGTGACGCCCTATCTTGCGGCAATCGGCCAGGGCGTTTCCTATGTCGGCGAAGGCGAGCTTTCGCGCATCGCCAAGATCTGCCACAACGTCATGCTGGGCGTGGTGACGCAGTCGCTCGCCGAGATCACGGTCCTCGCCCAGCAGGCGGGCATGCAACGCCACGCTTTTCTCGATTTTCTCAACAAGAGCGTGATGGGCTCGATGTTCACCCGCTACAAGACACCGGCGCTGGCGAATCTCGATTTCCATGTCACGTTTACCCCGGAGCTCCTGCGCAAGGACCTCGACCTGGGGCTGGCCGCGGGACGGGAATTCGGCGTGCCGATGCCGCTCGCCGCGCTGACGCGCGACATGGTGCAGACGCTGATCGGGAACGGCTATGCGGAGCAGGATTTCTCGGCGCTCCTGCTGCTCGAGGCGAAAGCCTCGGGGGTGGAGTTGAAATCGGAGCACGTTGAAGTAAGCGACGGACTGACTTGAAAAAATACATGGCGAGGAGAGCAGGCATGAGGCGCACTATCGGAATCTTTGCGGTTGCGCTGGCTGCCGGGGTATTCCCCGCGGCTGCGCAGAATTACCCGGCACGGCCGGTGCGGGTGATCGTGACGTTCCCGGCGGGGACGGCCACGGACATCGTCGCGCGCATCGTCGCGCAGAAGCTCACCGAGCTCTGGGGCCAGAACGTCATCGCCGACAATCGCGGCGGCGCGGGCGGGTCCATCGGCTCGGCGATCGCCGCCAGGTCCGTGCCGGACGGCTACACGCTGATGATCAATTCGAACGCGCATGCCGCAAACCCGTCGATGTATGCCAAGCTGCCCTACGACACGTTCAAGGATTTCACGGACATTGCGGGCCTGACGGGCACGCCCAACGTGATGGTCGTTAATCCCGGCTCGAAGGTGAAGACGATCGGCGAATTCTTGGCGGACGCCAAGGCGCGGCCCGGCAAGGTCAACTTCGCCTCGGCCGGAGTCGGCAGCGGCACCCACCTGAACCTGGAGAAATTCAAGCTCGCGGCCCACATCGATGTCGTGCACGTGCCGTACAAGGGATCACCCGAGGTCATCACCGACCTGATCGGCGGACGCATCGACTACTTTTTCTGCCCGCTGTCGGCCGGGTTGCCGTTCGTGCGGGACGGGAAGCTGCGCGGCATCGCGGTCACGAGCGCGAAGCGTTCCTCTCTGATACCCAATCTGCCCACGGTCGCGGAATCCGGGGTGCCCGGCTTCGAGTTCCTGCTCTGGTTCGGCCTGTGGGGGCCGGCGGGGTTGCCTCCCGGCATCGTCGGCAAGATCCAGAACGACGTGGTGCGCGCGCTCGGGAGCCCCGACGTGCGCGAGCGGCTCGCCGCGGTCGCAAACGACCCGCTGGAAGTGAAGCCGAAGGACTTCGCCAAGTTCGTCCACCAGGAGACTGCCGACACCACTCGCATCATCAAGGCGGCGGGCATACAACCCCAATAATCCGCGAACAGTCAGCAATTCGTGACTCGCGACCGTGACTCGTCAGCGGTACGACGCGTCGACCGGAAACGGCTTAGAATAGCCGGCAGCAGACAGGGAGGAGCGAACGGATGGCCTCGAAGCAGCGTATCAGCTACGTCTCGCCCGAGAACATGACGCCGGAGATGCGCGCGGAGATGGACCGTTGCGCGCGCGAAGGCACCCCGCGCCCGGAAAGCTCGGCGGTGCGGGCCCACGTGCCGGCCGCGTTCTGGTCATTCGCCAATTCGTGGCGCGATATATTTCATACCGGGGTTTGCGATCACGCGGTAAAGGAGCTGTGCCGCCTCTACGTGTCCCGCGCGGTGACTTGCGAGTTCTGCGGGAACCAGCGCTCGATCAAGGCCTTCAGCGGAAAGCTCCAGGAAGCCCACACCGACGATCTCGTCAATTTCGAGAAATCCACGAAATACACCGAGCGGGAGAAGGCTGCGCTGGCGTACGCCGAAGCAATCACGTGGCGGCTGGACACGGACGACGCGTTCTGGGAGCGGGTCCGCCAGCATTTCAGCGAGCCGGAGCTGGTCGAGCTCGGCTGCTTCGTCGCGCTCACCATGGGGCAGCAGAGCTGGCTGCGGCTGCTCAACATCGAGCATCACGAAGTCATGGCGGGCACTGCGGCCTCGATGGCGCCGGGATTCGAGACGGCCGACGCGCTCGAGAAATCCAAGGGCGCGCCGGACTACTGGGCCAAGAAGGACGCGGCGACTCGCAAGAAGACCGCCTAGACCCGTGAGCGGTAAGTAGTGAGCAGCGAGCGGAAGCTCGCTGCTCATCGATGGTTCCGTGTCTTACCGCTGACCACTGGCCGCTCACCGCTTACTGCTCACCGTCCTTAAGATGGCCAGCGCAAACGATTGGAACAAGGTACGCCGGGAGCTCGACAACTCGGAGCATTTCGAGGCGATCTACAATTCGCCGTGGTACGCCGACGCGGTGTACGAGAAGTTTTCGGACGCGGAGTACGCACGCCGGCACGCCGCGGCGCGCGAGCTCATGGCGCGGGACGGATACGACGCCATCATCTTCACCGGGGGTCCTGATATCTACAGCCACGGCGCCGGGGTGACCTGGGGATCGGGGCTCTACGACGAGCGCGGGATGGTGCAGTACCTCGTGCTGCCGCTGAAGGGGGAGCCGACCCTGGTGTATCCGCACCCCGGCTGCCACATCGAGGCCGCGCGCAAGATGGTTTCGCTGCGCGACGTGCGCGGCGGCGAGCACGGTCAGTACGGCAAGGTGGTAGCGGAGCGTCTCGCCGAGCTCGGCCTCCAGTCGGGACGCATCGCGATCACGGCGGCCGACCGCACCGGGCCGGAATTCATGGGAACCAATGCGTGGCGCCAGCTCCAGGATCACCTGCCGCAGGCGAAATTCGTTTTCCTGCCGCTGCTGCTGCACGAGCTCGCCCATCGCAAGAGTCCCGAGGAGCTCCGCGCGATGGCCAAGGCCGGCCGGCTCGCGATCAAGGCGCTGGAAGCGGTCAAGGCGACCGCCCGGCCGGGTGTGCGCGAGTACCACCTCGCCGCAGCCGTGATCCATGCCGTAATGAGCGAAGGCGGCCGCCACCACCTGCTGATGATAGGGTCCACGGCCATGGCTGACCCGAAGCTCATATTCCCCAACCCGAATCCTTCGCACCGCGTCCTGAAGGACGGCGACATCATCCTGTGCGAGCTGTCGATGTCGTACATGGGCTACTCGGCGAAGATCGGGCACCCCGTGAGCATCGGCCGGCCGACCGAGCGCTACGACCGGTTCTTCAAGGAGGTGGTGGTGCCCGGGTTCAGGGACATACGCGCGCAGTTGAAGCCCGGCAATCCGCTCGAGGCCGTGCGCAAGGTGGCGTCGACCGCGTTCCGTTCTCGCGGCGCCCAATCGCGCCCCATCTGCATGCACGGCCTCGACCTGATCACGTCGGTGCCGTTCATCTCGGTCGACGAAGTGAAAGGGCAGCCATACGACCTGGTGATGCAGCCCGGGGCGACCTACAGCGTAGAGATCACGCCGGTCAGCCTGGACGGCACCTTCGGAATCTTCTTTTCCCGCTCGTTCGCGATCACGGAGTCCGGCGTGGACGAGCTCACGCCGTATCCGATCGACGAGATTCTGGTTGCATGACGCGCCACGCGCCGTCCCTGCGGTCTCGAGGTGTTTCCGGCCGCGCGTCGTGGAGTGACTAGAACCTATTTCATAACTAGGCACGTGTGCGACGGAGGCGATGTGGGATGCAGGTCGAGGAGGAGATCCCGAAGCAATATGTCGATATTGCGAGGGCTCCCGACAAAGAGATGCGCCCAGAGCGCCCCGTCCCACTTGGGTTGCGGCCAGAACGGTCGGCTGCTGCGTTGCCCTCCTTGACCATATCGACATATGGCCTGCCTCGGGCGCCTTGCATCCGGTCCGTCCTGGCCACAACGCATCACGCGCCTAGTTATGAAATAGGTTCTAATAGGGGTTGAAATGGCAAGGAAGGGAGGCAGGGCGAAACCCGCGCGCGAATCCGCGCAGAAATATCCGTGCATCGACGAGCGCGCCGCGGAGAACTTCGTCTCGTTGCAGGAGATCGTGGCTACGGCGCGACGCAATCTGCCGCAGGCGCTGTGGGACCATCTGTCGGGCGGGGCGGACTCCGAGACCACGCTGCTGCGCAACCGGCAGGCGCTCGACCGCCTGGCGCTCAGGCAGCGCGTGCTGGTGGACGTGAGGAAGATCGACATCACGACGACTTTGCTCGGGAAGCCGCTCGCCAGCCCCGTCTTTCTCGCGCCGGTCGGCGGCTTCGTCGGCTTCGCTCACCCGCAGGGCGTATGCAACGTCGCTCGCGCCGCAGTTGCTCACGGCACGACCGCCTTCGTCAGCACGGCGGCGAAACCGGGGCTCGAGGAGGCGGCAGCGGTGGTGAAGGAACCGCTCATCTTCCAGCTCTACGTGCGCGCCGACCGCAAATGGGTGGAGGACATTTTGGACCGCGCCCGGGTGGCCGGCTACCGCGCGCTGTGCGTGTGCGTGGACCGCAACTACTACGGCCGGCGGGAGCGTGACATCGTGAGCCGCGCCAACGTGCGCGAAGGTTTCGGCGACCCCTCGTTCCAGATGGCGCTCAGCTGGAAAGACATGGGATGGATGAAGGAGCGGATGGGCGTGCCCCTGATCCTCAAGGGCATCGCCACGGCGGAAGACGCGCGCCTCGCGGTGGAGCACGGGGCCGACGTCGTGTACGTCTCCAACCACGGCGGACGCCAGCTCGACCACGCCCAGGCCACCATCGAAGTCCTGCCGGAAGTGGCGGCGGCGGTCAATGGCCGCGCCGAGATACTGTGGGACGGCGGGGTGCAGCGCGGCACCGACGTCATCAAGGCGCTTTGCCTGGGCGCACGGGCAGTCGGCGTGGGCAAGATGCTGGGCTGGGCGCTGGCGGCCAGCGGCGAGGCGGGGCTGAAGCGCATGCTCGAGCTGATGGACGTCGAGATCCGCACTGCCATGGGGCTCATGGGCGTGACCTCGCTCGCCCAGTTGAATCCGTCGTGGGTGCGCCCGGCGCATCCGGTGCGCCCGGCGAGCCAGACCAACGCCTATCCCTGGTTCGAGGAGCAAGCCAGGGGGACGTGATGAGTGACGGGTAACGCAGGCGACCCGTCCTTCGTCACCCGTGATCGTCACGGTTGTTCCTCTACCTGAAGCGAGCCTACCGTAGCGCCGGGACCGGGCAACCATTGGGCGCTGCGTTACCAGCGACAGCTACGAGCGGCTGCACAAGGCGAAACGGGGACTATTCAGGGTGGGCTGAGGTGGAAAGGGAGGAGTAAGTACACGATCCCGATGCATTACGGCACGCATCCGCTGCCGGCACTCCGCGAATGTAGCCGGAGTGGGTAGCACGTGGGAGCGCATCCGCGCAAAAACCGTCGAAACAACTGTAGGAAGCGCTTGCCGCGTTGTGGCAGGTGGAATAGATTGCTCGGGAACTGACCGGTGATCCAGCCCACGGGTGAACATGGAACCCGTTCTGCGGAGTCCGTCACCTCGTTCGCGCGCTTATCCGGCGCGCAGACCTCGTGCGTTGGGGTCATGGCCAGAGTGAATTTCCTATCGCTCGATGTCCGCCCTGCGCCGATCACAGGTTCCGCTCGGACTCGAAACGCTGGAGCGCTTCAACGCCGGCGTGGACGCCCGCGTTCTCAAAGCGCGCCAGATCCGGCTCTACATCGAGACTTCGGCGATTTACTACATACTCTGCGTCGCCTCGGCGACAGCCCTTGCGTCAGCTGTACTGTGGCAGTTCTCGTCGGGTCAGCTCCCGAAAATCATCATCTGGTCCGCGGCGATCGCCGCGACTCTGATCGCGCGCCTGGTCGCTTGGGCCTTGTTCGTCCGGGCGCGCCCGGACGACGAGGCCGTGGAGCCATGGCTGAAATGGTTCGCCATTCCGCAGATTTCCGCGGTCTCTCTGATTGCCTCGGGTCCCCTCCTCATGTTGCCCGAACCCTCCGGGCACGATCTCGAAATCGCTTTCACGCTGAGCCTTTCCGTCTACACGGCGGCGCTCGCCAGCTCCATCAAACTGTCCGCCTATCGGCCCCTTATTCCGATCGCTCTGGCGCCGATGGTCCTGATCTATGTGATCGGCGTGCTTCAACTGCCGGGCGTGGTGCCCAAGCTGCTGGCGGTCGGTGGATTACTGTCCGGGCTGTGGGGCTACCGGCTGTCGGCCAACGTGAACGAAGTCATCGTGCGTGCGATGGTGCTTTCCATCCGCAACGAAAATCTGGTGAGCGCTCTCGAGGCACGCACGGCGCGGCTGCAGGAGCAGACGCTCGCCGCCGAGCAGGCGCGCGGGGCCGCGGAGGGCGCAGTTCGCGACAAGACGCGGTTTCTCGCCGCGGCGAGCCACGACCTGCGCCAGCCCATGCACGCGATCAGCCTGCTGGTGGGCATGCTGCGCCCGCGCGCTTCGAGCTCCGAACGCGAGGTAGTGGAGCGCCTGGAGCGCTCGGTCGAGGCGATGGACAGACAATTCGACACGATTCTCGATCTGTCTAAGCTCGACGCCGGCGTGGTGAGACCCGTGATCGCCGACGTTTCGCTGCGCGCGATCTTCGACTCGATCGAGGTCCACTTCGCGCCGCAGGCGGCTTTCAAGAAGCTCACCCTTGCAGTGTTTCAGTCCAGGGCGATCGTCGCGACCGACCGCGCGGTGCTCGAGCGGCTGCTGCGCAATCTCGTCTCCAACGCGATCAAATATACCCGTGAGGGCAAGGTGCTGGTCGGATGCCGCAGGCGCGGTGGGCGGTTGCGGATCGGCGTGTGGGACTCGGGAATGGGCATCGCCCCCGAGAACCTCGAGCGGGTTTTCGAGGAGTATTTTCAAGCGACCGGAAGTCCCCGCGACCGCAGCGAGGGTCTTGGTCTCGGCCTCTCGATCGTAAGAAGGCTCGCGCGCCTGCTCGGATCGGAAATCAAAGTTGTCTCGGCCCCGGGCCGCGGATCTCGATTCGAGCTCGAGGTACCGTTTGCCGGCTACGCACGGTCCGCTGTGCCCGCCCGGGCCGAAGAGAGCACAACCGACGCAATGCTGGCCGGCAAGTACATCCTTGTGATCGACGACGAGCCCGAAGTGCGCTTCGGGACCGAATCCGTTCTGCGCCAGTGGGGCTGCCGCAGTGCCTCCGCCGGCTCGCTCGAGGAGATCGCCGCGTTGCTCGAAGGCGAACTGCGCTTTCCCGACGCGGTCGTCACCGATTTCCGGCTGGCCGACCAGCGCACCGGCCTCGATGCGATCGCGGCAGTGCAGCGCTACAGCGGCGAGCGCACGCCCGCCGTTATAGTAACCGGCGAGGATCTAGGCCGGACCGAAGTGGAGTCGGAGGGGATCCTCTATCCGGTCATCAAGAAACCCGCTGCCGCGGAGGAGCTGCGCCGACGCCTGGTTGGGGCGCTGAGCCAGCCGCCGGGGCCGGCGGCAGAAGAACTCGCCGCGGTCCATCGAGCCCGATGAGAATTCTCATCGTCGACGATCATCCTGTAATGCGCGAGGGCATCCGGGTCAGCTTGCGCGATCTGGACGCTTCGCTCGACTTCGTAGAAGCCGGCGACCTTCCCGAGGCGGTGCAGGCGGCGCGAACGAACGCACCGATCGATCTGGTGCTCTTCGACCTCGCGCTTCCGGGCGTGTCGAATATCGAAGCCCTCCGAAAGTTCCGCGAATCGCTCGATCCCTGCCCGCCCGTGGTGGTGTTCTCCGCGACCGACGATGCAGAGGTCGTCGAGACGGCGCTCGACGCGGGCGCCATGGGTTACATTCCGAAGACCTCGACGCCCGCCGTACTGGAACAGGCGCTACGGCTGGTGCTGGCGAACGGGATCTACGTGCCGCCGACGGTCCTGCTCCGCCACGGCGCCGTGCGTCCCGGTGCCGAGGCGCCGGCCCCGCAGAGGTTGCGCAAACTCTCCGAGCTGGGGCTCACGCCGCGCCAGCAGCAGGTATGTGCCCTTATGGTGAAGGGTCGGCCGATCAAGCAGATCGCGCGCGAGCTCGACATTTCCACGGCGACGGTGAAGACGCACCTGCAGCCTATCCTGCGCTCGATCGGCGTCATGAATCGCACCGAGGCGATCGTCGCCCTCTATCGGCTCGGCTACTCCTTGGAGAACTGACGCGCTCCGGTCTTTCGTTCGACGACCGCGTCGCGCTTCGCTGATCGGGCTAGACCCGGAACACCGCTCACTGCGTCTCCCGCTTTCAATCTGGAATGCGGGCATTCGCGCTGGCATCCACCAGTCGTATTAAGTCATCTGGCGGATTTTGTCCGCAGCCGGGCGCGCGGATACTTGCTGCCGTCGGCGACGTGCCGAGCAAATGAAAGCGAGCAGATCAAAAAGGGGCAGATAACAAATAAAAGCGAATAAGAAGGGGCAAGGCTCGAAAGATCGCACTTCTTAACCAGGAAAGGAGTGATCATGAGAGCAAGCGCAGCAGGCATCGGATTGGGTTTGTTGATTTGCGCAGTGGTGCCGGGCAATTTGTTGGCCGAGGACGTGCCCGAAAGCTTTTCGCAGCTGGAACATCTACGCAACCTGCCCAACGGTTTGCCGTTCCCCAACCCTACGGGCTTCGCCTCCACCGTCAGCACGGCCGGCCACATCGACCTCGGAAACGAATTCTTCCAGGATCTGGGCGAGAACGGCCGTCGTTGCGTCAGCTGCCACCAGCCGAGTGCCGGCTGGACGATCAATCCTCCTCAGCTGCGAGCGAACTTCGCCCGGACCCGGGGGGGAGTAATCCCCGATCCGTTGGGCCTGGGCGCGATCTTCCGAACCAACGACGGCTCGAACGCGCCCAACGCGGACGTCTCAACGCTCGACGCGCGCCGGAGCGCCTACAGCATGTTGCTCACCAAAGGGCTCATTCGCGTAGGCATAGGAATACCTGCAAATGGCGATTTCGAGCTCATCGCGGTCGATGACCCGTACAATTTCGCGAGCGCCGCGGAGTTGTCGCTTTTCCGCCGGCCGTTGCCGACGACGAATCTGCAGTTCCTGAGCACCGTGATGTGGGACGGCCGTGAGACCCACGCCGGAACCGACCACTGCAACGTCGCCGCCGAGGGAGGCAAGTGCTTTGCGGCGATCCACTTCGACCTGGCGGTCCAGTCCAACGACGCGACTCAAGGGCACGCGCAGGCCCAGAACCCGATTACGGCCGCGCAGAGCCAATCGATCGTCGCGTTCGAAACCGCGCTGGCCACCGCACAGGTCTGGGACAACGACGCGAAACACCTGCGCTCGGCCGGCGCCGACGGCGGCCCCGAGGGCATACTTGCCAAGACCTCCTACTACGGCATTAACGACAACCTGGGCGACTACCGCACCGGTGCACCCTTCACTTCGACGGTGTTCGGTCTTTACGATGCCTGGGTCAACCGCAGCGGCGGCGGCACCAACGAGGCGCGCAACGCAGTCGCCCGCGGCCAGACGATCTTCAACTCTCGGACTTTCACGATCTCCGGGGTCGCGGGCCTCAACTTCGACAGCCCCTTCAACCCCCCGCTGCCGCAGTCCTTCCAGGGGACCTGCACTACCTGCCACAACACGCCCAACTCGGGCAATCACTCGATCGTGGCGCCGCTCAACATCGGCCTGGTCGATGCATCGCGCCGCACGCCCGACCTGCCTCTCTATACACTCCAGGAGAAATGCGTGGTCCTGGGAGATGGCACCAGGCTGCTCGGGCCGAGATGCCCGACGCAGACCGTGACGGACCCGGGCCGAGCGCTCATTTCCGGAAAGTTCTCCGACATCGGCAAGTTCAAGGGCCCGATACTGCGCGGCCTCGCGGCGCGCGCCCCGTACTTTCACAATGGCTCCGCAGCCGATCTGGGCGCGGTCGTCGACTTCTACAACCAGCGCTTCGACGCCGGCATCCTGGGAAAGGACAAGGAGGACCTCATCGCGTTTCTTCGCTCGCTGTAAGCAGAGTCGCAAAGGGCGGGTCGTAGTGTTTGCCGCGGCCCCTTTCTCGCAACGATATATCGGAGAAAGCGAGCGTTAGGTATGCGCGCGACGCAGCAAAGGCCCGCAGATCGGCGCGGGCCCCGCCTTCGGCGCTGTACTTGCCGGACGCGAGCAATCCCCGGAAGAGATCCGGGAGATCGCGGCTACGCTGAACTGCGCCGAGCTAGGCCGGCAGCCTGAATCCCTGCCGCGCCAGCAGCTTCCACCCGCCGTCCTGCTTTTGCCAGAGCTGGAGCGCGCCGATGCGTGTGGTTGTCTGCTTGCCGTCGAGCTCGGATTCGCCCAGGTAGATGTGGCGCGCGATGGCGGCATTGCCGACCACGGCCACCTTCAGCTCCGGAAAAGTGAGCGACTTGACGACCTGCTTGCGGGTCATCACGCCATTGATGAATTGCTCCTTGCTCTCGACCCTTCCGTCCGAATGGCCGTAGCTGATCTGGGCAGCCGTTACCTGCTCCAGCTTCGCCTTGTCGGCTTCGAGCAAAGCCTTGCGCAGAGTCTCGATGTTCTGAGCGAGCGCCGCCTCGTCGGCGGCGTCAGCGCTCGCGGAGCCGCTGAGCAGAAAACCGGAAGTCCCCAGCGCAAACAGGCCCGCAACCGCGAAATCACGACGCGATACGTCCATGGTCCCCTCCTTGTCAGGTTGGACAGCGTTAAGCGAGTTGCCGATTGAAGCGCTACTACAATGCACCCGCTGCCGCTCTATCCGCAAGGCCCCGCCGAAAATGGGAAGAAGGCTGGCGAGCTTACTGGAACCGGTCTCAAAAGAGTCACGGAATCACACGGAAATACACGGACAAAGAATCCGATTCGGTTAGGTGCCCTAGTCATTCGAAAACTTCTGTGTGCTTCCGTGTGCTTCCGTGGTTGTAATGGACTTTGAGATACCTTTCTAGCATCAATCAACCCTGTTTTTCTGAAGCCCCGGTGCCGAAGCCGGGTCGCCGTCTCTTGCGTCCGCACGGACGAAGCGTTTCGCACGCCAGCAGGGGTAGAATGATTACACAAACTCGGATGGAGGAGGCCTCATGTCTGAGATGATCAAGACCACGTTCACCGTCAACGGCAAGCGCCATACCGTCACCGCGCTGCCGGACACGCCGCTGCTGTGGGTCCTGCGCGAGGATCTCAAGCTCACGGGGACGAAGTTCGGCTGCGGCGCCGGGCAGTGCGGCGCGTGCACGGTACACATCGACGGCAAGCCGAACTACGCCTGCCTCAACCCGATCAAGGATCTCGCGGGGCGCAGCGTGACCACGATCGAAGGGCTCTCGCCGGATTCCAGCCATCCGCTGCAGAAGGCGTGGATCGCGGAGCAGGTGCCGCAGTGCGGCTATTGCCAGTCCGGGCAGATCATGCGCGCCGCGGCGTTGCTGAAGGAGCAGCCGCGGCCGAGCCGCCAGCAGATCGTAGACTACATGAGCGCCAACATCTGTCGTTGTGGAACGTACCCGAGAATCGTTCGCGCGATAGAGCGGGCGGCGAAGGAGGCGTGACATGAAACGGATGAGGGATGAGGGCAGAGGGATGAGGGCGCCCCGCGCAGCGGGCGTTCGGGTCACGAGTCACGAGTCACGAATCACCGCAAATGGAGGCCGGCGCCGCTTCATGCTCGGGGCGGCGGGATTGACCTTCGGCGTCGCTGCGGGAATCCCGGACTTCCTCCGCGCGACCGGCGGCGCAGCGGCCGCGCAGGGGACAAAGAGCGTCGCGATGAATCCATGGGTGACGTTGTACGCCGACGGCACCGTCGCAATCATGTCGCCGGCGTGCGAGATGGGGCAGGGGTCGCTCACCTCGCTGCCGCGCATCGTGGCCGACGAGATGGACGCCGACTGGGCGAAGGTGAAAATCGTCCCTGCTTATCCGAGCGGCAAGCTCTACGGCAATCCGCTGTTCGGAGGCGAGCAGTACACCGCGGGCAGCGCGACCGTCACCGGCTATTTCAACAACCTGCGGCAGTTCGGCGCGCAGGTACGCCAGGTCCTCCTGGACAGCGTTGCCGATCACTGGCGCGTTCCGACCGGAGAGCTCGCGACGATACCGGGCTACGTCGTGCACGAGAAAGCGGGCCGCCGGATCGGCTACGGCGAGATCGTGGGTTTCGCGAAAATCCCTGCAAACGCGCCCGAAGTCAGCGTGCCACCGGTTGCAACCGCCCAGTTCCGGCTGGTCGGTCAGGACACGCAGCGCATCGATGTGCCGTCCAAGGTCAACGGCACGGCGCAGTACAGCATCGACGTGCAGGTGCCCGGCATGATCTACGGCGCGATCCTGCGCGAGCCGATGGAAGGCGCGGCGCCGGAGCGCATCGACGACAGCACGGCGCGCGCGATCGAGGGCGTAATCCGGATCGTGCCGCTTCAATACGGCGTCGGAGTGCTGGCGGAAACGCCGTGGGCTGCATTCAAGGCGAAGAACGCGCTCAAAGTGAGCTGGAGCCGCAACGCCGCGGGCTGGGGCTTTTCCAGCGCCAAGGGCTACGAGCAGTTCTCGGCGATCGCGAAGGACGCGAGCCAGAAGGGATTCCCCTGGGACAGCAAGGGCGATATGGCGGCGGCGATGGCGAAAGCTGCAACCATCGTGGAGGGCGAGTACCGTGCGGACTACGCCTACCACGCGCAGATGGAGCCGCTCAACTCGGTTGCGGCCGTCTCTCCTGCCGGCGACGCGGCGGAAGTCTGGGCCGGTACCCAGAGCCAGACGATAACGGTCGCCGCGGTGGCGGCCGCGCTCGGCATTCCGGAAGCCAAAGTGAAGTTCAACGGCATGCTGCTCGGCGGCGGCTTCGGCCGGCGCGGCAACCGCGACGTCGAGTTCATCGTGGATTCCGTTCTGATGTCGAAGGCGGCGGGCCGACCGGTGAAAGTGATCTGGACCCGCGAGGACGACGTGCACAACGGCCGCTTCCGCCCGCTCTACGTGAACCGCATTCGTGCGGGCCTGGACGCGTCGGGCAGGATAGTCGCGTGGCAGCACCGCGTGGTCGCGGACGAGGTGCTCGCGTTCATGGATCCCGTCCGCCACAAGCTCACGAAGGGCGTGGACGGCATCGCGATACGCGGCACGGAGCTGCCGACCTATGCCATTCCCGACCGGATGAGCGAGGGACTGCTGCAAAAGACCGGCATGCGCACCAATCCGCTGCGCGCGATCGGCGTGGGCCAGAACAGCTTCGCCAACGAGGTTTTCGTGGACGAGCTCGCGGCGCGACAGGGCGTGGACCCCGTGGAATTCCGCCGGCGGCTGCTCGACAAGACGCCGCTCGCGCAGCGCGCGCGCCATGTGATCGACGAAGCGGCGAAGATGGCCGACTGGGACAGGAAGCGCCCGGGCCGCGGCCTGGGTATCGCCTACCTCGATTACTCGGGCACGCAGGTCGCAGGAATCGCCGAGGTGTCGGTCGACCGGGTGAGCGGCGCGATCAAGGTGCACCAGTTCTGGTGCGCGATAGACTGCGGCGTTCCCGTGCACCCGGACAACGTGATCGCGCAGACCGAGAGCTCGATCGTCTACGGACTGGGCCTCGCCCTTAGCGAGCGCATCACGATCGAGGACGGGCAGGTGAAGCAGGGGAATTTCTACGACTATCACGTGCCGCGCATGAGCGACGTCCCCGAAATCCACATCAAGCTGATACCCACGCGCAATCACCCCACGGGGGCGGGACAGATGGCGACGCCGGTCGTGCCCTCGGCGATCTCCAACGCGGTCTACGCGCTGACCGGGGTGCGGTTGCGGCAGCAGCCGATGCTGCCGGACCGGGTGAAGGTGGCGCTGGCCGAGGCCGGCAGCCGCGCCGCATGAGAGGCTATGCAACTACCTCACGGTATGGCTGCCCTTAGGCGCGACGGAGTGACACGGCCATGCCGCAGATGATCACGACCACGCTTACCGTCAACGGCGTCCAGCGCACGGTCACCGCGCATCCCGACACGCCGCTCCTCTGGGTTCTCCGCGAGAACTTCAGGATGACCGGCACCAAGTTCGGCTGCGGCGCGGGCCAGTGCGGCGCGTGCACCGTGCACGTGGACGGCCGGTCCGCTTTTTCGTGCCTGCTGGAGATCCAGCACATGGCTGGGAAGAGCGTCACGACCATCGAAGGACTGTCGCCGGATTCGAAGCACCCGCTGCAGCGGGCGTGGATCGCCGAGCAGGTGCCGCAGTGCGGCTATTGCCAGTCGGGCCAGATCATGCGGGCGGCGGCCCTGCTCAAGGACAAGCGCAATCCCTCGCGCGCCGAGATCGTCGAGCACATGAAGACCAACATCTGCCGCTGCGGCTCGTATCCGCGCATCGTCGCCGCGATCCAGCGAGCTGCCAAAGAAGTGTGAGATGACTGCACGGAATCCTCATCCCTCATCCCTCATCCCTCATCCTTCGAAGCGGCGCGAGGGTCGGCGCCGCTTTCTCAAAAGCAGCGGCGGCTTGACGCTCGGCTTCGTTCTCACCGCGAACGGACTGCTGCGGGCGGTCGACGCGAGGGCATGCGGCGAGGAAGGCGACGTGGACATCAACCCCTGGGTCCACATCTCCAACAGCGAAAACACGATACAGATCATGTGCCCGACGGCGGAGATGGGGCAGGGCATCTACACGTCGCTCCCGCTCCTGCTCGCCGAAGAGCTCGACGCCGACTGGCGCCAGGTGAGGGTCGAGCAGGCGCCTTCGGACAAGGCCTACATCAATCCCGATTACAACAACGTGCAGGGCGTAGGCGGCAGCCGCAGCACGCAGGGCTACTGGAAGATCGTCCGCCTCGCGGGAGCGCAGGCGCGTTACATCCTGATGGCGAACGCCGCCCGCAGCTGGGGGGTATCGGTCGCGGAATGCTCGACCGTGCCCAGCCATGTGGTCCATGCCGCGTCGGGCCGCAAGATGAGCTACATGGAGATCGCCAAGCTCGAGGAGATCAAGCTCGATGCGCCGCAATTCACCGAGAAGGACCTGAAGTCGCCCTCGCAGTGGCGGCTGATCGGCCGCGACGTGGAGCGGCTTGACGTCCCCTTGAAAGTAAATGGCAGCGCGAAGTATGGTATCGACGTGCAGATGCCGGGCCTGCTGTATGCGTCCATCCTGCACCCGCCGGTCGTGACCTGCCCGCATCCGCTCTACGGCGACGGCGCAGAAAACGGTCCGGTGAAGGTCGACGGCGCCGAGGCGCTAAAGGTCGAAGGCGTATTGAAGGTGGTGCAGCTTCCTCACGGCGTCGCGGTGGTCGGCACCGACTACTGGGCGACCGTCAAGGGGAAGCGCGCGCTGAAGGTCGAATGGCGCACCGGCTCGGCGGCCTCCAGGTACGACAGCGAGGCGACGAAGCGGGAGTGGGCCGCGGTGGCGAGCGACCGCTCGCAGAAAGGTCGTGCCTTCGACGGCGTCGGAGACTTCGACGCTGCCCTGAAAGCCGCGGCGCAGACGATCTCAGCGGTGTACCTGACCGACCACGTGCACCACGCGTGCATGGAGCCGTTCAACGCCACCGCGTGGCTGCTCCACGACGATCTCGAGGTATGGGCTCCCACCCAGGGCCAGACCTGGGCTCAGGAAGCGTGCGGGCGCGTGACCGGCATACCCGCTGACAAGGTGCGCGTGCACACGACGTTCCTCGGCGGCGGTTTCGGAGCCAAGCTCGAGCAACTCGCCAACGCCGAAGCGGCGATGCTGACCAAGGCGCTGGACAAGCCCGTCAAGGTGATCTGGAGCCGCGAGGACGACGTGCAGCACGGCGCCTACCGGCCGCTCTCCGCGCAGCGCATGGATGCTGCCATCTCGGCAGAAGGCAAGGTGACCGGCTGGAGCCATCGGCTGGTCGCGGACGCTCCCGCGCTCCGCGCGCGCAAGGTCGTCTGGGACCGGAATCCCGGCACGGACGGCTCCGTCGCGGTCGGCATGACCCAGCCCTACGGCATACCGAACAAGCATCACGAGTACGTCCACCGGGCAGGGGGCGTTCCGGTCGGCTACTGGAACGCGGTGGGCAATGGCTTCACGATTTTCGCGGTGGAATCGTTCGTGGACGAGATTGCGGCGAAGCTCGGTCGCGACCCGCTCGACCTGCGCATCGAGCTCCTGACCGACGAGCGTGGCAAAGCGCTGCTCAAGCTCGTGCGCGAGATGTCCGACTGGGGCCGTAGGCGCACCGAAGGAAGTGCAAGCAGCCGCGCTGAAGGCGGCACCGCGCTCGGAGTCGGCTACAATCACGGCGGCCGCTGGAACTGCCAGATCGCCGAGGTCGTGGAAGTATCGGTCGACCGCGCGAGCGGGGCCATCAAAGTGCACAAGGTCTGGGCGGCGGCCGATCCGGGCACCGCCATCCAGCCGCGCCATCTGCGCCAGCAACTGGAGACCGGGATCATCTGGGGCATGTCGGCGGGGCTGCGCGAGCGCGTCGCGATCAAGGACGGGGTCGTGCAGCATTCGAATTTCCACGATTATCCGGTGCCGCGCATGGACGAAATTCCCGACATCGAGATCCGCGTCGTTCAGGGCGCCTTGGGCCAGGCCTCGGGCGCCGGGCAGATCGGCGTCGCGCCGATGGCGCCGGCGATCGCGAACGCGGTCTATCGCTTGACCGGCGCGCGGCTGCGCGCCATGCCCCTCCTGCCCGAGCGCGTAAAGACGGCGCTCTCATCACCGCAACAGCAGGTGGCCTGACGGTTTTCATCACCGGCGCGGACCGTACCGGGTCGCTGCGCTATTTTCAAAAAACGGAGGGGAGGAAATGGAGAAGGAAAGGCAAGACAATGTACTGCTTGTGCGCCTGGGCACCATGGTTGCGGCTGCGTCGGTACTGCTCGCGGGATGCGCGGGGACGCAGACCCAGACGGGCTCGAGCCCGTATCGCGCGGAGCAGGCGGAATCGCAGAACATGCGGCTCGTGGGCTTCATCCCGCTGCAGGCCCGCAGCGCCTACCAGCCGGAGCTGCACCGGCACGGCAACCGCGTGATCGCGTACGTCGGGCACCATGGCGGCCCGGCGAAAGTGAACCCGTTGAACGGGCAGAACGAGTTCAACGGCACGTCCATTATCGATGTAACCGATCCGGCTCGGCCCCGTTACCTGGCGCACATCGCGGGCCAGGAAGGCGGCACGGAGTCCGGCGGCGCGCAGATGGTGCGCATCTGCGACGGCTCGAGCCTGCCCAAAGGCGACCGCAGCAAGGTCTACATGCTGCGCTCGTTCGGCAACTCGGCCCACGAAGTATGGGACGTCACCAACCCCGAAAAGCCCGTGTTCATGAATGCCCTGGTGAAGGGCTTGCGGGACACGCACAAGAACTGGTGGGAGTGCGACAGCGGCATCGCCTACCTGGTCTCGGGAGTCAAAGGGTGGAAGACGCGCCGCATGACGCAGGTGTTCGACCTGTCCGACCCGGCGAAGCCCGTGCACGTCCGGGATTTCGGATTGCCCGGCCAGGAGCCGGGCTCGAAATCGACCGAGCCGGATTCCTTTTACGCGCTGCACGGGGCCATCTCGACCGGCCCGAAGGGCAACCGGCTCTATCTCGGCTACGGCACGGTCAGCAACGGCGTGATCCAGATACTTGACCGCGAGAAGCTCCTCAAGGGCGCAAAGGAGCCGACGCCGCAGGGGCTGCTCGAGCCGCAGATCGCGCGCATCAACACGCCGCTCTACTGGGGCGCGCACACCACCCTGCCGGTGCTGGGCATTCCGATGCCCGGGCTCGCCCAGTACACCAAGGGACCGAAGCACCGGGACATCATCGTCGTCGTGAACGAGTCGACCTCCAACGAGTGCCAGGAGCCGCGGCAGCAGGTATATATCGTAGACATCACGGAGGAAGCACGGCCGTTTCCGATCTCGAACTTCGACGTGCCCGAGAAGCCCGGGAGCTTCTGCTCGCGTGGCGGCCGCTTCGGCTCGCACGGCTCGAACGAGCGGATGCCGCCCGTGTACGACAAGCGCGTGGTCTTCGTCACCTATTTCAACGCGGGCGTGCGCGCGGTGGACATCCGCGATCCGTACAACCCGAAGGAGATCGGCTACTACATCCCGGCGATTACCGCCGAAACCGACAGGCGCTGTATCAAGACCGCCGACGGGCAGGAGCGCTGCAAGATCGTGATCCAGACCAACAACGTCGAGGTCGACGACCGCGGCTACATCTACGTCGTGGACCGCGCCAATACCGGCATGCACATCCTGGAGCTCACGGGGACGGCGCGCGAAGCGGCGAACTTCAAATAGAAGTGACTGGTGACTCGTGACTGGTGACTCGTGACTGATGGGTCGTGACTGGTGAGGCGGGGCACGAGCCCCGCTCCTTTTTTCGCGAGGTGCGTGTGAATCCGCACAAAGCACGTATCGTTGTTGTTCTGGCGGGATTGCTGTTGGCTTCGAATACGTTGGCTG